>JAVBUM010000101.1:0-16401 GCA_031555325.1 Niveibacterium sp. | reverse complement strand
CGGGTGCAGGCGCAGTGCCTGCTCTCGGCGGCGTGTCAGAACATGAAGAAGATCGCGCTGCTGCTCGCGCGCAAGGCGGCCAAAAAGAAAGGCCGATTTTTGCGCATCCATCTCTTCCTGCGGTGGCTTTTGGCGGGGCTCGGATGGCCCATTCTCCGGTTTGGGCTAATCCAGCAGGCCGCGGGCCGAGCGCGTCCCGCCCTGCGAGCACGCTCAGAAAGACAAAACCCCCGGAAAAAACCGGGGGTTCGTCAGCAATCTGAGCCCGCGATGCGGGCCATTTCTCTCGATTAGGGAATCAAGCCTCTAGCAGGCTGCGCAGCATCCAGGCGTTCTTTTCGTGAACATGCATTCGCTGCGTGAGCAAATCAGCGGTCGGCTCATCCGCAGCAGCATCAGCAGCCGGGAAAATGCTGCGAGCGGTACGAACCACGGCCTCCTGGCCAGCCACCAAGTGACGAATCATATCGGTGGCCGACAGCCCATCCTGGGGTTCATGCAACGAAGTCAGACCTGAGTAGGCGCGATACGTACCCGGGGCGTCAAAACCAAGCGCGCGGATTCGCTCTGCGATGAGGTCCACTGCGAGTGCCAGTTCGGTGTACTGCGCTTCGAACATCAGATGCAGCGTGTTGAACATTGGCCCCTTCACGTTCCAGTGAAAATTGTGCGTCGTGAGATAGAGCGTGTAGGTATCGGCCAGCAGACGTGAAAGCCCGTCTGCGATGGCCTTACGGTCGGCGTCGGAAATACCGATGTCAATCTTCATAAGGGTGATCCTCCTGCTTCGAAAAGGGGCGGAACGCGGAATCCAATCTTGTCAGGATAGTCCGCAACCACGGGGTGGCTCGAATTGTCTCAGCAGTCCGCAGCGGCAGCCTTGCGCTATCCGGGCATCGACAGCTCTTCGGGGCGACTCTCCCTGCGGCGTCCCACCGGACGCGTACCAGGTAGGTTGCAGTCCAGAATTGCCCCACGCAGCGTGTCGATGATCCCGTTGCGCGGATAGGTCACACGCCAGGCAATTGCCACTGTGCGAAAGGGTTCAGGCTCGGTGAAATGCCGCACCTCAACGAGCGCCTGAGAACCCGCAAGCGTATCGGCCGCTGCACTCGGCAATACTGTGACACCAACTCCAGTGGCCACCATGTGCCGAATCGTTTCGAGAGAGCTGCCTTCGAGCGTTTTCTGCAGCATGGAACTTCCGGGAGCGCAACGGGGGCAGACTTCAAGGACCTGATCGCGGAAACAGTTGCCGGCACCGAGTAGCAGCAGCGGCTCTTCAAGCAGGCGCGAACCCGGCACGGTTTCGAGCTTCGTCCAGGCGTGCGTCACCGGCATGACGACGCGGAAAGGCTCTTCATATACTGGCTGGGCGACGAGGCCCGACTCCTCGAACGGCAAGGCCAGGATCGCGACGTCGATGTCACCACGCTTAAGCAGTTCGGACAGCTTCTGCGTGTAGTTTTCCTGGATGAGCAGCGGCACCTTCGGTGCACGCTCGTGCATCAGCGGAATCAGGGTCGGCAGCAGATACGGGGCGATCGTATAGATAACGCCGACGCGAAGGGGACCAGCCAGTGGATCCTTGCCGGCTTCCGCGATCTCACGGATTTGCTGCGCTTCGAGCAGCACGCGCTCAGCCTGCGCCACGACACGGCGTCCGATCTCAGTCAGCTTCACATCTGCCGCGCTACGCTCGAACAGCATCACTCCAAGTTGCTCTTCGAGCTTTTTTACTGCAACCGACAGCGTCGGCTGACTCACATTGCATCTCTCCGCCGCACGGCCAAAATGCCGCTCGCGGGCCAAGGCAACGATGTATCGCAGATCAGTCAGAGTCACGGTATTTGCACGCTTCCCGAAAGGAGGATCATTGTAGCCCCTACGCTTGAAGCCGTCGGAACAGCCCTTACTTTGTAAGTGCTTGTAAGGTCAGGGAACAGGCCTGCCCGGACCCACGTCTTTCCGCAGTCATCATCCATCGAAAGGGAGAACGAATAATGAAAATGACGCTGACCCGTTCGCTCGTGGTCGCGGGCGTTGCCGCGGTGGCGTTTGCTGGTTGTCTCAAGGAAGGCAACGGCGTGTCAACCTCGCATGCCAGCAGCGCGATACCCGCGACTACCGCCGCAGCCACAATCGTCGCGCCGCCGTCTGCTCGCCCAGCCCTGCCGGATTTCAGTGGGCTGGTCGAAGCTGTCGGCCCTGCCGTCGTTAACATCAGCGTAACGAGCGTGCAAAAGGGTGCCGGCGGCAGCCCCTTCGCCGATGACCCGTTCTACGAGTTCCTGCGCCGATTTGGCATGCCCGCTCCCGGCATGCCTGGCGGTGGGCAGCAACCGCGCATCACTCAAGGTATCGGTTCCGGCTTCATCGTAAGTGGTGATGGCTATGTACTGACTAATGCCCACGTGGTGGCTGATGCGACCGAAGTCACCGTGAAGCTGACGGACAAACGCGAATTCAAAGCCAAGGTGATTGGCGTCGACCGCCGCACCGACGTGGCACTCATCAAGATCGACGGCAAGAACCTGCCGAATGTAAAGATGGGTGATGCTCAACGCAGCAAGGTTGGCGAATGGGTTGTCGCGGTCGGCTCACCTTTCGGTTTTGAGAACACCGTGACGGCCGGCATCATTTCGGCCAAGTCACGCCGCCTGCCTGACGAAACCTATGTGCCATTCATCCAGACCGACGTAGCGATCAACCCAGGTAACTCGGGCGGACCACTGTTCAACTTGAACGGAGAAGTCATCGGCATCAACTCGCAGATCTTCTCGCGCTCGGGTGGCTTCCAGGGCATCTCGTTTGCGATCCCGATCGACGTCGCGGTAAAGGTGAAGGACGAGTTGCAGAAGCATGGCAAGGTTTCGCGCGGCCGTCTCGGTGTACAGATCCAAGGCATGGATGATGATCTAGCCCAGACCTTTGGCCTCGACAAGGCAAAGGGGTCGCTGATCGCTCAGGTCGAGCCAAATGGTCCGGCCGCCAAAGCGGGCCTTGAGGCGGGTGACGTGATTCTTTCGGTGGACGGCCAAGCGATTGGCGATTCCATCGACCTACCGCGCCTTATCGGCGATCATCGTCCCGGCGACAAGGTCAAGTTGCAGTTATGGCGTAACAAGGCGACACGCGATGTCGCCGTCACGCTAGACGAGATGCCGGACAACGCTGGATTTGCCCAGGCCGAGGCGGAGAAACCGGGGGGAAAACTCGGCGTCAGCGTGCGACAGCTCAACAAGCAGGAAGCAGACAAGCTCGGCACACCAGGTGGCCTGCTGATCGAGAACGCTATTGGCGCGGCTGCCAAGGCCGGATTGCAGCCAGGTGATGTAATTCTGGCAATCAACAACCAGCGCGTGACGACGATCAGTGACTTTAGGCAAAAGCTAGATGCCGCTGGCAACCGCTTCTCGTTGCTGGTACAGCGAAGCGACAACCGGTTGTTCGTGCCGATCAAGCTGAACTGAGCGCGTTTCCTCGCCGCGTAACGGGAACGGCTTACCCTCAGTACGTCGTTCCCATTTTCCAACATGACCACGTTCAAATCTCGCTCCACATCCGCTGTGGGGTGATCGTCGGCGACGAGCGGTCACACAAATATCCGCTGCGATCACGAAGGCGTTGGACGAAAGTCCCGGATTACTTGGTGAGAATCAGCTTTCCCGCTCGTGTGCGCTGTAGGCGATAGATCTCGCCTTCATGCTCGATCAGCACTTCACGCGCGCAGCCAAGCAGCGTCCGACTCGAAATACGAGGTGGCCCCTCCGTCGGGGCCGAGAGTGCTATGTCGGTCAGTTCTGTTGTCACCCGACGCTCGGGGTGTTCCATCACTCGCGACCCGAGGGGTCCGTGACGAAGCCAATCTTTGCCACACCCGCGTGGGCTGCTGAAGACATGATCTCGGCCAACCGCTGATAGGGCGTGCGCGCATCAGCACGGAGCTGAAGTTCGGGTTGGGGTTGCTGTCGGCCAGCAGCCACAAGGTTCTCGTTAAGCGTCGCCTCGTCCACGCGTTGTCCGTTCCAGAACGTTTGGCCACGCTCATCGATCGACAACATCACGTTGTGCGGTTTCTGCTCAAGGGGCGTGCTCGTAGCCTTCGGAAGGTTGATCTTCACCGCATCCGAAAGCAGCGGGGCCGTCACCAGGAAGATGACAAGCAGAACCATCATCACGTCGACCAGCGGGACGATATTGATTTCTGACATCGGCGCGGCCGACGCCTTCGAGTCAAAGCTTCCGAAGGCCATCAGTGCGCTCCAGCGGTGGAGATCGCACGTTGGAGACTGCCAATCGGCGTCACCTCGGCCGGATCCGCAAGGCGCGAACCGGTCGACAGGAAGGCAAATACGTCGTGCGCAAAGGCGTCGAGCTTGGCCAGCAGCACGCGATTGCTACGCACGAGGAAGTTGTAGCCGAGTACCGCCGGCAGTGCGACGGCAAGACCGATGCCCGTCATGATCAGCGCTTCGCCGACGGGCCCAGCGACCTTGTCGAGACTGGCACTGCCACTCATGCCGATCGCAGTGAGCGCATGGAAGATGCCCCATACGGTGCCAAATAGACCGACGAAGGGGGCCGTGCTCCCCACCGATGCAAGGAAGGTCAAGCCGCTTTCGAGCCGTGCCGTTTCCTCATCGATCACACGGCGAATCGAGCGCGTAAGGAATTCCGCCGCCCCACCCGCATCGACAAGTTTCCTGGTCGCATGCTGTTGATGATGCCGGGCCGCAACGAAAGCATGATATGCCATATGAGAAAATGGCTCATCTGGGTGGTTTTCATCGAGATGGTGCGCAACCTGGTCGAGCGACTGTGCGTTCCAGAACATAGCGAGGAAGCGGCGGCTGCGACTACGAGTACGCAAGGCGGCAACCGACTTGGCCAGGATCAGCACCCAGGTTACGACCGACATCGCCACCATGGCAATAAAGATGGCGTAAGCCACGCCGTCTGCGTGGGCAAGAAAGTGGGCGAAGCCCAGCATCTGTGTGGTTTCCATTGGAACTCGCTTCAGGAATCGAGATTGAAGGACAGCGGAACCTTGACCCAGGCCTCGATCAGCACTCCCGCCTGCCGCGCAGGAACGAAGCGCCACCGACGGACCGCCTCCAGTGCCGCACGGTCAAGCCGCTCAAATCCGCTACTGCTGGAGACTTCGACCACCTCGGCACGCCCTTCCGCACTTACCCGCACCCGCAGCACCACACGGCCGGCTTCACCGAGCCGTCGCGAAGCGGACGGATAGGCCGGCGGCGGGTTTTCGAGATACGCAGCAGAAAAGCTTGGTGGTGCGATGGGAGCGGGTTCCGGTGCAGGAGCTGGGGTGGGCGGCGCGGGCTCGGCATGCGGCGCCACGGGCGCATCAGTTGCAGGCACCGCAGCAGGCATCACAATCGGCGTAGGTGTCGGCGTGGGCGTGGGTGCCACCTTATACACCGGTGTGGGTACCGGCCTAGATTGCGGGCGCGGCTGCACTGGCGGCGGGTTCAGCCGTGTAGGTTCAGGCGGGGTGTCTGCAGGCTGCGGCAGGGTATTCAGCGAAATGCTGACCTCCATAACTTTCGGCGCGACATCCAGCCTGTTGGTCCGCTGGTGCAGCACTGCCCACACGACAAGACCATGCAGCACGAGCACGAGCGGCACCAGCCACGTCAAATCAAGGGGACGTTGAGCGGACGGTGCAGGCAACAGTTTCTCCGGTAGTTTGATACATCCGCACATGCGGTCCCACACGTACGGAGTACGAAATTATATGCGAATCATTCGCATTTGCAATGCGTGTAATGTAGATTAGCCTGAAGAACTCTCCCGGCGGGCTTCGTCGTCAATATGAATTTGACGAACAGCAAAAGGAACGCAGAGTCAGGGAAATACAGTGCAGGGTTATTCTCATGGGACTCAAGGCCTTGCAGAAACCTGAACTCGTCTGCCCCGCCGGCAGTCTTCCGGCGCTCAAAGCCGCAATCGACGAGGGTGCCGATGCGGTCTACATGGGCCTGAAGGACGCGACTAACGCGCGTAATTTCGCCGGCCTGAACTTCGACGCCAACGCCGCGCGCGAAGGCATCCGCTATGCCCACGCCAAGGGCCGGCGCGTACTCATGGCAATCAATACCTATCCACAGGCTGGGGAAACCAAGACCTGGCAGCGCGCAGTCGATACCGCGGCTGAGTGGGGTGTTGATGCGGTGATCATGGCCGACCTGAGCCTGCTCGATTACGCCGCCAAGACCCATCCGGGCCTCAAGCGTCATCTCTCCGTACAAGGCTCGGCAACCAACTACGAGGCCATCAACCTCGCGCGCGACCTTTTCGGCGTCGAGCGCGCCGTGCTTCCACGCGTGCTTACGCTGCAGCAGGTCGCCCATGTGATCGAAAACACCCCGGTACAAATTGAGGTCTTCGGTTTCGGCAGTCTCTGCGTGATGGTTGAGGGGCGCTGCCTGCTGTCGAGTTACGCAACAGGCGAATCGCCGAACACAGCGGGAGTCTGTTCGCCAGCGCGCGCAGTACGCTGGCAGGAAACCGCCGCGGGCATGGAGTCACGACTCTCGGGCATCCTGATCGACCGCTACGGAAAAGATGAGCCCGCTGGCTATCCGACGCTGTGCAAGGGCCGCTTCGAGGTCAATGGCGAAACCTACTACGCGCTTGAGGAACCGACGAGTCTGAACGTTCTGTCGATGCTGCCCGAGCTGCTTTCCATCGGCGTCGCTGCAATCAAGGTCGAAGGCCGCCAGCGTAGTCCGGCATATGTTGCCGAGGTCACACGCACGATGCGTGCCGCGATCGACGCAGCTTGCCAGGACGGCGCACGCTATCACGTGAAACCAGCTTGGCAGGGTGCGCTCAATCGCGTCGCCGAAGGCCAGCAGCAAACGCTTGGCGCTTATTCGCGCCCCTGGAAGTAAGCCATGCAGATCACTCTCGGCCCCCTCCTCTTTTTCTGGCCGCGCGACACCGTCATGGCGTTCTACGCCGAAGCGATGTCGTGGCCTGTCGACCGGGTTCACCTCGGCGAAGTCGTCTGTAGCCGACGCCAGCAGATGCGCCCACAGGACTGGGCAGGCCTCGCACGCGATCTCGCGGCTGCCGGCAAGGAAGTCGTTTTGTCGAGCCAGGCCTTGCTTGAATCCGAATCGGAAATGAAAGCGCTACGCCGACTCGCAGAAAACGGCGAGTTCCTCGTCGAGGCTAACGACCTCGGCGCAGTGCAGTTGTTACGCGGTCACGTGCCGTTTGTCGCCGGCCCGCACCTGAACATCTACAACGCTGACACGCTCGCCCTCTATCACAGGCTAGGCGCGCGACGCTGGGTGCCACCAGTCGAGATGTCGCGTACGGCGCTCACCAAGGTACTCGCCGAAGCACCCGCCGGCATAGAGACCGAAGTCTTCGCTTGGGGACGATTGCCTTTGGCTTTCTCCGCGCGTTGCTTCACTGCGCGCCACTTCAATCTGAAGAAGGACGACTGCCAGTTCCGTTGCCTCGAATTTCCCGATGGCATGCGCCTCGACACCCGGGAAGGCCAGCCTTTCCTGGCAATCAACGGTATCCAGACGCAATCGGCTGCCAGCCAATCGCTGCTCGCTCATGTGCCGGAGCTTGCGGCCATGAATATCACCGCGCTACGCATCAGCCCGCAGTCGCAGCACACTGGCGAGATCGCCGCGCTGTTCCGCGCAGCAGTTTCCGGCGAAACAGCCGGTACCGGGAATGCGGCCACGCTCGCACCAGATGGTGTATGCGATGGTTACTGGCGCGGTGAACCCGGCATCAAACAGGAGGTGCAACATGCCGTTGCCTGATTTCACCTTGCCGCGCCAGCTCGCGGCAGTCGCACGTCGCTTGCCGGAATGGCCTGCGGCACAGGCATTCGTGACAGCGCTGAACGTCGCTGAACGCGTGGGCCGACTGCCGGGTGACTGGACATTCCTCGACGGTCGCGTGGTGCGGATCGAAGTCGAGGATCTTTCATTTGGCGTGAGTTTCACGCGCGGTGGCAACCGCTTCCGGACCGTCTCGGGTGAGCCTTCCGTGCGCTTTTGTGCACGCGCAGCCGACTATCTCAAGATCGCGCTGCGGGAAGAAGACCCTGATACCTTGTTCTTCCAGCGTCGTTTCAAGATCGAAGGCGATACCGAACTCGGCCTGGAATTGAAGAATCACCTGGACGCATTACCACTGCCTGAATTCCTCGCTCGCCTGAGCCGCCAGTAGCGTGCATCGCACTCGCGGGCACGGCGTCTCACAACAAATAACAAAACATCTCAGCTGCGCGAGCCGATTTCCGGCCGCGCAGTGCCCTCTTCCCAGACTTCGCCACCAGCTAGAAGCAAGCTGGGCGCGGATTCTCCAGCAGCCTGAAGAAACCCAGAACCAGAGCGGTTTCCATCGATCTGAAGCACCAGAAGCGTCGTGACACTTTTCATCGACGCGGTAAGTACGGGGCGGCAGAGTGGTTTGCTCCACCTTGCCAAGCGCGATCCTACAAGGGCCAGGATCGGAAACGCGGCAGACCGCTGCATGATAGGGAAGGACTCGCATGTGCCAATTGCTTGGCATGAACTGCAACACGCCGACCGATATCTGCTTTTCTTTCACCGGCTTCCAAGCACGTGGCGGCTTGACCGACAAACATCGGGACGGCTGGGGCATCGCGTTCTTCGAACAACGAGGCGTGCGCGTTTTTCTTGAGGCACAAGCCACCGTCGAGTCGCCGGTAGCTGAATTGGTGCGCCACTACCCGATTCGTTCGCTGAACGTGATCGCCCACATTCGCAAGGCCACCCGTGGCCGTATCGCGCTCGAAAACACCCATCCGTTCCAGCGCGAGTTGTGGGGCCGCTACTGGATCTTCGCGCATAACGGAAATCTACGCGGCTTCGAGCCGACATTCGATGGCAGTTTCACTCCCGTCGGCGATACCGATAGCGAACGCGCGTTCTGCTGGATCCTCCAGCGCCTGCGCAACCGATTCGGACCCACGCCTCCGGATGACACCGGCCTGTTCGAAGCAATTCGCGAATTGGCCGGCGACATCGGCGGATTCGGGGAATTCAATTTCCTGCTGTGCGATGGTGTGACGCTCTATGCCCATTGCGCATCCCGGCTTGCATACCTGATCCGCATGGCGCCATTTGGCGAAGCACACTTGTCCGATCAGGACCTTTCAGTGGACTTCCGCGAACTGACAAATCTCAGCGACCGTGTTGCCGTGATCGCTACCGTTCCGCTCACAGATAACGAGGACTGGATTCAGTTGCCGCGCGGTACGCTCACCGCCTTTCGCGATGGTGTACCGACGCCGTACGGAAGACCCGAGACAGGTGCTGGCTGCGAGCCATTCTGTAGCCTCGACGAGGAGGCCGTATGAGCCAGTGCGAGCTCTGCACAACAGCCGGCGGCACGTTTGTCTGGGAAGACAATCGGTGCCGCGTAATCCGCGTCGAGGATCCTGAATATCCTGGCTTCTGCCGAGTCGTATGGCACACCCATGTCGCTGAGATGAGCGATCTCGCTCCGGACGACATCGCACACCTGATGCGTGTGGTGCTCGCTACCGAAGCAGCCATTCGCCAGCTGATGCAGCCAACAAAGATCAATCTTGCAAGTCTTGGTAACGTCGTGCCGCATTTGCACTGGCACGTCATTCCACGTTTTTCCGACGATCGCCATTTCCCGCAGCCGATCTGGGGCGTGATCCAGCGCGATAGTGCTCCGCGGCAAGCACCTTCTATTGAATCACTGCGGACCTGTATTGAGGAGCAACTGGCATGATGACGATGACGCGGGCTGGCCAACCTTCAAACGGAGCGGCTGCGCGCCCGTCGCCACTGAAACACACCCGGAATCCATCATGAACCACGCCCCCCGGGTCATGCCCGATGTTGCAAGCCCCGAGGCATGCCTTGCCTGGCTCGCCAACCTCAATCCAACCAACGTACTCGACACGCACGCGCAGCTGTCCGAGTTACTGAGTGGTCTGCTTGAACACCCCCCAGCGGCGATTCGCCATCTCGAAATTCTCGAAGCCACGCGTAGCGCTGTCGAATTCGTTCAAAGCGAGCTTGCGCAGCGCTACGCCGCACGACCGCTGCCACCGATTTCCGCCGAAGATGAGACGCTGCGCAATGTGCTGGGCTTATGGGCACTGATGCTCCGCAGCTACTCACTTATCGCCCAACGCAGCGCACTCGATCCACAGTTCATCGAACGCCGACCCCTGCTGTCCCAGCGTCGCATCCACTATCACGGCAGCCTGATCCTCGAACATCACCGCGCACGACGCGAAGTGCCTGCGGGCATGTGGGCAGAACTGCACCGCTTCTATTCGGCCGCTGAAGACTGGAACGTCGCGACAATCCGCGTGGCCGAACCGCTCAACGAGGTTTGGCGGGCCCAGAGCTGCGTCGAAGCCTATATCGCGTTGCTGCTGGTTGATGCTGCAAATCCATTTGGACGCACGCCGCGTGAGTTCAACTGGATCTTGCGCTGGGCCCAACGCTTCGCCCCGCATTGCTCCCTGCACAAGGATGTCAACACCAAGGTCAAGTCAGCCTATGCGATCGATCTATCGCAGGACGCGGGCCTGCGACCGGTGGGTGTCGTCGCAGCTTCCAGCACGCTTCGCCGGGTAGACAGCGAACGACTTGCCGCGCACATCCATGCGATCGTCGCGCAGTTCAAGCGTGGCACGACACCGGCCGCACTCGGCCTTGGCGAAGACTGCGTACAGCCTGCGTGCGCCCGCCTCCTTGTCTGGCTCTATCGCCCCTGGGGCCTGGCATCCGCCGGCCGCCGCTTCGCAAGGCGCGCTACTGAAGGCGGCGTTCAGATCGCGACCGATCTGGCATCGATCGCATACTTCGTTTCCGGAAAGCCCTTCGAGCAACCTTCAACTTCGCGCGCCGGCACGTTCCGCGATGCCAGCCTGCACACCTTCGGCGAACAGGTCGAAGCGGCCAGCCCAACGGAAGCAGAGATCTACGCACGCGCAGCACAACTGGGCATGGTGCTCGAGCACTGGCGTACCCAGGATCAATCTGTATCGGGCTTCCGGATCGCACGCGAATCTAGTGGTTCCCGTGTCGACCACCGCCAGCTCGTTGCCCTGCGTCCATCGGACAGCGAATCCTTCCTGTTGGCAGAAATCAGCTGGCTGATGTACCGGCGCGACGGCCGACTGTTCGCAGGGCTTTCACTGATGCCAGGCGTACCGCAAGTCGTTGCCGCGCGCATCCAGAATCCAAAGGGTGGCGTAGGCTTGCGCGAAAACTATCAGCAGGCCTTCATGCTGCCTTCCGTGCCAGCACTCAAGGCCGAGTCCACGCTGATTCTGCCGGCCGGTTGGTATCACTCCGACCGCGTACTCGAAATCCATGGAGAACGGACTTTCCAGACGCGCCTGCTCAGGCTTATCTCGCGCGGCACCAATTTCGACCGCGTCAGTTTCGAGCGCTTGCCGGACTGAGGCTTGATACCTCGGACGCCGGTCGATAGACCCGCTCACAGGGAAAGGTCGCTGAAAATCGGCTGCCTTGTCCAAGATCGGAGTGGATCTCCAGTTGTGCCTGATGGCGGTTAAGCGAGTGCTTGACGATAGCAAGCCCCAGACCCGTCCCGCCAGATTCACGCGAGCGGCTACGGTCAATTCGGTAGAAGCGCTCCGTAAGCCGCGGAATATGGTTCGGAGCGATGCCAATGCCATCGTCCAAGACCGTGAACCGAGCGCCGCCGCCGCTGGCCACCTTCCAGACGAGCCAGATATGCCCCCCCTCAGGCGTGTATCGAACCGCATTCGTAACGAGGTTGAGGAAGGCACTATGCAGTTCCTTGCGTGAGCCACGCAGGGCGGTGGGTCCATCGGTTTCAAGTCCGATCTCATGCCGGCCAGCCGAAAACGCTTGCGCCTCATCAGTGAGCTGGCTTAGCAGCGAGGCCATGTCGACGATCTCGTCGGTCGGCGCCTTCGCACTCGTCTCGAGCGTCGACAATTCGAGCAAGTCCTCGACAAGGCGCTGCATCCGCTTGGCCTGCTCTGCGGCAAGCCGCAGGTAGTGACGCAATTCTTCGGGCGGAACCTCCTCGAGCAGATCATCGATGGTCTCGAGGAAGCCCCCCACAACCGTGAGCGGTGTCTTGAGCTCGTGCGAAACGTTGGCGACAAAATCACGCCGCATCGTTTCCATCCGCTCGAACTGCGTGATATCACGCGATAGCACCATCCGCTGGTCCTCGCCGAACGGTACGACCTGAATCGAGAGCACGGTACCGGCATGCCGCGCAAGCCGGCAAACGGTCGATCCGGCCCCGTTGCTGCTCAGATGATTAACAAAGTCCGGCTGGCGCACGAGGTTGGTGAGCGGCTGGCCAATGTCATGGCGTGTATCGAGCTCAAAGTGCAGTGCCGCGGCAGGATTGATCCACTCAATGAAGTCTTCGGCCGAAAGCAGGATCACACCATCAGGCATGGCGCTGGTCGCTTCGCGAAATCGCGCAAGGGCTTGCGCAAGGCGGTCGCGTTGGTCAAGTCCGGCACGTGCACGACGGTTCAGGTCAGAGAAAACATAGTCCCAAATGCCATATCCATTAGGCATTACCGTGCCGATCGGCTCACGCGTCCATCGAACCAACTTGTGGAGATTATGGACATGGTATGCAAAGACTCCGAGTGTCAGCAAGGTAACGCTCAGCATCGCGACCAACGCGCCGAATATCAGCCAAGTCAAGAGCCCGATGCAGGCAAGCACCGCGAGGCCCACCCAGACTCCACCCCATACGTAAGCAGTCGAACGCATCCTGTCAGCGGGCTCTCATTGTCCTCGGGTCAAACGAGGATCTCCGTCGAAATCCGGTATCCCGAACCACGAACCGTCTGGATCAGGCGGTCGTGGCTGGTGGGTTCGAGCGCACAACGCAGGCGACGAATGTGCACATCGACCGTGCGCTCCTCGACGAACACATGATCACCCCAGACTTGATTGAGCAGTTGGGCGCGTGAATGCACACGCTCCGGATGCGTCATCAGAAAGTGCAGCAGACGGAATTCGGTCGGTCCCAAGTTAAGCGTCGTAGTGCCAGCGCTCACACGATGCGTCGCCGGATCAAGGCGCAGGCCGCCAATCTCAACCGCATCATCAGTAACTTGTGGAGCGCGACGTCGCAATACGGCCTTGATCCGCGCCACCAGCTCGCGTGGCGAAAACGGCTTGGTGATGTAGTCGTCGGCACCTATCTCCAGCCCGGCAACTTTGTCCGCCTCGTCAGAGCGCGCAGTAAGCATGATGATCGGAATCATCCGGGTGCGCTCATCGTTGCGCAGACGTCGCGCCAGTTCGATGCCGCTCACCCCCGGCAGCATCCAGTCAAGCAGAATCAGGTCGGGCAACGCATCGCGAACAATCCGTAGAGCGGTCTCGCCATCCGATGCCTTAATGACTGTATGCCCCGCACGTGCAAGGTTCGCGATGATGAGTTCCTGGATTGCGGGTTCGTCTTCGATAAGCAGGATGTTGGCGGCCATATGCGCTTTCAGAAAAGTTTTGGCGCCTGGCAACCAGCAGCGGCTCGGCGCATTGCAATGGCGCGAAGTCTATTTCACCAGTTTGACCGATTTGTGACACGTCATGCGATTGAAACACGCGGATCTCGTCCGAACGAACGCTGACATCCGGATGACAGACTCGTGAAGAAGCGCGGGGCACATTCCCGCCACACAACTCCGCGTATTCCACGAGCCATGAGCGATCACTACGACGATCTCGAAGTCCGCCCTGCCGAAGCGCGAGAGCGCAACCTGTTCGAACGCTTGCCCGCCTTCTTAGCGCGTGCGTGCAACCAGGCACCCGCACTGGCCGAAAGACTGAGAGATGTGGATTGCTTGCGAGTATGCGATCGCCAAGCACTCTCCCGCCTGCCACTGATGCGCAAGTCCGAACTTGTGACGGACCAGCGCCTGCGACCGCCTTTTGGCGGAGTAGCAACGCAGCCATGGGGGCCGCGAACAGTACGGGTCTTCGCATCACCCGGACCGCTGTACGAACCACAGGGCGGGCGACGCGATTACTGGCGCATGGCACGTGCACTCCGCGCAGGCGGATTCCGCCCTGGAATGTTGGTGCACAACAGCTTTTCGTATCACTTCACACCGGGCGGAGCAATGTTCGAATCTGGCGCGCAGGCACTTGGCTGCACGGTATTTCCGGCTGGAATTGGGCAAACGGAATTGCAGTTGCAGGCGATCTCTACGCTACAGCCGGATGCTTACGTGGGTACACCTTCGTTCCTCACTATCCTGTTGGACAAGGCTGAAGAACTCGGAATCGCTACCAACAGCCTACGAGTCACGCAGGTGTCGGGCGAAGCTTTCCCAAAAAGTTTGCGTGAGCGTTTGACTGCGCGCGGAATTACGGCCTCGCAAGTCTACGCAACAGCCGATCTTGGCTTGATCGCGTATGAGACGCGACCGAACGAAGGATTGGTGGTCGACGAAGATGTGATTGTCGAGATCGTACGTCCCGGAACAGGAGACCCCCTCCCGGACGGCGAAGTCGGCGAGGTCGTGGTGACCACTTTCAACCCCGACTACCCATTGATCCGCTTCGCCACCGGAGATCTGTCCGCGGTATTGCCAGGTGCCAGCCCCTGCGGACGAACCAACGTACGCCTACGCGGCTGGCTCGGACGCGCCGACCAGACCACCAAGGTCCGAGGCATGTTTGTCCATCCGGCCCAGATTGCGGAAATCCTGCGCCGGCACCCGGAAATCACCCGTGTACGTCTCGTCGTAGACAACATCAACTCGCGCGACAAAATGCGACTCCTCGCCGAAACAGCGACCAGACAGAACGGGATCGCAACGCGCCTTGCCGACTCCCTGCGCGAACTCACCAAACTGCGGGGCGAGGTCGAGTTGCACATACCCGGCACGCTTCCGAATGACGGCAAACTAATCGAGGATCTCCGCAAATGGGAGTAGCGCAGTCCTTCGCTTACCCGCGCAGCGCCTGAAGATCGGCGTCAGTCAGCCAGCGCCATTCGCCTTCGGCAAGGTCCGCGGGCGTCGCAAGGCCACCAACCGCCGTGCGATGCAACGCTTCTACCCGATTGCCAGCCGCCGCAATCATCCGCTTGACCTGATGGTACTTGCCCGAAGTGATTGTCAGGTCAAGCGAGTGTTCGCCGATGCGCTCAACCGACGCGGCGGCCACAGGCTCTGGATCATCATGCAGCGTGACGCCAGCAAGCAATGTGGCAGTGAGTTCCTCAGTCGCTGGATGCTTCAGTGTCACCGCGTAGCGTTTGGGAACCTTGCGCTTGGGCGATGAAAGCTGATGAATCAACTGACCGTCGGTGGTAAAGATCAGCAGGCCGGTCGTGTCTTCGTCCAGCCGGCCGACTGCCTGGATACCGCGGTTTCGTAAAGGCACCGGCAACAGTTCGAACACGCTGCGATGATGTTTTGGCTTTTGCGAGACCTCATAACCCGCTGGCTTGTTGACCATGACATGTGCATCGGCATGCCAAGCCCATTCTTCGCCATCGACCTCGAATACAAGCCCCTTGGGTTCGTATTCGGCAAATGGATCCTCGCAAATTTCGCCACCAATCGCCACGAAACCGCGGCGGATCATGGCTCGGACCTCCTTGCGGCTGCCAAAGCCCTGTGAATGAAGAATACGTTCGAGTTGCATCGGGTTCTGCCAAAAGATCGATTATGCCCGCCCAGCAGCCGGAAATGCCGTCTCGCGCAAACGCAGTCCCCAGCGCGATTCGTAGAACGGTCGCAGGTGCCGGCGCAGGAGGCCGGAGAGGCCTTCATTCTCGTCCCCGATCACGATCAGCTCGACCAAGAGATCGGCGGGCGCCGTATCGGATGCGACCAATGCCGCTTCGGACAACACCTGATCGATCGGCGGCTCCGCATCGAGTGCAAGTAGCAGGCAAGGTGACCGCCCAACCCCTTCTTCGCGCATCACGGCGAGCCACGCCGCGCGTACTTCTGGATGACGCGAAAACAGGGTGGTAAGCCCATCAACCATGGCAATTGGCGGCGACACGGGTTCCGCGATTTGTACCGGCGTATCTTGGGCCAACACTCGGGTGGTCAGTGGCTGGCCCGACCCGTGTTCGAGCATTGCGTCGATCTCTCCCGGCAGGAACTCTTTCGCAATATCGGAGCCCGGGTTGAGCATGAGCCGTGCACCGCGCGTCAACTCGAACAGGGTGCGAGCCGACAAGCGCACTAGGTGTGAAGGCTCAATAGGTTGTTTCGGGTGTTCACCCGGAGAAGTTCTGAGAGACTGGCAATCGCCAAACCGCCCGTCACACTCGAAACAGTCACCCGGATGAACACGCATAAGAATGCCCGATTGACGTATCTGCGTCGCC
>JAVBUM010000032.1:0-40344 GCA_031555325.1 Niveibacterium sp. | reverse complement strand
GACGTCGTCCAGCAACATTCCGTAGCGCGCCTCGTCGAGCAGTTCGGTAAAGGTCGCATGGACGGTAAATCCAAGTTCCTGAAACTCCCCGACCCGCAGCTTCTTGCGCTGGCGGCGGTTCAGGCGGGCGACGATGCGGCGAGATACCTTGCGGAAGGATTTCATGGTGCGGTCAGGCGTTTTCTTGTGATGACTGAAATGAGGGTGATGCGGTGGCGGGCACTTGCCCGCGCACGTCGATCTGACCGGTGACGGCGGCGGCGATCAGCGCGCCGCGGCGTTCCTTCAGTAGTGAGATGACGCTCCGAGCCGCAAACTCCAGCCCATCCAATTTTTCGGTTTCTGCGTCGAGGAATTTGGCGATGTCCTCCTGCTCAAGAAAAGGAGGACAGGACACTGACAAGTTTCGAATCTCCTGCACATTGGCACGTCGGATCGTTGCGCCAACAAGGAGGGCTTCGATTTGATTCACTGTCCCAGCGGCGACTAATTGGTAGTACATGAACTTCGATTTTGTCGCAGGGCGTATCAGACAGACATCCTGCCCCATGCAAAAGCTGGGCGTGATTTCCGAAACGTAGCCAACAGCTCCAACACTGGCGTTTCGACAGAACACGAGGTCACCCGGTACAGGTACACGACCCTCCCGCAGGAAATCCCACTCGCGCGGGGACGTGAGTTTCGCGTCTTTGAGATCTATGCGGTTCTCGCGTAGCTCGCGAATGCTCGCTATTGGTAACCCCTCGTCCAGGAACTCGACCGTGAAGTGCTTGCAGTCAATCACGTCAGCGAAGCGCTTGAGGCATCCCATTTCCCAATGCGCCGGCACCTCCCCCAGCCACGGCACGCCGGAATCCTTCATCGGTGCATCGGGATTGAGGCCGCGGGTGACGGCGTGGGAGATGGTGGCCTGGCGCTTTTCGGCCAGCAGGGCGATGAGCTTTTCCTGCTCGGCAATCAGCGCGTCGATTTTCGCCGTTTCGCGGTCGAGGAAGGCGGCGATGGCGGTTTGCTCGGATTCTGGCGGAAACGGCGCCCTCTCATTGAAGTAGCGGTCTTGGTCGAGATTTTGAATACCAGAGGTCTGGTTGATAGATCCAATATTGACGCCAACCGAGTAAGCAGCGTTATGAACGTAATTCCAATAGCTCGGAACCATCCTCTGCTTTAGCACCACCTTAGCTACGAAGTTCGAACATACGGCCGGCACATCGAGCTGATACATCACGACCTGACCAACGGGCTGCAAGTCGCCACCGCCAGATTTTTCCAACAATAAGTCGCCTCTGTTCAATAGCCGGCTCGCTCGTTCTTTCTCCGTGATCGAACGTACGGTTGGCACTTCAGATTTAACTTGGAGCTTGCTCCGATCGAAATCGGCGACTCGGACACACGGGATGTCATTCGCATCGTTTTTGGGCTCATCACCCCAAATGCCGTTCCGGGCAGAGGCGATCGACGCTTTGATGCGATCGACTTTCCAATGCGCTGGGACGTGTCCTAGCCACTCCACCTTACTGCCCTTGTATTCCGGATACCTCGGCAAACTCATTCCGCCAACTCCTCCAGCATCTTCATGATGTTGGCCGAAACCGCCTTCAGTTCCTCATCGATCGCATGCAGGCTGCGCGGCGGTTCGAAGACGTAGAAATGGCGGTTGAATGGAATCTCGTAGCCGACCTTGCTCTTCTCTTCGTCGATCCACGCATCGGGCGCGTGCGGCAGGACTTCGCGTTCGAAATACGCGCGGATGTCCTCGCCGAGTGGCACGTTCTCGGTGTCGCGCAGTGCACTGTCGGGCTGCGGCTTGCCTTTCTGCTTTCCCTTCACGCCGAGCACTACATGCCCGGCTTCGTCGCGCAGCGGGCGCTCGACGGTGATCGTGGTATAGCCGAATTCCTCGTTGCGGAAGATGCGTGAAATGGGCACGCGACGGAGCCGCCCGCCTTCGGGGGGCGTGGGCGCGGTGTCGGCACCGGCGACGAGCTGCGGCTCACCGACAGTCTGGCCACCCGCATCACACATCGTGACGAGCTCGGCCTCGACGAAGTCGCCGAACAGGCGCGTGACGGTGGCGATGTGCGCGTCGCTCATCTCGCGGCGTTTGGAGCCGAGGCTCTTCCTCATCTTCTGCCAGTAGCCGCTGGCGTCGATGAGCTGCACGCGCCCCTTGCGCTGCGCGGGCTTGCGGTTGGAGAGGATCCACACGTAGGTGGCGATGCCGGTGTTGTAGAACATGTCGGCGGGCAGGCCGACGATGGCTTCCACCAGATCGTTCTCCAGCACGTAGCGGCGGATTTCGCTCTCACCACTGCCGGCACCGCCGGTGAAGAGCGGCGAGCCGTTGAGCACGATGCCGAAGCGGCTGCCGCCGTCCCGCGCCGGCTGCATCTTGGACAAGAGGTGCATCAGGAACAGCATCGAGCCATCGGACACGCGCGGCAGGCCGGGGCCGAAGCGGCCGTCGAAGCCTTTCTGTTCGTGCTCCTGCCGCACGACCTTTTCGACCTTCTTCCACTCCACGCCGAAGGGCGGATTGGAGAGCATGTAGTCGAACTTGCGAGCGCCGTGGCCGTCTTCGGAGAGCGTGTTGCCGGCGACGATGTTGGCGACGTCCTGCCCCTTGATGAGCATGTCCGCCTTGCAGATGGCATAGGACTCGTCGTTGAGCTCCTGGCCGTGCATGGTGAGCCGCGCCTGCGGGTTATGTTCAAACAGGAATTCGCCGGCGATCGACAGCATGCCGCCAGTGCCCGCCGTGGGGTCGTAGATGGTGCGCACGACGTCGGTGCCGGGCGTGAGCACGTCGTCGTCCTCGATGAACAGCAGGTTCACCATCAGGCGGATGACTTCGCGCGGGGTGAAGTGCTCCCCGGCGGTCTCGTTCGAGATTTCGGCGAACTTGCGGATCAGCTCCTCGAACACGAGGCCCATGCTGGCGTTGTCGACCTCGTCGGGGTGCAGGTCGATGTTGGCGAACTTTTCGGTGACGAGGTAGAGCAGGTTCGCCTTGGCCAGGCGCTCGACCTGCGTGTGGAAGTCGAAGCGCTCGAAGATGTCGCGCGCCGACGGCGAGAAGGCCTGCACGTAGGCGTAGAGGTTCTGGCGGATGTGGTCCTGGTCGCCGAGGAGCTTTACGAGATCCAGCGGCGAAGTGTTGTAGAAGCTCTGTCTGGCCTTGCGCTGAAGAAAGGGGTCCGGGTTCAGCCCCGCCTTGCTCTTGGCTTCGAACTCGGCCAGCACGGCGGGTTTGGTGGCCTCCAGCACGCAGTCCAGCCGCCGCAATACCGTGAAGGGCAGGATCACGCGGCCGTATTCGGACTGCTTGTAGTCACCGCGCAGCAGGTCGGCGACGGACCAGATGAAGGAGGAGAGGGCTTGGTGGTTCATGGGCTTCGGATACGGTCCGCTAAGACCGCGAAGCCTAGCACCTGATGGCTGTCACACGCCTGCGCCAGAACGCGGTGCGCATCTGTCATTACCCAAGGGGCTACAGCCCTCCGTCGTGCCGCTTCCTCGCAACCCCGCCCCCGGGGACGCCTCAGCCCCGCCGCAACGCAATATGGTCGCGGATCATTACCGGAATCGTCGTTTCGGGCGACGTTAAATTGCCGGGCCCGACCGAGAGGCGAACGATGCCGACGAGGAAGGCATAGGTGTCGCGAGCAAGTGCGGCCGGGTCGGTGCCCAGGCGTAACTGACCCTTTGAGGCAGCAGCCCGATAGGCGGCAGTCAGGCGCTCTTCCATGCCGTGCGTCTTGCAGACCATGGTGCGCAGCGTTTCACCGAACTCACCGGTGTATTCGCACTTGAAGAACATGATCTCGAATGTTTGCCGCGTGGCGGGGTCGTTGGTGACCCGGTCGATATGCGTGTGCAGGAATTCCTCGATCGAACCCAGCGGATCTTCCCTGCCGTCGCCATCGCTACCCATGAGCAGATTTTCAAGCCGCTCAAGCAAAGGCATCGCAACGTCATCACGCACGGCCAGCAGGATTTCGGACTTGTTGGCGAAGTGCCAGTAGATCGCGCCGCGCGTCACGCCGGCGGCTTCGGCGATTTGCTCAAGCGTGGTGTGACGAACGCCGCGCTCGGCAAAATTGCGACGCGCCGCCTCAATGATCAGGCGGCGCGTCAGTTCGGTCTCGGTTTTTGTCTTTCGGGCCATGCTGCAATTATCCATACATTCGTGTATGTTTGCCCGTCTTGCACGGTGAGACTCGTGACCCGGTGCCGCCCCCAGCACGGATCGTGATGCACTCCCGCGGCATCGGTTCTTCCCCGGGCGGAAGCACGTCAGTCACACGCTTCCGCCCGTTCCAACACATTAGGAGTCTCCCGGATGACACGCCCGACCCCTGAGTCCGGCCGGCCGGCATATCTGCCGCCCGTCGTACCGCTCGCCGCCATCGCAGCACTCACACTTTTTGCCTGTTCCGGCAAGGAGCATGCGGGAGTCCCCCCTCCCAATGAAGTGACGCCCGTGACGGCAATCAGGGTCGAACCGACGCAGGCGCCGATCTTCGTCGAGGCAGTGGGCCAGACCGAGGGGGCCAAGGAGGTCGAGGTCCGCGCTCAGGTCGGCGGCATCCTGATGAAGCGCCTCTACACGGAAGGCGCGGCGGTCACGGCTGGGCAATCGATGTTTGCAATCGACCGCGCGCCGCTCGAAGCGGCACTCGCTAACGCACGCGCGTCGGTCGCGCAGGCCAAGGCACGGTCGGATCAGGCCGACCGCGAGTACAACCGCCTTAAGGGCCTGGTGGCGCAGGACGCCGCGAGCCGCAAAGACTTCGACGATGCAACGTCCGAACTCCAGCTCTCGCGTGCTGCACTGGAAGCCGCGCAGGCGCAGGCGCACTCTGCTGAGTTGAACCTCGGCTACGCCAACGTGGCCGCGCCGGTGTCCGGCATCAGTGGCCGCGCCCAGAAGACTGAAGGCAACCTCATTACGCTGTCCGACAGCCTGCTGACCTCGGTTGTCCAGGTCGATCCCATCAAGGTCCGCTTTGCACTCTCCGACATCGATCAGGCCGCAATTCCGGGCGGCCGTTTCGATGCACACAAGGTCAAGCGCGTCGAGATCGTGCTGCCCGACGGCACAACCTACGAGAAAAAGGGCACGCTCGACTTCACGGCAACCCGGATCGATCCGAAGCTCGGCACGCGCGAAGTGCGCGCCGCTTTTGCCAACCCGGAGGCCGAGGTGCTGCCCGGCCAGTTCGTCAAGGTGCGCATGGAAGTGGGCACGCGCGAAGGCGTGTTCCGCGTGCCGCAGGGCGCGGTGGTCCAGTCCGACCAGGGCTTTCTTGTCATGACCGTGGGCGAAGGCAACAAGGTTGCACCGCGCCCGGTGCAGGTCGGGCCGTGGGATGGCAAGGATTGGATCATCACTGGCGGCCTCAAGGCTGGCGATCAGGTCATCGTGGACAACCTGATCCGGCTTCATCCGGACGCGCTGGTCAAACCGGCACCGCCTGGCACCGCGCCCGCAGGTGCCCCGGCTGCCAACGCAAAGAAGCAGGGCTGAGGAAGGACTGATTCATGTTTTCCCAGTTCTTCATCCGGAGGCCGATCTTCGCGACGGTCCTGTCGATCGTCATCGTGATCGCGGGCCTCGTGGCCTCGAACGTACTGCCGATCGCCCAATACCCTGAAATTGCCCCGCCGACGATCCAGATCTCGGCAAGTTACCCAGGCGCTTCGGCCGAAACGCTGGCACGCACGGTGGCCGCGCCGATCGAGGATCAGCTCAACGGCGTCGAAGGCCTCATTTACTACACGTCGAGCGCAAGTTCCGCAGGATCGCTCTCGATCACTGCGACCTTCGAAGTCGGCACCAACGCCAACCAGGCCTCGGTCAACATTAACAACCGCCTCCAGGCGGTGATGGCCCGCCTGCCCGACATCGTTCGCCAGAACGGGGTGACGGTGCAGAAGCGTTCGACCGACATCCTGCTGGTATTCGCCCTGCAGACGAAGGAAACGTCGCATGACGTGATCTACCTGTCGAACTACGCCTCGCTCAACATCGTCAACGACCTCAAGCGCATCAGCGGCGTGGGCGACGTTACGATCTTCGGTGCGCAAGACTATGCGATGCGGATCTGGCTGCGGCCCGACCGCATGGCACAGCTCGGCGTCACAGCTACCGATGTTTCCAGTGCAATCGCAGCCCAGAACGTTCAGTTCGCCGCGGGCAAGATCGGTGCGACACCCTCCGTGCCGGGGCAGCAACTGGTCTATACGGTGACGGCACGCGGCCGCCTGCTCGAACCCGAGCAGTTCGGCAACATCATCGTGCGCGGCGACAGCAAGAGCGGTTTCCTGCGTCTGCGCGACATTGCGCGCATCGAGCTGGGCGCACAGAACTACGACGCCTTCACCACACTCGACGGCAAACCAGCGGTCGGCATGGCGGTGTTCCTGCAGACCGGCGCCAACGCGCTCGACACCGCGAAAGCCGTCAAGGAGTGGATGAACGCGCACGCAAAGCGCTTCCCGCAAGGCGTGTCGTACTACGTGCCCTATGACACGTCGGCCTTCGTGCAATCCTCGATTGAGGAAGTGGTGCATACGCTGCTCGAAGCGGCGGCCCTGGTCGTGATCGTGGTGTATCTGTTCCTGCAGAGCTGGCGCGCCACGCTGATCCCGATGCTGGCGGTGCCGGTGTCGCTGATCGGCACCTTCGCAGGCCTGTGGCTCTTCGGCTTCTCGATCAACACGCTGACGCTGTTTGCGATGGTGCTGGCGATCGGCATCGTAGTGGACGATGCGATCGTGGTGCTGGAAAACGTCGAGCGCCTGATGAGCGAAGAAGGCCTTTCACCCCGCAAGGCGGCGCAGAAGGCAATGCGCGAAGTGTCCTCCGCCATCGTGGCGATCGTGCTCGTACTCTGCTCGGTGTTCATCCCGGTAGCCTTCCTCGGCGGTATCGCGGGCCAGCTCTACAAGCAGTTCGCGGTGACGATCGCCGTGTCGGTGGTCATCTCCGGCATCGTCGCGCTCACGCTCACACCAGCGCTGTGCGCGATCGTCCTGCGCAGCCAGGACGCCGCACCGCACCGCTTCTTCAAGTGGTTCAACGAAGGCGTGGTACGCGCGACGAACGGCTACACAAGCTTGGTCAGCAAGATGCTGCATCACCGCATCGTGTCCGCCGCCGCGTTCGTGGCTGCGATCGGTCTGGGCGTCTGGCTGGTGCAGAAGATTCCGGGCAGCTTCGTGCCGGTCGAGGACCAGGGCATCGTCATCTCGGCGGTCATGCTGCCAGATGGCGCGAGTATCGAGCGCACCACCGTCACCGGCGAGCATATCCGGCAAGCGATCAGCCAGAACCCAGCCATCGCTCATATCTTCGTGGTGAACGGCTTCGACCTGATCGGTGGCGGCAACAAGTCCAACGCCGCCACCGTGTTCGTGCGCCTGAAGGACTGGAAAGAACGCACGCAGACTTCGGATGACGTCGTACACGCGATTGGCCATGCCGGCATGGAGGAAAGGGACGGCTGGGCGATCGCCTTCAACCCGCCCTCGATCCGCGGCCTGGGTTCGGCGGGTGGCTTCGAGGCCTACGTGCAGAGCCGCGCCAACGACGATCCGAAGAAGCTCAATCAGGTCATGGGGGAATTCATGCAGGCGCTGCATGCCCGCAAGGAACTCGCCGGACTCAACACGTTCTTCCATCCAACCTCGCCGCAATTGCATGTGGAAGTCGATGAGGCCAAGGCGCAATCGCTGAACGTGCCGATCAAGGCGGTGTTCGACAGTCTGCAGAGCATGATGGGCTCGCTCTACGTCAATGACTTCAATAAGTTCGGTCGCACCTACCGCGTACAGATCCAGGCCGACGCGGCGTATCGCATGAAACCGGAAGATCTCGGCCGCGTATGGGTCCGCTCGAATGACGGCAACATGATCCCGCTTTCCACGCTGATCCGTGTCGAACGCAGGACCGGTGCCGAAACGCTCGACCGCTACAACGGCTTCCTGTCCGCCAAGGTGCTCGGCAACACAGTGGAAGGCGTGAGCTCGGGCGACGGCATCAAGGCAGTGGAAGAAGTGGCTGCGCAAGTGCTGCCGGAAGGCTACGAGCTGGCATGGACCGGTCAGGCGTTCCAGGAAAAACGCACGAGTTCCGCGTCGATCAATGCCTTTGTATTTGCGATCATCATGGTTTTTCTGATCCTCGCAGCACAGTTCGAACGCTGGTCGCTCCCGCTCGCGGTCGTGATGGCGGTGCCGTTCGCGCTGCTCGGTGCGCTGGTCGCGATCTTGTTCCGAGGTTTCCCGAACGACATCTACTTCCAGATCGGTCTGATCACACTGATCGGCCTGGCGGCGAAAAACGCGATTCTGATCGTGGAATTCGCCGAACAGCAGATGGAGCTGGGCAAGAACGTGTTCGACGCCGCCCTCGAAGCCGCACGCCTGCGGCTACGCCCGATCGTCATGACCTCGCTCGCCTTCGTGCTCGGCGTCGTCCCGCTGGTGATCGCAACCGGTGCCGGTTCGGCGGCACGCCGTTCGATGGGCACCGGCGTGTTCGGCGGCATGCTGGCCGCAACCTTCGTCGCCACACTGTTCATTCCGATCTTCTTTACCTGGCTTGCAGGCAAGAAGGCGCGTCACCACGATGACGACGAAGTCGAAGCCGGAAGCCCCGCCAACGCTGGAGACAAAGCATGACGGTAAGAAAGCGCTCCCCGCTCGTCGCCGCGCTGGCGCTGGCTTTGGCCGGCTGTGCGGTCGGCCCCGACTACCTGCGCCCCGACAGCACGCTGGCCGCAACCTTCAAGGAAGTGACGACCGAGACCGCCGCACCGGGCATCGACCCGCAGTGGTGGCGCGCCTTCAATGACGCGGAACTCGACGCGCTGGTCGACCATGCGCTGAAGGATTCGACCGATATCCGCATCGCAATCGCCCGCGTCGAGCAAGCCGATGCCGTCGCCCATCAGGCCGGCGCAACGCTGTACCCGGAAGTGGATCTGGGCGGCAGTGCCGCACGCGGCCGCGTCAGTGAGTACGGCCCCAGCGCCCCACGTGCTGGCTCACACCTCATCGGCAACAACTTCCAGCTCGCCGCCTCCACCGCTTACGAGCTGGACTTCTGGGGCAAGCTGCGCCGCACGCGCGAATCCGCGCTCGCTCTGGCCGACGCCAGCCGCTATGCGCGCGACACGGTTCGTCTGACCCTCGCCAGCGAAATCGTCGGCGCCTGGTTGAACCTGCGCAGCAACGATGCACAGATCGCGGCCACGCGCGCAACGCTGCGTACGCGCGAGGAGGCGTACACCATCGCCGAACGCCGCTACAAGTCAGGCTCCACCTCGCGGCTCGACCTCGAACAAGCGGAGAACAGCCGGGCCAACGCGGCAGCGCAGCTTTCCGTGCTGCAGCAGGCGCGTGCACTCAACACCAACCTGCTCGCACAGCTCGTCGGCAAACCCAACCTCGACATCGGCGATACGGGCGGGGATCTGTCGAAACTACCGATCCCGCCCGCACCACCCGCTGGCCTCCCATCGGCACTCCTCGATGCTCGTCCTGACGTGCGTGCGACGGAAGCACAACTCGCATCGGCCAATGCGAACATCGGCGTGGCCAAGGCCGCGCTCTACCCGAGCATCTCGCTGACAGGCGCGCTCGGCCTGCAGAGCATCGACCTCTCGGATCTCTTCAAGGGCGGCGCAAAGATGTGGTCCGCCGGCGCGCTGATCGACCTGCCCCTGTTCGACGCCGGCCGCCGCAGCGCACGGCTCGACCAAGCCACCGCCGTGCAGAAGGAAGCCGTCGAGCAATACCGCAAGACCGCCGAAAACGCGTACCGCGAGGTGCGCGACGCACTGGTTGGCGTATCGCAGAACGCCGAAACCGAGCGCCAGTACCAACGGGCGCTGACCGCCGCACGCAACGTCGAACGCATCTCGCGTGCGCGCTACGAAGCGGGCTCGGCAGCCTTCCTTGAACTGCTGGACGCCCAGCGCAGCGCCAATGACGCGCAGGTACTGTTCATCCGCGCACGGCTCAGCCGCCTTACCGCCGCGGTCGACCTGTACAAGGCGCTTGGAGGCGGCTGGAAGGCCAGCATCAACTGACGCGCTTCGCAAGACCAATCGCAAATCGGGCGCCTTCAGGCGCCCGATTCGTTACGTCCCATCGCTCAGAAGAGCGAACGCAACCCGCACAATGACGACAAACGATGCGAATCCGGACTTGGTCGAAGAAGGCCCTACAATCGTCCCGCCATGCTCACAGCCCTGCTCACCCATTTCGATGCCGAAACCAGCCGTGCGCTAGCCAAGATCGCCCAGCCTGTATCGATCCCGGCGAGCACGACCCTGTTCACACCCGGTGCGCCCTGCCGCCAGTTCATGCTCCTGCTCGATGGCGTAGTTCGCGTGCAAGCCGTCTCAGCCGGCGGACGCGAGATCCTGCTTTACCGACTGCGGCCGGGCGATAGCTGCGTGATGACCACTTCGTGCCTGCTCGGCGGGCTCGCCTATCCGGCCGAAGGCATTGCCGAAACCCCAATCCGCGCCGCAGTCTTCCCGGACCATGTTTTCGAGCAACTACTGGCCGAGTCCGCAGCCTTCCGGCGCTTCGTCTTTGGCGCCTACGCCACCCGGCTCGTCGACCTCGCCACGCGTATCGAAGAGGTCGCGCTCGAACGTATCGACACACGTCTCGCCCGCCTGCTGCTGGAATACGTGCAGCAGGAAGGCAGCACCATCGAACGCACGCACCAGAGCATCGCGGCCGACCTTGGCAGCGCACGCGAGGTCGTCAGCCGTCAGCTCAAGGCCTTCGAAGACCACGGCTGGGTCGAGCTTGGACGCGGGCAGATCATCGTGCTCGACCGACCGGCCCTTGAACGCCAGTCCCGCGACTGAACGGCTCAGTGTGACCTAGTCACTGAATAAACCACCACGGCGACTTACGCTCCGCCCGTCCTGTCGACAATCGGAGTCACGCCATGAACTGGAAGAACATCGGCCCGATCGATCGCGCAATCCGCGTGATCGCCGGCCTTGCCCTCCTATCCCTCGTCTTCATCGGCCCCGCCACACCTTGGGGCTGGATCGGCATCGTGCCGTTGCTGACCGCTTTCGTTTCGTTCTGCCCGATCTACCGGCTACTCGGTATCCGAACCTGATCCCGCATACGGCAAGGCATCGCTGGCCCGGATTCCGCTCTATCTTTCATTCAGATGGTACGAAATCCGGACACAGGGAAAGCGCTCACGATGCCACTGCCACGGCGACCCAAAGCGGTGCTGATCGATCTCGCCGGCGTGCTGCATGTCGGCGACGAACCGATTCCCGGTGCCGTGTCCGCACTGCGGCAACTTCAACGCTCAGGCATCGCACTCCGCTATCTCACCAACACGACGCGTACGCCACGCGTCGCGATTGTCAGCAAGCTGCGCAAGATGGGATTCGAGCTCGACGGCGACACCGTATTCACTGCACCGATGGCCGCCATCGAATACCTGCGCTCCCATGGCCTCGCGCCCCACTGGCTGGTTCATCCCGACATCGCCGCGGAACTCGGGCCGAGCGCACGGGAACCAACGGCCGTCGTGCTGGGCGATGCCGCCCACTTCTTCACCTTCGAAGCACTCAACACGGCATTCCGGCTGCTTATGGGAGGACTGCCGCTGATCGCAATGGCGAAGAACCGCTACTTCAAGGAACCGGACGGGCTCACGCTCGACATGGGCGCCTTCGTCGCCGGGCTCGAATTCTCGGCTCGCATTACGGCAACCATTGTCGGCAAGCCTGCGCCCGCCTACTTCAATGGCGCACTTTCGCTCATCGGAGTGAAGGCGGGGGACGCAGTGATGATCGGCGACGACCTCGCCGATGACATTGGTGGCGCACAGGCGGTCGGGATTGCCGGAATCCTCGTCCGGACCGGTAAGTTCAGGCCGCAGGACGAGCATGACAAACAGATCACACCTGCGGTGGTCGTGGATGACTTTGCCGAGGCGATTGGGGTGCTGATGGGGCGTTGAGTCGTCGACGGGCGATTGGCACCGCAAGGTGGAGTCGTTAGATAGCGTGAAATTCAAATGTCATTGTCACGGAGGCGGGAATCCAGTCGGTTGAACGCGGCGCATTCGCTCGTTGAAGGATTGTTTCCGGGCACGTGCGGACAACGTTTGCATTGGTTGTCGCTGCGCGATGGCGTGTTGGCTGGCGACTCTCCCAGTCATCACCCCCTACGCATATTCACCATCACGATCCCTGCAAACACCAGCCCAGCGCCCAGGATGAACCGCTGGTCCAACGGCTCTGCCAGGAATGCCACGCCGAAACCCACGCCGAACAAAGGCGTGAGGAACGAGAATGCCGAGAGCCGCGATGCAAGGTAGTGCCGCAGCAGCCAGTACCACACCAGGTAGCTCACAAAGGCTACGACCACGCCCTGGAACAGCAAGCTGCTCCACGCAATGCGAGTCATCCGCACGTCGCCCCATTGCCCGCAGGCTGTCGCCACGGAGAGCTGCAGCGCGGTACTGACGACGAGTTGGTACAGGAGCGGTAGGCTTGGGGGTGCTTCGGACAGCGATGTGGTCCGCACGACCAGCGTGGCGCCCGCCCATAGCAGGCCGCCGAGTACGCCGAGCGCATCGCCGAACAGCATGTCGCGCGAGGCCGTCCCCGCCGAAAAGCCGTTCCAGAAGGTTGTCGCAATGCCGCAGAAGGCGATCAACACACCGAGCCACTGACGTCGTGACAGATGCTCACCCGGCACGCACCAGTGCAGGCCCAGCGCTGCAAACACAGGTGCTGTGTACAGGAAAACCGCCATGTGCGATGCGCTGGTATAGGTAAGCCCGAACGCCACACAAAGAAATTCGGTTGCAAACAGCAACCCGGCGCCCATGCCCGCGAGCAAACGGTGGCCGAAGAATTCGATCGATTCTCCGCGAGCCAGCACAAGCAGGACGATCAACAGCGCGGCAATCGCGGACCGCAAACCGTTCTGAAGCACTGGGTGAAGATCGGGCGCGGCGGCCTTGATGGCCACCTGTTGCATCCCCCAGATGACGCACAGCAGACACATCAAACCCATGGCGAGGCCATCGAGCGGCTTGCGGCTCGTCACAGACACGGGCATTGGGAGGGCTCCTGAAAACGACGCAGGCGGCTTGCACCGCCTGCGGATTGGACAGACCGGAGTCTACCCGAACGCCTTTCGCTCCACGTCCAGCAGTCATGTCGTCACCGAACACGCTCCCTTCGCAACGTGACACGTGCCATCGAAGCGACTCGTGTCCATCTGGAGAGTCGAGCCCTGGGCCAACGATGCGGGCAACATGGCCAGCGTATCGAGGACTCTGAGCAACCAGGACATCGAGGACCTCGCAAAGTACCTCGCTGCGCTTGATTGATTCAGGCCGCGACGGCGCAGGACTCAAAGATATCGCGGTGCTTCGGATTGGACGCCCACATGTCGCTAAACCAGAATCCCTCGTCCTCACCGTGGATACTCAGCTCGCCGCATGCCGTGAGCAGCACGAAGCGGTTACCCGGCGGACGATGGCGCGATAGCGCCGCATGGCTGGAAACGACATCGCCATTGAACTGGTCAAGCACGGTTCCAACAGTCGAAGCGGCAAAGTGGCGCGTATCGGATTTCCTGCCGCATCCGTAGCCCTTGAGCGTGCCGTTGTGACCAAAGACAACCCTGCCCTCGTGCAGTTCAAAGGGCTGGACGTTGTCCAGACTCACCTCACCAACCGTGGCCTCGCGGAAGTGAACCAGAAACGGTACGTCAGGCGGGATCTGGCCAAAAAGAGACAGCACAGTACGGGTATTCGCATCACGATGGCGGCTGACGTGCAGCCGCCCCTGTCCCGCCCACGCAATGCCAATGCCATGCGGGTTGCGCGCCAGAATGGCGGACACCTGTGATTCGTCGATTGCGGGAAATCCGCGCTGGCCTGCAAGCATGAGACACATGTGTGCTTCTCTTTTCCGGGCTGATGCCGCAGAGGAACCAATGCGTCTACGGCACACCCGGTTGACAATTAACCCCCGCCTTTTGAGAAGCACGTCACACGCCAATGACCATGGGCGTGCCCTCCGGACGCATCGGGTCCAGAAATGAGACAGATTCGGCACCATGCCGGTGCGTGCCATTCGAGTGCCCGTACGTTTTGACAGCGCCGTAGCCGCGCACTAGTTTGAAGCTTGAAGCGAGACCCGGAAGGCGCGGGCCTTTTAAGCCTGTTTCCCGAAAGAGGAGGCGCCATGGGCAAATCAGAAGACTTCGGATCTCTCGCCACAAACGGACGAAACGTCCGTCGCAAGGTACGGCGCGCCGAACATGCAGCCGTCGGGGACCTTCACCGGGATCCGATCGAACTACTCAAGCTATCGAGTACCGGGCGGGTCGAACGGTTGGTCCCGCTGCGTTACGGCCGAATGCTCGCCTCGCCTTTCACTTTCTTTCGCGGTAGCGCGATCGTCCAGGCACACGACCTCGCCGGCACGCCCAACTCAGGCCTGATCCACCAGATCTGCGGCGACAGCCACCTTGCCAATTTCGGCGCTTTTGCCACACCCGAGCGGGCGCTCATTTTCGATCTGAACGACTTTGACGAAACCAGCAGTGGCCCGTGGGAATGGGATCTCAAGCGGCTCTGCGCGAGCTTCGTGGTCGCAGCCCGAGCGCTCAACCACAAGCGTGGAATCGAGGAAGATCTGGTGCGCGAGACGGTACGCAGCTATCAGGACCGCATGGGCGAATTCGCCAACCTGAGCCTGCTCGATACTTGGTACGAACGCATCACATTTGATCGCCTGCTGGCGATCGCCAAGGATTCGGATACGCGTCGCCAACTCCAGCGCGGTCTGGAACGCGCAATGAACCGTACTAGCTCGATGCTGCTGCCGAAACTGTCCGACCAAGTAGATGGCCGCTGGGTGCTGCGCGACTCACCGCCAGCCATCTTCCACATCACGGGAAAGCACACGCTGTTCGGCCAAGATGACGATTGGATGAAATTCAAGAATCTGGAGGCCGCATTCAGCAAGAGCTTCAAGGAATACCTGCATACGCTGGCGGCCGATCGGCGGCACCTGCTCAGCCACTTCACGCCGCATGACGTGGCATTCAAGGTCGTCGGCGTAGGCAGTGTCGGCACACGTTGCCTGGTGCGACTCCTGATCGACCGCCATGGCAAGCCCCTCTTCCTGCAGAGCAAGGAAGCCACACAATCAGTCGTCGCACGCTTCTTCAAGAGCAGCCCTTGCGACCACGAAGGACGTCGCGTTGTCGAAGGCCAAAGGCTGATGCAGGCGGCGAGCGATCCGTTCCTTGGCTGGACACGCGGACCTTCGGGCCGCCCCTTCTACCTGCGGCAGTTGCGCGACATGAAGCTCTCGGCCGAATACGAGCTCATGAATACCGGGACGTTCTGCTCCTACGCACGCCTCTGTGGCTGGGCACTCGCCCGAGCCCACGCCAAGGCCGGCGGACTCGCGCGGGAGATTTGCGAATACGTCGGACACAGCGACCGGTTCGCCGATGCGCTAGTCAAGTATTCCGACGCATATGCCGATCAGGTGGAGCGGGATTACGAAAAATTCGTTGACGCATGCCGCTCAGGCAAGCTGGAGGCAAGGACCGAAGCGGATATGGCGGCGGATTTCAGGGTTTGATTGGCGAGGAGCGGGAGACTCGTGCGTCTGGTTGAGGCGTCTATTGCGGCGGAGCCCCCCGCCACAACCCAGGCATCAAGCGGTACTACGTTACGGTTTCCCTCTCCTGCATCGCTTTGGCATCGACTCCCAATCTCAGATGGGATGACGAGATCATGACCGTCATCCCCTTCAACCCCAACCAAGCACTTCCAGCGCAATACGCGCCGCTTCCGAAATCACATCGTCATTCGCCTTGGCATCCTTCTCGCGTTGCGTGAAATACACGACAAGCACAATCGGCGCACGCCCCGGAGGCCAGAGGACCGAAATGTCGTTGGTCGTACCGTAATCCCCCGTACCGGTCTTGTCGCCTACTTTCCAGTCGGCCGGGACACCAGCGCGAATCCTCCGATCGCCCGTCCGATTGTCACGCATCCACTGCTGCAGCTGCCCGCGCTGCGAATCAGCCAGTACGTTGCCAATGGCGAGCTTGCGCAAGCTCCGAGCCATCGCTGCCGGTGTCGTCGTGTCGCGTACATCGCCTGGAATTGCGGTATTGAGTTCCAGCTCGCGCCGGTCGAGCCGGAAAACTTCATCCCCGATCGAGCGTGCGAATCCCGTCACAGCCTGCGGTCCACCCAAGAGGTCGATCATGAGGTTCGCCGCTGTGTTGTCGCTGTGCTGAAGCGCCGCAGCGCAAAGCTCACCCACGGACAGGCCGTCGTGTACATGCAATCCGGTAACTGGCGACCAGGAAACGAGGTCGGAGTCCGTCCATTTCAGGCGCTTGTCGAGCAAACCCAGCTCAGTCTCGCTACGCTTGAGGACCGCTGACACGGCAATGAGTTTGAAGGTGCTGCAGAGAGGAAAGCGCTCGGCCTCGCGGTACGCAACACCTGCGCGACTGCCGGTGTCAAGCGCGAACACACCGAGGCGCCCCGCTGCGTGATGTTCAAGCCTGGCAAAGCCGGCCGTACGAAAATCCACAGTGGCCGTTGCACCCACGGGAAGCCAGGGCAAGCCTGCCGGCAGGAGGAGAAATGCCCGGCGTGCAAGAGAAAGCGTCATTGGGAATCCGGGTAGTCGAAACGCCCGAATTGTCCTCCCTCCAGCCGCACTCGCGCACCCTGGCGCAGGCCTTCAGGTTGTTACCCGCCACCACGCCCCACAAGAGAGCAAGGCGTTCATATGACTTGCCATGGAATGGCTCAATATCGGCGGGCCAAGCACTTCCTGATCGCTCGTCTCGCGCAATAGCGCATGTTTGTCCCTGCTTTCGTTGGAGTACCGCGCAGCCATCGCAGCCGCCCGAACGTCCGGTGATGACGATCGGTCTAAACATCAAGGGCTGATTCATCCGACCCTGGCTGCTGAATGTATTTGCAGTCCAACGGGCCTGTACCCATCACCCGCGGAGAAACCCAATGAGCAACAAGATCGCGATCGTTACTGGCGGCAGCCGTGGCCTGGAACGCAATACGGCCGAGCATCTCGCTACCAAGAACATTGATGTCATTCTCACCTACCGCAGTCGGAAGGATGAGGCCGACGCAGTGGTGGCTGCGGTGAAAGAGCAAGGCGTGCACGCCGTGGCGCTACAGCTCGACGTCGGAAAATGCGCCGGCTTTGCGACCTTTGTCCAACAAGTGCGCACAGTGTTGCGTGAGCACTGGCAGCACGACAGTTTCGACTTTCTGGTCAACAACGCGAGGATCGGGATCTATGCCTCGATCATGGAAACCACCGAGGAGCAGTTTGACGAACTGGTGAACATCCACTTCAAGGGGGTGTTCTTTCTGACCCAGAAGCTATTTCCACTGATGGCCAATGGCGGCCGCATCGTCAATCTATCGAGCGGGCTGGCGCGCTTCTCGTATCCTGGCTACGCCGCCTATGCCTCTTTGAAAGGCGCGATCGACACACTGACACGTTATATGGCAGTGGAACTGGGGCCGCGCCGGATTGCCGTCAATTCTGTGGCACCGGGTGCAATCGAAACCGACTTCTCGGGTGGAACAGTTCGCGACAATGCGGAACTGAATGCCACAATTGCCAGCCGCACAGCACTCGGCCGCGTCGGCATTCCGGACGACATCGGAGGCGCGATTGCGGCGCTGCTTACCGAGGACAGCCACTGGATCAACGGACAGCGGATCGAGGTATCAGGCGGCATCCACTTGTAAGGCACACCAAGGCGAATGCGGTACAAGAACGGCCATGCGTATCAACCCCAATCACGATACCCTGCGAGTCCTTCACGTAACCAGAGCGATGGAGACAATGCATGGCCCACAGTGAGCACAAATACCGCGTAACAGTGGAGTGGATCGGCAATTGCGGCAGCGGTACTTCCGGCTACCGCGCATATAGACGCGACCACACCATTCACGCGGGTGCCAAACCTGCGATCCCTGGGTCATCCGATCCAGCCTTTTTGGGTGATGCCAGCCGCTGGAATCCGGAAGACCTACTCGTAGCATCGGCTTCCGCCTGCCACAAGCTCTGGTATCTTCACCTCTGCGCGGATGCCGGGATTCGTGTGCTCGCCTACGTTGACGAAGCCGAAGGCACCCTGCTGGACACACCGGGGAATGGCCACTTGACCAAAGTCGTTCTGCATCCGCACGTCATGATCCACGCGGGAGATGACGCCGAACTCGCACACCGGCTTCACCACGATGCACACCGAAACTGCTATGTAGCCAATTCGGTTAACTTCCCGATTTGCTGCGAGCCCATCATCGAGTACGCAGCGGGATAAACGCGGTGCCGTTCAGCCACCTCTGCCGAGTGGTGCAATTTAAATAATTGCTGGCTCGGGGAAAGACCCTCCCGGCCCTTCTCCCGAGCAAAAGCGATTGTTACGCAGCCTGCTTCCTGCGCCGCAGGAATGCCAGACCTGCCAGCGCGGAGCCCACGAGTGCCAGCGAGGCAGGTTCCGGAACATCATTGACACCCGGACCGTTGACCTCACCAAAGCGGTCAGGACCAAAGGAATCGCCCCCAGCCACCCCGTAGCCAAACGCCTGCGACATGCGGAGTTGCGCGCCGTCTTCGTAATTCACCCCAGCCGGAAGAACGTTGTTATCGGCAAAGAACTTCCAGGAGAGCGCCCACTCAATGGTGCTCGTCACAGTATCGACTACCTTGGTCAAATAGCTACTCACATCCCAGGAGCCTGACCCGCCGGGAGTGAAAGCGTGATTGTTCGTCACTTCGAGACCGAAGTTCGAACCCTGTCTAGCCAAACCGACATCCAAGTACAGGTTCGCCCAGTTCATAGTGGTCTGCGAGTCCGCCACGAGCAGACCGTAGATGTAGTCCGAATCGGAACGGAAATAGACGTTGTAGCCCATCGTGTTCGCAGCGCTAGGAGCGCCAAAATTACTTGTCGGCGCGAGAGGATCCTGCGCCACGTGAGACGCAGCGACACCACTCCATTCCGCACCGACGGTTCCGTCGACACCTACCGGCGCTGCATTCGCAGCTTGAGTTAATGCGAGGCCGCCGATAAGGCTGGCAATAGCAACGGAAACTTTCATGCTTAGGATCTCCTTGTTGTTGGACACGTAAAACACGGCCTTAACAGCAAGATTGATGCCCGCACAGTAAATTCGTTTTGGATCAATACTTTGCATAAATACAAATATTACTAAAAACAGATAGTGCCAAAATCCTCGACATATATCGTCACCCATATATTTGAGAATGGCATATCCACGATCATTTCATTGAAAATATCTGGTGCGATATCAATCCAGCCAAGCAATCAATACCCATAATCACTGTATTTCAATCCTGCGAATATCCCGAACGCATATATAGAGAACTAGAAAATCCTTCATGAATGTCGTTCATTGACATGACCCCATGCCTGATCACGATCGATTCCATCTAGCCCATCAGGTACCACATACGTTATCAGGCAAGAGTTCTCATCACGCCGGCAGCCCATCCCTGCGTAGAGGCTCATCCACCGGCACCGTATTACTCAAATCCTTAATACGTCTAGCCGCCCGAGCGCGCACAAAGGCCCCCATGGCTTCACAAAAAAAACTGCCTTTTGGATCGGCTATTCCAAGCGCACGTCGGTAGAGCACATCGTCAACGATGGCGGTAGCACACATACCCCGACCTTTACTCATCGAACTCAACTTTGGTTTGCATCAGCTTATCGAGACGCGCTTTCGTATCGAGCTGGCTGAGAACCGTCGATTTACGGCTGTCGACGCTCTGCAGAACTTCAGGTCGAACCCGCAAGAAATCGCCACTCATGGATTCCTTCTGCCGATCTGCTCTGGAGGCGCCTATCTGCGAAGTCTGGAACGGATCAATCGGGATGACTGCAGAGTTGGTAGCAGTGCGCAGCCTTGATCTGGCGAGGCTGTTGTAATAGTTGCTCCCCCCCCAGCCAAACACCTCCACCAATCGAAGCTGTGCGCCATTCAATCTATCGGCGCCCGCTGGAAGGTTGTTATTGCCCGCAAGGTACTCCAGCGCCCACTCAACAAAATTCGACCACGACAGCGCCCAATCGATCGTGCTGGCCAGGGTGCTCACCACTTTGGTCAGGTAGTCGTAATAGCCCGGGGTGCCCGGCGCTGAGCCACGATCGAGCATAACCTCAAGGCTGAAGTTGGAATCCCTGGCCCGACCGACATCGAAGTACAGATTGGCCCAGTTCACACTGGTCTCCACGTCAACCCCCACCAGGTCATAGATGTAATCGAGGTCCGAACAGAAATGGATGCGGTAGCCCGTCACGTTGAGCGTGCCCAGGGCGCCCTGATTGCTATTCGGTGCGCTAGCACTTCGCAACGGGTATGCCACGCTCAGGTCACACCATTTCCCGCCAAGGGATCCGTCGAGACCTACCGGCACCGCGCTCGCACCCTGGGTCAATGCAAGGCCACCGAAAAGGCAGGCAACAGCCACCGCAACTTTCATGCTTTGGATCCCTTGTTGTTATTTGGACAGCGTGAAAGCTGCTAACACAGCAAGTTTGATGCCTAGACAACTAATTTCTTTCCAATCAGCGCGTTACGGGCAGAGAGATAGTTTTGCGGAACAACTAGTGGCAGAATCCTCGACACCTATCGGCGCCCGAATTTGGAATTTTTGATAATTTTGCGTGGCAGATATCGACTTCAAATCTGAGCGGATTGGCTTGTCATCTATGTTTCCACTCAATCACGCATGCCATAGAAATTGAAATATGACGTCGCCTCAAAGATCGCAAGTACATCCGAATAGGGCAATTTAGCCCTACGAGGCAACAGCACAGAATGGGTAAGACGGAAGTCCCGGGCGTTGAAAGTACGCGCCTGGAAAGAGTGCCGGTGTGCGCGGCGGCAAGATGGACGGCGCGCATGAACGCCAAGCACTCCAGGCGGCAAACACAGGCACCCGCCGTGCAACACCGCGTGGCGGAATTTCTGATGCTCCCACAAGTCACGACCTGGCTCAGATCAGATCCGGCCAGCTCCCTATCTCCCTGAACCAATACGTAATTGCTGTCCAGCTTAGCGGATCACGACGGAACGTCGGCCATCCGATCTCTGCGCCAGCACAAATAATAATACTCATTCTCTTTTAGAATCTCATTTTTAATTGGGGGGGTGCATCGTGCTTTCTCCCCACGTCTCGTTTCTCTCTGGGGCAACCATGGATCGAATTTTCGTGTTGAGCGCATGCGCACTCGCAGTAAGTGCCTTACCTGCCGAAGCAACGGCGCAGGAAACCGAGTTGGAGCATGTCGTCGTCACAGCCAAGCGCTCGGCCCGCGTCTCCGCCGGCGCCACAGGCCTGCCCATGGACGTGAAGGAGACGCCGCAATCCATCAGCATCCTGGACGCCGAAACGATGGCCGATTTCGGCGCCACCGGCTCGAACGAAGCGCTGCGTCTAGGAACGGGCATCAACGTCGAGCAGTACGAGACGAATCGCACCGTCTTCAACTCGCGCGGCTTCGAGATCCAGAACACGCAGATCGACGGCCTGGGCGTAAGTAATAGTTGGGGCACGGTCGTCGGGCAGCAGGACACATACCTGTTCGACCGCATCGAGTTGATCCGGGGCGCCAATGGCCTGCTGACGGGCGTAGGCAACGCTTCTGGCACGATTAACTACGTACGGAAGCGCCCGCTCAACAGGGATTCTGGCGAGGCGGTGATCAGCGGCGGTTCATACAACACGTGGCGTGGCGCCGTGGACTACAACAAGGTGTTCACGGAGGACGGTCGCTGGGCCGGCCGCGTTGTGGCGGTGTTAGAGGACAAGGACGCCTACATCCGCGACCTGCATGACCAGAACGCCACGCTCTATGCGGTGGTCGACGGCCAGATCGGCCGCGACGGCATGCTGACACTGGGCTACACGCACCAGAACATGAGACAGGACTCACCGATGTGGGGGTCTCTCACGCTGAACTACGCGGATGGCAGGATGGCGGACTTCGATCAGTCGGTCTCCACCTCGCAGGACTGGACCTACTGGGACACCAGGACTGACACTGCCTTCATCGAATACCGGCACAGCTTCGGATCAGACTGGGAAGTCAAAGCCACCTACAGCTATACCAACAGCGACGAATCGACCAAACTGATCTACCCCTACTATTCGACCGATCCGGCCTTCCTGAACCCGGACAACACGGGGGCGATTGGCTGGGCCTACCGTAGCGCCACGATCACAGAGAACCATCTCTTCGACATCAATACATCGGGGCACTTTGCGGCCTTCGGCCGCCAGCACGAGTTAATCGCCGGGCTGAGCTATTCACGTCAAAAGACCAAGGCGAACAACTGGCCTGTTGTTGACGGGAATTTTCTACCCTTACCCGCATTCCCCTATGGGGGCGATGTCTATCCCGAGCCCACCTGGGGTGCGGAGGAGCCGTATTCCGGCAGCGTACAGAAGCTGACCCGCCTGTACGCCGCTACGCGCCTGTCGCTCACCGATCGCCTCAAGGCCATCATGGGTGTCAATGCGGTCAGGCTGGCACGTTCAGGGAATTCGCGCTACGGCGCGGTCCTTGAGCCCGTTGACTATCCCGACACGGAGAAAGCGAGCCCATATGCCGGGCTCACCTACGACTTCACGCCCATGGTCCTGGGCTACCTGTCGTATTCCAACATTTACCAGAACCAGGATCAGTCAGGCATCGACGGGCGCTTCCTCGACCCGACGGAGGGGATCAATTACGAGGCTGGCATAAAGACCGAATGGTTGGGCAAGAAGCTGCTGACAACGTTTGCCGTTTTTTCCGCAGAGCAAAAGAACCTCGCCACCTATGTCGGGATGAACCCAGCTGGCGACTACATCTATGAGGGCAAGAACGTCAAATCCAAAGGTGTCGAACTGGAGGCCACCGGTCGCATATCCGCTAACAGCAAGGTCTCGCTGGGCCTCACACACCTGAAACTGACGGGCCCAGACGGCGATGACATCTATGAGTGGGTGCCGCGCACGACCGTAAACATGATGTTCGACACCCGGCTTGCCGCCCTGCCAAAGCTCAAGCTCGGCGTCGCGGGTCACTGGCAGTCCGATACCCGAAAAGACGGTGGAGCACATCAGGACGCCTACTTCCTGGCCCATGGCTTCGCCGCATACGATCTCACCGACCGTGCAACGGTGCGCCTGAATGTCAACAACCTATTCGACAAGAAGTACGTCAGCGGGCTGAGCTACGGTGCCATGTACGGCGCACCGCGCAATGCAATGCTGTCGCTGAACTACGCGCTCTGAGGCGGTCAAACATTCCAGCCCGCGGCGATGTGGGGCTTGAATCGCCACCCCAAAGAGGGTCGGGGAGTACTGCCGGGCAGGCATCGAACTGCTTCCGATGTGGGTTGGTCCCCCTGGGTAGCTGACCTACAGTGATTGAATCCAAGGCTTTCGGCGTGCCTACTACATCCCGATCCAACCACCGAAGACGAGGAACCGTCATGCATATCCAGCCCTACCTGTTCTTTGAAGGACGCTGTGAAGAAGCGCTCGATTTCTACAAGCAGGCAATCGACGCCCAGGTCGAGTTCCTGATGCGATACGACGACAATCCGAGCCCGCCACAGCAGAGCATGATCCCATCAGGCAACGGCCGAAAGATCATGCATGCGGAAGCCCGCGTGGGTGACACAAGCATCCTCGCCTCCGACGGAATGTGCACCGGGAACGCTGATTTCCAGGGCTTTTCGCTGACACTCACGGTCGCGAACGAGGCCGAGGCAAGAAGGCGATTCGAGGCTCTGGCCGAGGGCGGAAAGGTAACGATGCCGCTCGCGGAAAGCTTCTTCTCGCCCTCGTTCGGCATGCTGGTCGATCGCTTCGGCGTGAACTGGATGGTGATCGTTCCACAACCCATGTAACCCGCATAGTGGCCGCTCGCACGCGGCCGCTTCGCATTGGCTGGGAGAATCGGCATGGCAGCGCTGCAGAAAATCACGCCTTGTCTTTGGTACAACGGCACCGCAGGTGAGGCCGTCGCCTTCTACACCTCCGTATTCCCAAATTCACGGATCACAAATCGAACCTGGTATGGCGAAGCAGGAAAGGAAATCCATGGCCACGAGCCGGGTGATGTGCTGACCATCTCCTTCGAGCTGGACGGACAAGCCTTCACCGCACTCAATGGCAGCCCACAGTTCAAGTTCAACGAGGCTGTCTCACTGATGATCACTTGCGAGACACAGGAAGAAATCGACCACTACTGGAATGCGCTCTCCGCAGGTGGCGATCCGGCCGCGCAACAATGTGGCTGGCTCAAGGACCGCTGGGGACTGTCGTGGCAGGTCACGCCGGCCGCCTTGTTCCGCATGCTCCAAGACCCGGACACAGCAAAGTCGCAACGCGCTTTCGCCGCGATTATGCATATGAAAAAGCTCGATATTCTGGCGCTCGAAAAAGCATTTTCCGGATGAAGGAGAAACTCGCGTGTGAGGCCATATATCGCTGGGTCAGAGACCGCTCCTGCATGGTCCTCTGCCTGTGTGGGAATGACTCACCCCTATTCCATAGCGGAAAAGTAGCTCAATCAATCGCGCCGCCGTAGGAAGACACTGCCGTTACGCGCCGAATAGGACCGGCTGCCGGTCTGTCGGCGCGCATCCCGACTATTCGATGGACTCGGCGCTCGATCTGATGGAGTCACCGCCCTTGGGTGGCTTCTGATACTTGAATGTGCCCATGCCTTTGGCGACAACCTCACCCGCCTCGTTGCGGACTTCCGCTTCGCAGAAGCAGGTGGACTTCCCGCCGCCTACGGCACGCGCTTCGGTGGTCAAACGCCCACGAGCCGGCTTGAGGAAGTTCACCGTCACGCCGATCGAAACGACAGAAAGCCGGAAGCCTTGCTGCGCCATCGCCGCCCGCCCCATCGTCGTGTCGAGCACGGACATGATCACGCCACCATGTACTGCCTCATGCATGTTAGAAAGCTCTCGCCGCTGCGTCATCACCGTACGCGCCCAGCCTTCGCCCAAACCATCGGACTCAATGCCGACCAGATCGACGAAGGGATTGTGAAAGCTTGGCGGCAGCAATGGCGACTGCGTTGTCTCGTTGCTCATTTGGACTCCATCCGGAGAGATCGAATGCCTGCACTATAGCTGGCGCCGCCCGGCCTAGAACATCTACCAGCGGCGAGTATTGCGACTCGATCCGGAACACACAGGCGGAAGAGGCGGCCCGATCGTGAATGCCAAATAGGTTCGAAAGCATCTTGTTCTCTGTGTAGGGTCGCGCGAATTCCTGATCCGAGGAACCAACCCATCCGCGCACCGCTCCGAGCAGGCAAACGTCGGCACGCTGCGCAACAGGAGACCAAAAAAATGAGCCAACCGGTCCGCCACGAGCACGATTCCTTTGGTGTCATCGAAGTGCCCGCGGATGCGCTGTGGGGTGCGCAGACACAACGCTCGCTGAAACACTTCGACATATCGATCGAACGGATGCCGGAGCCACTGCTGCGCGCACTTGCCCGTGTAAAGCTCGCCTGCGCCGAAGTGAATCAGGACCTCGGGTTACTCGATCCTACGGTGGCATCCGCGATCTCCAACGCCGCCGAGGAAGTGCTCGCAGGCCTGCATCCCGGTGCATTCCCACTATCGGTCTGGCAGACGGGCTCCGGCACGCAGACCAACATGAACATGAACGAAGTGCTTGCCAATCGCGCATCGGAATTGCTCGGTGGCGAACGTGGAGAGGCGCGCCGCGTTCATCCGAACGACGACGTAAACCGAGGCCAGTCCTCGAACGACGTGTTTCCCACAGCCATGCACGTCGCTGCTGTCGAAATCATCGTCACAACCCTGCTTCCAGCGGTGCGACAGCTTCACAAAACACTCGCGCACAAGTCGCGCACCTTCAATACGATCGTGAAGATCGGACGCACACACCTACAGGACGCGACACCGCTCACACTTGGGCAGGAGATCTCGGGATGGGTCGCTCAGTTGGAGCATGCAGAGCGCGAAATTCAAGGCAGCCTGAGCGCGTTGGAGGAACTTGCAATCGGGGGCACGGCAGTGGGCACGGGCCTGAACACGCATCAAGAGTTTGGCAGTCGCGTGGCCACGCACCTATCAAAACAGACGGGGCTGCTTTTTCGGGCCGCACCCAATCGCTTCGCCGCACTTGCATCTCATGACGCAATGGTGGCCGCACATGGCACCTTCAAGACTCTTGCCGTCGCTCTGACGAAGATTTCCAACGATGTCCGATGGCTCGCCTCTGGGCCACGCTGCGGCCTGGGCGAAATCACAATTCCCGAGAATGAGCCAGGAAGCTCGATGATGCCTGGCAAGGTCAACCCAACGCAATGTGAGGCTATGACGATGGTCTGTGCACAAGTATTGGGTAACGACGTCGCAATCAGCATTGGCGGCGCATCGGGCAATTTCGAACTGAATGTTTTCAAGCCACTGATCGCGCACTGCTTCGTGCAAAGCGCACGCCTTCTGCGCGACGTCATCGTCTCATTCGATATGCATTGCGCACGCGGCTTGAAGCCGAATCGGGAACGCATCGCAAGAATGGTCAATCAGTCGCTCATGCTCGTAACAGCGCTCAATCCACACATCGGGTACGAGAAAGCCGCTGAGATAGCACGGCATGCACATTCGAATGGCTTGTCATTGCGAGAATCGGCACTGGCCCTCGGTTACGTCAGTGCAGAGGATTTTGACCAATGGGTACGTCCAGAGAAGATGACATGAAGTTTGGCCGTATGAACAAAACTCAGATCGACCCACGGCCAAACGAGCGCAGTCCCATCTTCACAGTATCGTCAAGCAATCAACTCACCTTGATCCGGTGCGCATCCATACGGACTGCGCACCGGATGAGGGTGTAAGGCATCACCGCACTTCAATCGCGATCCTGCGCGGCTGCACGTGATCCTTCTTCGGGATACGCAGCTTCAAGACGCCCTGATTCAACTCGGCGCTGACCTTGTCCGCATCGAGTTCACGCGAGAGCGTGAATGCACGCCGATAGCGCGGCAGCTCAACTTCGGCATGAATCGAATTCATCCCTTCCTGAGAAGCAAGATTCATTGCGCCTTCTATGGTCAAGACATCGGCATCAACATGCAGGGACAGGTTTTCCTTCGAAACCCCAGGTAGATCCGCATAAAGCGTGATGCCTTCAGCATCTTCGATCACATTCACCGCAGGAACCAGCGCGGCTTCGGTCTGGCGGGCGACAGCCTTTTTCGTTTCGCTCATCTCAAAATCTCCTTACTGGACGGTGATCCGGCGCGGTTGCGCGGCTTCGCGGCGCGGCACACTGATGTGCAGCAGCCCGTCACGGTACGTGGCTTTGACGCCGGTCGAATCGATGTCATCCGGTAGCGAAACCACGCGACGGAAGCTGCCTTCAAAGCGCTCGGCGATATGCACGGCGGCCTTCATGTCACCGTCGGGCAGGTCCGATTTGCGCTCGCCGGAAATGGTCAATACGCCCTTTTCGATCTGCACTTCGAGCGCGGCCGGGTCGAAGCCGGGAACGAAAACGTAGATCTCGACCGCGCGCTCCGAACTGCCGACGTTAATCGGCGGAAACCCGCCGCGAGCACTACCGCGGATGCCGGGGTTGGCATCGAAAGACTGCCAGAGTTCTCGCTGCAGGCGATCGAGTTCGCCGAAAACGTCACGTGGGAATGCGGTGCGGAAAGCCATTGCTTCCTCCTGGTGGGTAACTGACGCCGTGGTGCGTCCATGACTCCGATCTAAGGTCGCCCGTGCCGTGTTTCAAGAACTTGAAATTGTGACGATGCGGCCCCAGATCTGCATTTCACGCGCGCGAAAGGATGCGAGAGAACCTCCATGCCTAACCATACATCCCGTAGCCAGCGCTTGCGCTGGTTCCTGTTCGGCAGCCTGCTCACACTCGGGCTGGGCATTGGCGTGCCGGAACTTGTTCATCGTGCGACCGCTGCGAATGCAGAGCCACGCGCCGTTGCGCCGCGTGGTGATCTTTATGCAGACGAGAAGGCGACCATTGCGTTGTTCGAGCGCGGTCGCGATTCGGTGGTGTACATCACGACTCGCGAGCGGGTACGCGATTTCTGGACGCGCAACGTATTTTCAGTGCCGCGCGGCAGCGGATCGGGTTTCATCTGGGACGCGAGCGGCCACGTGGTGACCAACTATCATGTGATCCAAGGTGCAAGCGAAGCCACGGTGCGGCTCGCCGATGGCAGCGACTACAAGTCAGTGCTCGTGGGCGCGAGCCCGGAGCACGACATCGCGGTGCTGCGAATCCAGTCGGGCGTGAAGAAGATCGCACCAGTCCCGCTCGGTACGAGCGGCGACCTCAAGGTAGGCCAGCGCGTATTCGCAATCGGCAATCCGTTCGGGCTCGATTGGACGCTGACGCGCGGCATCGTTTCCGCGCTCGACCGCTCTTTGAGCGGCGACGACGGCAATTCGACCATCGAACACCTGATCCAAACCGATGCCGCCATTAATCCAGGCAACTCGGGCGGCCCACTGCTCGATTCCGCCGGCCGCCTCATCGGCATGAATACCGCAATCTATAGTCCGAGCGGCGCAAATGCAGGCATCGGCTTTGCAGTACCTGTCGACACGATCAATCGCGTGGTGCCGGAACTCATCCGCAGCGGGCAGTACGTACGGCCCACGCTAGGCCTGCAGCTCGATGAGGACACCAACCGGCAGCTGCAGCGCGCCTTCGATACCAATGGCATCGTGATTCTAGGCGTCAAACCCGGCTCACCTGCGGCCAGCGCCGGGCTACAGGGTGTCACACCTACGCGCGGCGGCGGCGTGCTGATCGGCGACGTGATCACCGCGCTGGACGGCAAGCCGGTCGACAACGTCGGCCAGTTCTTTGCTCGGCTCGACGACTATGCGGGCGGCGGCAAACTACGGCTGACGATCTCACGCAAGGGCCGTAGCCAGGACGTAACCGTCGCCTTGCCGAAACGCTGACCCCGCGCCTAACCGTCCGCCGCAACTGGACCGTTACCGGCAGGCGGCCGCTTACGCTGGCGATGCAGATGCATCGTGCGCGCCCGCAGTTGCCCGCACCCGCCATCTACATCCTGCCCGGCCGAATTGCGCACCTTGGTGAGTATGCCGTGGCGCTGCAGCGCACGCACCATTTCAGACACACGTGCCGGATCCGGGCGTCGGTAGCCAAGCACCTCGATCGTGTTATACGGGATGAGGTTCATCACCGCATACTTGCCCGCAAGCAGGCGTGCAATGCCTTCGACTTCCTCCTCGCTATCGTTGACCCCCTCGATGAGCGTCCATTGGTACTGGATCGGATAGCCAGTAGCCCGCGCATATTCCTCCCCCAGGTCGACCAACTCGTCCGGATCAATTCGCGGCGCGCGCGGCAGCAACTGCGTTCGCAGCCCGGCGCGCGTGGTATGCAACGACAGCGCAAGCGCGGGTTTCACCGGGCCAAGCGGCAGGCGCTCGAATACACGACGATCGCCGACGGTCGAAAACACCAGGTTCTTGTGCCCGATGCCGCCGGCGGTGCCGAGCAGTTGGATCGCTTCGATCACGTTGTCGATGTTGTGCGCGGGCTCTCCCATGCCCATGAAGACCACCTTCTTCACCGGTCGAAAGCGGCGCGCCAGGACCACCTGCGCGGCGATCTCAGCCGAGCCGAGCTGGCGCACCAGCCCCTCACGCCCAGTCATGCAAAATACGCAGCCGACCGCGCAACCGAGCTGGGTGGAAACGCAGACGCCATCACGCGGCAGCAGCACGCTTTCAACGGTCTGGCCGTCGGCGAGTTCCACGAGCAGCCGCGCCGAACCGTCGGCCCCTATGTGCTCGGACTTCACGCGTGCGAGGCCGTCGAGGGTTGCCGTAAGCGCTGGCAGGTCATCACGCAACGCCAGCGGAAGAAAGTCTTCGGACGCCTGCCGGCGCGTGCCACGGTCGAGCGGTTGCGCCTGCATCCAGGCGCGCAGTACACGGGCTTCATGAGCAGGCTTGGCACCCTTCGCGGAAAGGCGCTGGCGGATTTCTTCGATACGCATCGGGGAATTATCAGCGGTAGATCGTCGTCACCATGTAACGGCGCAAGCGATTGATTTTACAGGAAGGTCAGTACAGGATCCTGCAGCGCAGCAACAACGAGCCGTCAGTCACGCATGCATGCCGTCAGCGCTCGAATCAGCCAGCCATTTCCGGTATTCGCCGGGCAAAGGCGGCGATCGCTGCCACGGCATCGGCGGGAGCGACCTGGAGCAGGAAGTGAGGCGCCTCAATGTCAACAATCAGCGCCGCTGGTGCCAAAGTTTGGACGTGTCGCGACGCCGATCGAGGCACCACCCGGTCATGCCTTGCAAGCAGATAAAGGACGGGCAGTGTGCCGGTCGCGAAACGTTGGGTTTCGTCCACCGCAAGCACCTGACGCAGGCGGTCACGCAGAACATCACTCGGTACTTCGGATAGCACTTCCTCCAGCTCGGCACGCAGCTCATGCGTGGAAAAACCTTCGAGAAGCCTGCTGCGTGCAAGCGACTGCCAGCCCGGGGGTATCGGCAAGACACGCAGGAGGCCGGCCACCCACCCCAGGGATGGGCGCGGATTGCTGACGAACGAGGCACACAGAATGACGCCGACAAGCCCCGGCGGCGGATCGCTTCGCAGCATCGCCACGAGCGGACCAGAGAACGATTCGCCGAGGACGATGTATGGCCCGTTCATCGGAAGCGACTGGCGCACGTACTTGTTGAGTTCTGCATAGCTGGAGGCGCGTGGAGGATAGGACACGATCTGCAGATCGAATGTCCCCACCGCGCACGCCGAAAAGCGCGCGAACAGCTTGCCGGTGCCATCCATGCCAGGCAGAAGAACGAGACGAAGCTTTGTCCGTGTCTTAGTGCCGGTATTCGGATCCAGATTCTTCATATGCCTGCGCGCCCCACCCCATTGATTCAGCCCGCAGGCTTCCCTCTGGCCGCTTCTTTTTGTCACGTCCAGCGTCTAGGCCTTGCGCCCTCGCCGAATGCCGTTGTCCTTCACCACGTCGCCGTTTTCCTTGGTGAAAGGCGGCAGCGCACCAACGGGCAGCAGTTCCAGCACCTCCTCGGCAGGCCGGCAGATCTTCACACCAAGCTCGGTCACCACAATCGGGCGATTGATGAGAATCGGATTCTGGATGATGAAATCGAGCAGTTCCTCATCGCTCCACTTCATGTCGGCGAGCCCGAGTTCCGAGTAGCACGCTTCCTTTTCGCGCATCACGGCGCGCACTGGCACACCCAGCGCCCGCACGAGCTCGCGCAACACTTCCTTCGTCGGCGGCGTTTTTAGGTACTCGATGATCTCTGGCTCGACACCCGCATGGCGGATGAGCGCGAGCGTGTTGCGAGACGTACCGCACTTGGGGTTGTGGTAGATGGCGATGAGGTTCACTCGGCGTTCCTTCTATCTATTTAGCAAGCCGGCAATACTCGGAGCTAACGGCCTCGTTGGCAAGCAAACAACCTTGACATGCCCGTCCCTCTGCACCTGCGCGGCTGAACCAGATGCTCAACACCGCTCGGCAGACATTCCGGCCTGCGCTTTTTTGTTCAGCTCGGCTGCCACACCCGATAATGTGCCCCTGATCGACATCAGGAACGCCTATGCAATCCCCGCCATTCCGCATCTCTCGCTGGCCGATCGCCGTGCCCTTCATTGGCTGGATCGCATTACTCGGCGCCCCCCTGCTTGCGACCAACCTTCCACTCTGGCCGCTGCTCGCCATGGCGCTGGCTGGCACCGTTTTCGCAGCGGTCCATCACGCGGAAGTCGTCGCGCACCGCATCGGCGAACCTTTCGGCACCTTGGTGCTGGCGGTTGCGGTGACAGTCATCGAGGTGGCACTGATCGTTTCCGCCATGCTCGGCGGCGGACCGGACAAGGCGGGCTTGGCGCGCGATACGGTGTTCGCTGCGATCATGATCGTCTGCAATGGTGTGGTGGGGATCTGCCTTTTCATCGGTGGGCTTCATCATCGCGAGCAGGATTTCCAGATCCGCGGGTCGAGCGCCGCAATGGCCGTGCTCGCCGCGCTCTCGGTCCTGACGCTGGTGCTGCCCAACTATTCGCATGCAGCCCCCGGGCCGCTGCTGACACGGCCCCAGCTTGCCTTTGCGGGTGCGGTTTCGTTGATCCTTTACGGTGCCTTTGTCTTTGTGCAAACCGTGCGTCACCGCGACTACTTCCTGCTCCCGGGCATTTCGGACGAAAGTGTGCACGCACCGCCACCACCACCGGCCGTGGCGTGGATATCGGCCGGGCTATTGCTCATTTGCTTGGTCGCGGTCGTAGGGCTCGCCAAAGCGCTATCGCCAACGATCGAGCATGCCGTATCAAAAGCCGGTGCGCCGGCCGCACTGGTCGGCATCATCATTGCGAGCCTTGTGCTGCTGCCCGAAAGCCTCGCCGCCCTACGTGCCGCACGTGCAGATCGCATCCAGACCAGCCTCAACCTCGCGCTCGGCTCTGCACTGGCCTCGATCGGACTGACGATTCCAACCGTGGCAGCGATCTTTATCTGGACGGGCGATCCGTTGGAACTTGGCCTTTCACCGAAGGACAGCCTCTTGCTGTTCCTCTCCCTGATCGTGGGAGCGATGACGCTCGCGACAGGGCGCACCACAATCCTGCAAGGTCTGGTGCACCTCGTCGTGTTCGGCGCATTCCTGGTTTTTGCGTTGAGCCCCTGAAGCTCAGGTGCCGAGCCAGGTACACGGCGGCGTGGGCAGCACACGAGGTCCGAGCACCCCAAGGATGGCCACGTATACTAGGAGTTTGGCCGATCTTGCCGGCTCCATGACCGAACAAACCCAACCCCCGAGACCATACGAGACCTTTGGTGGCGCCGATGGAATCTGTATGCGGGTCGATCGCTTCTACGAATTGATGGATCTCGAAGAGCACGCCGCGGGCGTCCACGAATACGGGCACGCGACATGCCATTTGTGATCGGCGATGCCGAGCGCGATACCTGGCTCACCTGCATGCGGCAAGCTGCCGGTGAAACACTGCCCGATTCGCCTGAGCGCGACCGGTTCCTGGATGCCGTCACGACACTTGCCGGCCACATGCACAACCAATGAAACCCATCTTGGACGACCAAGGCCGCGCAGCGGACCGATACGACACTCTGGCCCAGGTGGTGCTGGTCACCGCCCTGCTCATTGGATGCTGGCTGGTGCTCAAGCCATTCATGGTGACGATCATCTTCGCCACCGTGATCGCCGCCTCAACCTGGCCCGCGTTCCGCTGGCTGCGCGATCGCTTGGGCGGACGCTCGGGACACGCAGCCCTCATTGCCTGCATTCTCGTGACACTGACCCTCGTCGTACCCGTGGCGCTCGCCTTCAATTCGGCAGCCGATGGCCTACATTGGCTACTCGATCTGTTCCAAGAACGCTTCGCCGACCGGTCTTTCGATCCACCGGCTTGGCTCGCCCAAATGCCGGTCGTCGGCGAATCCCTGCGCGAGTACTGGAGCCGCCTTACGTCGAACCGCGAGGAACTGCTCGGCCTCGTGCGTAATCTTGCCGGCCCAGCACGGGAATTCGGCCTCAAGGCAATCACCGCACTGGGCAGTGGCCTCGTACAGATTCTGCTGGCGATCTTCGTGCTGTTCTTCGTCTATCGCGACGGCAGTCGGCTCGCCAGCCATTTCCGCCACGGCGGCGAGCGGATCTTTGGTGACCTTGGCCGCGAACTCATCCGGACTGCACAACAAACGGTATTTGCCGTGGTGCTGGGCATGCTTGGCACCGCACTCGCGCAAGCGCTGGTCGCCGCTCTGGGATTCCTCATCGCTGGCGTGCCGGGACCAATGCTCTTGTCATCATTGGTATTCCTGCTCTCGATGGTGCCGATCGGCCCGCCGCTGGTGTGGGGCGGCGCCGCTATCTGGCTCCACAACAATGACGAGACTGGCTGGGCCATCTTCATGGTGCTCTACGGCCTGCTGGTCATTAGTTCAGTCGATAATTTCATCAAGCCACTGCTCATCGCACGGACCTCCCGACTCTCCCTGGTCGTGGCGGTACTCGGTGTATTCGGCGGCGTACTGGCATTTGGGTTGGTTGGCCTTTTCATCGGACCAACACTGCTTGCGCTGGCAATCAATCTTGTGCGGAGATGGCTCGAATTGCGCGCAAGTACGGAGGAAGGCAGCTAGTCGCCAGGTGATTGGCCCAGTCCCTGCCGATCGGTGCCCTGAGGCCCCATGGCACCTACCGCAACCCTTTTCGATATCGCGACGCCCTCTCTCGTTTCACCCACAGTACAGCCGGCAAATCCCTGCAGACGAGGCCCTTCGCAGACGGCCCATCGTAGTGACGCTCGTCCCCCGATTGACCACCCCTCTCCACCACGTCTAGCTTGAAAGCGAACGCGATCTTGGGGAGAGGGTATGGCGGCGAAGCGCAAAGGCGGAGGATGGGGTCTGCCAGGGCGGGCGCTCACACTCGTTGTCGCGCCACTCTGGCTGGCTGCAATAAGCGTACTGGCCTTCCATCAGGCACCCGCACCCAATCCCTTCGCACCACCGCTGTTTCTCAGCTTCGACTGGTGGCGCCATCCAATCGAACGCCATGCCGCCGCACGACTGCCACTGATCGCAGGTGCGCTTCATGGTTTACACGTGAGCACCGACGGCCGCGCTATCTGGGCCGTCGGAAGTGATGGGTTGATCCTGCACTCTGCCGATGGCGGCGCACTTTGGGTCCGCCAGGACACACCAGGCCTATCACCGAGACCACGAGCGACCGTTGGCTCTGCTACGTGGTCGCCGCTTTCAAAGGCGGTAGCGGCGGAGCCACCCGCATCGAAAGAACCTCCGCAGCGCCAGCAGGGTGGCAGCTACAGCCAGGACATCATCCAGGCGCCTTCGGGCGGGCTCCCCGAACTGCAGGGCGACCGCCAGCCTGCCGAGGCACCTCCCGTGCAAACGCAGCGAGCACCCAAGGCCCAGCCTGCCCCGGCCAAGGGTGAGGCGCGTCCATCGCCAAAGGGTATTCCGGCACCTCAGGACACCCCGCCCCCGCCGCAGAAGGCACCGCCAACAGCCGACAGGCCGGCGGACGGCTCCAAGCCTGCACCCAGCCAGTCCGCTATCGCACCCACCTTGAGCACGGCACCAGCAAGACCAACTCTCCTGTCGGTGTTCTTTCTTGCCGACGGACAACGAGGTTGGGCGGTGGGCGAGTTCGGTGCACTGCTGATTACCCGAGACGGGGGGCAACATTGGGAGCATGCGCCAGCAGCCGACGCCAATCTCACAAGGACGAGCTGGGTTGCAATCGCCTTCCGCGAGAGCGGAGAAGGTTGGATGGTCGGTCGTGACGGTGTGGTCGTGCACCGTGCTGCCGGCAAGGCGCAATGGCAAGAGCAAACCCGCCTCTCGGTTCCCGTCACGCTTGCGAGGATCGACCTGGAGAAGGGCTGGCTGTACTGCCTGCTGGCGGACAACAGTATCGTCACCGTGGACCAGAACGGCGCCGCCTGGTATGAGGCGTATCGCACTGGCCAGGAAGTGGATTTCGGCGGTTGGCTGGTCCCAGCCGAAGGCGGCAGGTATCGGCTGAGCGATGGGCCAACAGCCCCTCGTGGTGGATGGCGAATACAGTCGCGGCGCACAGCCTCCGGCGCCTTGTATGCGCTCATCGCACCTGCATCGATCGCACGCATTCCGACCGGTGTAACAGCTGGCGCAAGCTTTGTCGTGCAGTGGCTCACCCAGCCGCCCGATGTGATGCAGCCGACCCCGGCGCCCGACGGCACGACTGCCGTTGGCGCCAGTGGCCAGCGGTACGTCAGCCGCGACGACGGTCGCGACTGGTATCCCGAGCCTGCACTCTATTCACGCTACCCAGCACCATGGGCGTGGCTCGCCTGGCTGATCGGCTTTGTAGCGCTCACCAGCGCCGCACTGCGCCCCCCGCCAGCACCCGCCGCACGCATCACCGAGACCATCGCCGATGCCTTCGCTTCGGACAAACCACTCGCCGCCGCACGCGACGACAGGCTCGATTTTGCGCCGCGCGCCTGGGGGCTCTCGGCCTTCCTCCGCAACGAACGTACCGAAGCGCCGCTGACCATCGCGATCACGGGCGACTGGGGTAGCGGCAAGAGTTCACTGATGGGCCTGCTGCGCGAGGATCTGGCGCGCTTCGGCGTACGCAGCGTGTGGTTCAACGCCTGGCATCATCAAAAGGAGGAAGCGTTGCTCGCGGCACTCCTCTCGGCGATCCGCGACGAAGCGATTCCGGGTTGGTTCAGTCTCGAAGGAATCGAATACCGACTGCGCCTCCTATGGATGCGCGGCCATCGCTACTGGCCGCTTTCGCTCGCCGTTGCATTCTCGATTGGCCTCTTCGGCTGGGCGCTGACGCATCCGGGCAGCGCACTTGACAATTGGTTCAGCCTCACCCGCGATATCTGGCTAACCCTTTTCGGAGATGCACAAAATGCGCCGCCCGAGACCGAAACGCTCAAGCGGTTCCGCGCGGCCGGCCTCGCAGTCGGTGCGCTGGCACCACTGGTCACGGCACTCTTGCGGCTGCGCGCATTCGGCGTCGATCCTGGCGCACTGGTGGCTTCGGTATCGAAGCGAGCGTCAATCCGCGATCTTGGCGCGCAGGCCAGCTTCCGCCAGCGCTTTGCCACCGAATTTTCCGAGGTGACCGCCGCGCTCGAACCGCGAACCATGCTGGTGCTCATCGACGACCTCGATCGCTGCCGGCCGGAAGCCGTCCTCGAGGTCATGGAGGCCGTCAACTTCCTGGTCTCCTCCGGCCGGGTTTTCGTCGTGCTCGGCATGGCACGCGAACGTGTCGAGGCATGCGTTGGACTGGCATTCGAGAAGGTTGCCCAGGAACTGGCCGAAAGCGAGACCACGCGCAATGGTTCGCCGATAGAAGACAAGGAGGTACGGGCACGACGCGTTCGCCGCGAATACGCGGGGCAGTACCTCGAAAAGCTCATCAATATCGAAATGCCAATGCCGCAACTCGACCCGCAATCCTCCAGGCACCTGCAGGACGACACACCCCGGGCGGGCGACTTCGAGACACCGAAATGGCTGCGCCGCCTCGCCAGACTATGGCCTGTGCTTGTCGGCATCATCGCCGTGGCGCTGGGCGCTTGGCTCGGCTCGCTCCTGCCTGCGGCGGTCAGTCACGGCGCCAGCACACCGGTCGCGAAAATGGTCACACCGGCCGGTGGCCTGCCACCGGTCGTGTCCGGCGCCACCTCCGAACCGCAAGGATCACCGCTGATGACACGCTACTTCGCTTCGGCCGTGGATAAGCGCTCGGAGCTGCTGCGTTACGGCGCCCCCCTTTCCGCCCTGACACTCGCTCTACTCGTTGCAGCCGTGTTACGCCGGCCCGATCCGATCGTGCGCGACTCGCCCGCGTTCCGCGATGCGCTGGCGATCTGGAACCCGGTGGTCGCGGCCGCCCTCCGCACACCACGCGCCGTGAAGCGCTACCAGAACTGGGTTCGCTATCTAGCGATGATGCAGCGTGCAACCCGCCGAGCGCCTACTCTGCGTGATGACCTCGGGCACCGATTCGCACGAATGCTGGGCCGCCAATCAATCGCGACAGCCTCCTCGACGGAAACCGATAGCTCGCCCGAACTCGTCGCACTTGGTGCGCTCGATCGCGTGCTGCCAGGAGGCGTTGGCACCGATGAACTGACAAGCCATGTGGGGCGCATCGAACGGTCCGACATACGCCAGGCGGTGGACGCGGCGCTGGACGCACACTCAACACGATTCGACCGTGCCGCCCTTCTGTGCTTTCTTCCTCGCTTCAGGCAACTCTCACGTGGCGTCCGCATGGAAACGCCTCCAGAGAGTCCAACACAAGCCGTCTCTTCGCTCTGACTCGGGAGTCGCTCCAGCACCACTGTGTGCGTAGTAGGTCATCTAACGCGACACGAACAGACAGCCAAAAAAATCACGGTTGGAAGACCTGTACATCTACACCTTTAGAACTACACCTATCAGCTTTCTCGTACTGCCGACCTAACCCGGTGGTATCGAAAAGCAGGCTGGATTGACACGGGTCAGCTCGACATCCCAGTGCTTGCGCAAGATGCCCCCGAACTCGCCGCAATTTAAAAGGCATTCACAACCAACCTGCCCGCCGTATTTTCAACGCCGAAGCGGAACACGAAAGAAGGGGACCATGAAAGTGAAATTCCGGGTGCTGCCAGCACTTGCTATCCTGCCGCTGTCAATCTGGACTGCCCAGGCACGGGCTGCCGAAGCGCCCACAATGACGCCGGCCGAAGTAGAGATCGGAAAGAAGATCTATTTCGAACGTTGCGCCGGCTGTCACGGCGTCCTGCGCAAAGGCGCAACGGGTAAGAACCTTGAACCGCACTGGACCAAGAAGGCTGCTGATGGCTCGACGTCCGAAGGCGGTACGTTGAAGCTGGGCACCGAGCGCCTGAAGAAGATCATCGGGCTCGGCACCGAAGGCGGCATGGTGAACTATGACGACATCCTTACCAAGGAAGAGATCGACATCATGGCTCGCTACATCCAGCAAACGCCGGATGTTCCGCCTGAATTCAGCCTGAAGGACATGCAGGCTTCCTGGAAGCTGATCATCCCGGTTGACCAGCGTCCGAAGAAGCAAATGAACAACGTCAACCTGAAGAACATCTTCGCGGTGACGTTGCGCGACAGCGGCGAACTCGCCCTGATCGATGGCGATACCAAGGAGATCTGGCAGATCCTGAAGACCGGCTACGCGGTTCACATCTCGCGTCTGTCCGCTTCGGGCCGCTATGTCTACACGGTTGGTCGCGATGGCCTCGTCACGCTGATCGACATGTGGTTCGAGAAGCCCACGACGGTCGCAACCGTCCGCATGGGTTCGGACGCACGCTCGGTCGACACCTCCAAGTTCAAGGGCTACGAAGACAAGTACCTGATCGGTGGTACCTACTGGCCGCCCCAGTACTCGATCATGGAAGGCGAAACGCTCCAGCCGCTCAAGATCGTTTCGACCCGTGGCATGACGGTGGATGGCGAATACCATCCGGAACCGCGCGTGGCTTCGATCGTCGCATCGCAGATCAAGCCGGAATGGGTGGTCAACGTCAAGGAAACCGGCCAGATCATGCTGGTTGACTACAGCGACCTGAAGAACCTGAAGACCACCACGATCGAATCGGCCAAGTTCCTGCACGACGGTGGCTGGGACGCGACCAAGCGCTACTTCCTGGTTGCTGCAAACGCCTCGAACAAGGTCGCCGCGGTCGACACCAAGACGGGCAAGCTTGCCGCACTCGTCGACACCAAGAAGATTCCTCACCCGGGCCGTGGTACGAACTTCGTGCACCCGAAGTTCGGTCCTGTGTGGGTGACGGGTCACTTGGGCGACGCTGCGGTTTCGCTGATCTCCACTCCGTCGGACGATCCGAAGTTCGCCAAGTACAAGCAGTACAACTGGAAGGTTGTCCAGGAACTGCCGATGCCTGGCGCAGGCGACCTGTTCGTCAAGACGCATCCGAAGTCCACGCACCTGTGGGCGGATACGCCGATGAACCCCGAGCGGGAGAATGCCGAATCCGTTCAGGTCTTCGACCTCAACGACCTGTCGAAGGCGCCGGTCAAGATCAACGTCGCCAAGGATTCCGGTCTGCCTGAAACCAAGGCGCTGCGCCGCGCAGTCCAACCTGAATACAACCAGGATGGCTCGGAAGTCTGGATCTCGGTGTGGGGCGGCAAGACCGATCCGTCGGCGATCGTCGTCTATGACGACAAGACGCTGAAGCTCAAGAAGGTGATCAACGACAAGCGGATCATCACGCCTACCGGCAAGTTCAACGTCTGGAACACGCAGCACGACGTCTACTAAGCGAGGAAGCGTACCGGGTACCGCATTGCGGCGCCCGGTGCGCTCTGCCACAAGAACAGGAATCGCAAAGTGACTACCGGATCCGGATCTGAACGCTTGTCGCTGTGGCGCCGTCTGCGTCTGCCAAGCAAGAAATTCTCGCTGCTCACGTTGCTGCTGGCTGGCTTCGTCGGCGGCATTCTTTTCTGGGGTGGCTTCAATACTGTCCTGGAAGCTACAAACAAGGAACCGTTCTGCATCAGCTGCCACGAAATGCGTGACAACGTCTATGCGGAACTGAAGGAGACCATCCACTACACCAAC
>JAVBUM010000090.1:0-17223 GCA_031555325.1 Niveibacterium sp. | reverse complement strand
GATGCAAGGCGGTTCGGTGCCACCGATGGCCGTTCCCCTGATGACCCGGGAAGCGTTTGCTCTTGCCATCGGCCTACCGATAGGCGTCCTGGTTGCACAGGCGGAACGCGGCTACTGGCCTCAGATCACCATCGGAAAGCGCGTCTTCATCAACGTCGAGGCTGTTCGCCTGAAAGCTGCCGAGCGGGCAGAGGAGTTCGCGCTATGAAAGCGAAGCAACGGCGCCAGTTGCAACAACTCGACTTCTGGCCCGAGTTGCGCAGCACCGCGATGGTGTTCTACGCCGCTTGTGCTGGCGGCTGCGCTCCCGCCCGCAGCGCCAGCGAGGACGGACGCGCAGCCGCTAGCACGACCCTGCCGACTGAGAAGCCGGCGCGGAACGCGCCTCTCGGTAAAGCTATACGGAATACGTTGTCAACCGACGGGCAGGTGCTCAGGAAGCGCGGGGGTCGTGCGTGACTGGGACTTCGTTCGATCACAGCCTGTCGGCGTCCGTCATGTCGGTGATGGCCTCGCTGTGCCGGAACCTTCGGAGGCTGCACGCCGGGTGCGACGGCATCTCCTGCTCGCGGGCTGCCAGGACTTGGTCTATCCCTACTGGGCCGAAAAAGTCGATGGCGAGACTGGCGAGATCAAAAAGAAATCGGAGTTCCGAGTTGCGGTCTGCGGTCGCGAGCCAGTTGGAGAAGGCGTGCGGGTCTACCGCCACGGAACTAGCGTTGGTGTTGCCGGTGTCATGCGGTGCGGATCGGTATGGGCGTGCGTGCAGTGCGCAGGAAAAATCTTGCGCCGGAGGGGAGAGCAGATCGGCGCGCTGTTCGACGCGGTGCACGCGGCAGGAGGGTCGGCGGTCATGGTGACTTTCACGGCCGGGCATGACTTGGGGGATCGGCTCGCCGATCTTCTGGGCGCGGTCAAGTTGGCGCGCAGGCGTCTCGCGCAGTCACGCGGCTATCGCGATCTGGTGATCGAGCGCGCAGCTCTGGTGAGCGCCACAGAAATCACTTACGGATCGGTACGAGGCTGGCACCCGCATTTCCACGAAGCTTGGTTCTTCAGCCACCGCGGGGCGGTCGACCCGGAACAGCTGGCGTCCAAGCTTTTTCCGGTTTGGCAGACGCAGTGCACGAAGGTCGGCCTTGAAACGATTGAGTGGTACGGCAAAAAGCGCATTGGTGTCGACGTCCGCAAGGCTTGGGACTGTTCGGAGTACTTGACGAAATTTGATCGCGAGCGGAGCTGGGACCTTTCGGCAGAGATGACCTCTGGCCGCTTGAAGCTCGCACATATGGGCAACCTCACTCCCTGGCAACTGCTCGAAGACGCGATTCTACGCGGCCGTGACAGTCCGGCTGCTGGGCTCTGGGTGGAGTACTTGCGCGCTACCAAGGGTTTCGAGTGCGTATCGCTGCGCGGGGCTCGGGAGCTTCTCCGCGAGTATGGCCTCCCTACAACCTATGACGATTGGGTTGATGCCAATGCGCCAGGAGATGGTGAAGTCTTGGGGACCGTGAGTTCTGACGCTTATGACAAGGTTGTACGTGAGGGCGGACTCGGGAGTCTGCTTGAAGGAGCGCGAATGGGCGGATTGGCCGGAATCGCCAAAGCGCTGCGCGGTTAGTCAATATCAATGGGAGTCCGTCATGTCTTTGTTGAGTCGTCATGTTTCCGAACTGAAGAGCGAGGAATTCGTATTGGGTGCTTCCGCGGGTTTCAAAGGAGAGGCTGGTTCGCGCTTTGAGGGGTTGGAGTCTACGAAGTTGGTCATCGTCGCAGCGCCGTCCTCGAAGAACTGGACCGGCTTCACTGCGGTGGAGCAAACCATCGGTGATGCTGGGGTAGGAGCTGCAATGGTGGGACGTCAGTTCCCGGCTCGCTGCCTCGTAACGTACCGCCGACAAACGGCGGTCGAGCGCAAAGTGATCGACGGACGAGAAATCTCGAAGGACGTGGAAAAGCTTGTGGTGGTGGGGATCGAGTATCTGTCGCCAATGGATCTTGTGGACGTCAAGGTGCCGACCGGCGATGCATCCACGAGAAAGGTCGCGTGACACAAGGGGCAACCTCCAACGATCCCAAGGGGATACTGATGTTCTGTCTGTCTGTTGATCTGAAGGAGTACGAACCGTGTGAAAGCGGCTCGCCGTACTACCTGCTGACGAAGGAGGAGTACCAGGCGCTTCAGCAAGTGCCCGGGCCGATCCCGTCGTTGAAACCCTCAGATGTTGGCGCTGTGTTCACGGCGGCGTTCACCGTTGTCGTCCTGTTCTTCATCGTTGGGCGGGGAGTCGGCGAAGTGTTGCGCTTCATCCGTGGCGGGTGAAGCGATCCGTGACGGCCGGATGCCGTCGTTCATGGAGTAGGAGAAGCAAATGAAGCCGTTCAAACAAGCGCTCAAGTACGGCGCGTTCGTTCCGGTTCTGGTCGGTGTCGCGAGCTCTGCTCGTGCGGCAAGCAATATCGATCTGACGGCAATCACTGGTGCGTTCTCGGCGTCGGATGTGATCACCGCCGTCATGGCCGTCGCCGGCGTGCTGGCAGCGATCTACGCGACGATGACGGCCGCGAAGATGGCACTCCGCTGGATTCGTGGCGGCTAAGCCGATATCCAATGCATGACCACGGCGAGCCTGATCACCTCGCCGTCTCGCTCTGGAGAAAGCGATGGAAACAATCCAACTTTGGTATCTCTTTATTTTCGCGTGGGGCATGACGTGCGCCTGGGCGATGATCAAAGGCTTGGAATGAAGCCGCTCAAATCCATGCTCGTCTTCTGGCTCTTCGCGGTGCTTGTTCTCCCGTCGAGCGCCTGGTCGCAGGCCTTGCCTGTTGCGCAGCCGGATCGGGTTGGACGAGCGGTCTCCGGCGCAATCCAAGATGGCATGCGATCGCGCGGGTTCGCGGCAAATGATCCGCGCTTCGCGAGTACGCTAGCCCGCGTTTCCCCCCAACTCGCGACGGTTGCGGGAAGCGCTGCGACTGTAACTGTGGGCGCGGTAACCGCGCCGGGTTGGGCATCTGTCGCCCTCGCAGTTGGTATAGGCGCCGTCATCACTTATGCGGTCAATCTTGGATTGGATGCGCTGGTCCGGTGGTTATTCCGGACGGATGGAAAGATCGACGAGTCCGGAGAAAACTTGGCGATTCCAACCTCAACAGCCATGACCGCTGGAGGGGCCTATTGGAAGGTTTCCTTCCATTCCGCTGGAGTAAACGTCGATTTGGCTGGTGGAGATGGCGAGGCCGTTGCTCGCCAGGGGTATTACGAGTATCGAAGCCAAACAGGTCAAGATACTCAAGCAGCGCCTAGTTGTTCGATAACTTCGACTCAGGTTACCTGCGGCGTCATCTACGCCATCAAGCAGGCCACAGGAGCCCCCGCGTCATGCCCTGCGGGCTCTTTGTACAAGAATGGAGCGTGCGGCCCTTACACGTTCACGGCTCCCGCAGCTGTTCCGACCAAAGCGGGTCTCTCTCCCCAACAGGCAACAAACGACATTCCCGCTGCAGATCTCGACAAGAGATTGAATACGGCGATCGTCGCAGCACTTGCGAACCGCGCCTGGCAGCAAGCGGCATCGCAGCCCGGCTACGACGGTCTGCCGTATCCCCAGTCGAATCCAATCCGGGCAGACGAAGTGGGGCCCTGGATGGAGGCGAACCCCGACTTTGCTCCGACGGTGCGAGATTTCACTGCACCCAATCCAACAACGTCTAGCAATCCGCAGCCATGGTCGCTTCCGCAGAATCCTACGTCGGCGACTACTACGCCGGCTCAGGCGCCGAACGCAACCAATCCGGCTGCGGCGAACCCTCTGCAAAATCTTGGACCTGATCCGGGAATCGGCGCGCCGACTCTTGAGCAAACGCCGACCGCGTACCAAATCGCGAAGCCGGTGCTGGATCTGCTGCCTGGTCTCCGTTCGTTTCAACCCCAAACACAGGCGGGTGTTTGTCCGCGTCCGACTATCGAGTTGTACGGAAGCCATACGCTTGACGCTCACTGCCGGCTGATCGACGAAAACAAGTCAATCATCCAGACGGCTATGGTCTTCGCATGGGCAGCGCTTGCGCTGTTCATCATCCTTTCCGCGTGAGGTCACGGTGTACGGAATCTTGCTGTCGGCGCTCAACACCGTTCTGGCTTGGGTCGTTCGATCCTTGCTGGTCAAATTCATCCTGTATTTCGCGCTCTACTTTGTCAGCAGCGAATTCGTAGGATTTGTTGCCGCGCTTGTCCCGGATGGGAGTGCAGTCAATGGTGCGCTCGGCGGGATCGCTTCTGCTACCTGGTACTTTCTGGACGTGTTCAGCATTCAGACCGGCTTGTCTCTTGTGGTCTCCGCTTACGCGACACGCTTCATCATCCGGCGTCTGCCAATCATCGGGTAGGCGATGCCCATCAACGCCTACACCGGCCTTATGGGTTCCGGCAAAAGCTACGAATGTGTCTCGTCGGTCATCGTGCCCGCCGTGAAGGCCGGCAGGCGTGTCGTGACCAACGTTGATGGAATCGACAGCGACGCAATTCGGGCCTACTGCGTCGAAAAGTGGTCGATCGATCCGGACAGGCTTGGGCACGTCGTTCACTGCAGGAATGACGATGTGGCCAAGCAGAGTTTCCTGCCGCACGGTGGTGATGCCGACACGTTCTGCAAGCGAGGCGACATCATCTGCATCGATGAGGCGTGGCGATTCTGGGGAACTGACTGCAAGCTGCTTGCGGAGCACAAGGTGTTCTTCCGCGAGCACCGACACTTCGTCGATGACGCGAGCAAGGTCTGCTGCGACCTTGTTCTGATGGTGCAGGACATCAGCGACTTGCATCGGACGCTCAAAGTGGTGGTCGAGGTGAGCTTCCGCACCACGAAGATCAAGACTCTGGGCTGGCAGAGAACCTACCGGGTCGAGATGTGGGAAGGCTACCGACAAACGATCCGCTCTCGGGTCTCGGTCGAAAACAAGAGATACGACGCGGAGATCTTCCCGCTGTATTCGTCGTACGTAGGCGGAACTGGCAAAGAGTTGCAGGTTGATGGCCGGCAGAATGTCTTGCGCAGCCCGAAGCTATGGATTCTCGCGGTGGCGGTGCTCGCGGTCGGTTCGACTGGACTCTACTTCGTGCTGCGATTCTTCAACGGACCCAAGGCCACTAACGCCGCTACGCCGACTCAGGCTGCCCAGGGACATCCAGTTGGACCCGGGTTGTCTTCGACAAAGGCGCCATCGCCACCTGAGAGCACGCCACCAATTTCCGAGTCATGGAGGGTCGCTGGCTCTCTCAGTGTCGATGGACAGCAACTGATCGCATTGGCGGACGGAGCAGGCCGCGTCCGACTTGAGCATCCCTCGGCGTTTCTGGGCCGGGGATATGGAATCGTTGGCGTAGTCGACGGACAGCGTGTGATGGTGTGGAGCGGGGCGGAGCCACCACACGAGGCGGCGGCCAAGAAATGAAGCACGCCCTTGCCATCTTGGCGCTGATCCTGCTGCACGGCCAGGCGGACGCCCGAGAAAGCACCAAGTCCGCACGCTTCGATTTTCAGGGTGTCAACGTGGCTCAGGTCGTGCAACTGATCTATTCAGAAGTCATGACAACGCCCTACGTTGTGGCCCCGGAAGTCCTGAGCGATACGCGATCCGTTTCGTTCCGATACGCGTCAGAGAACGGCGACCTCCGACAATTCCTCAAGGCGTTTCTTGATTCCTTGGGACTGACGATCGAAACGCGGAACGGCGTGGATTACATCAGCCGCGCGAGGATCGAGGACAAGACCGATCGGGATCAAGCCGACTACATCTACCGCCCCCGATACCGCGATGTGAACTACCTTGCAAGGCTTCTCGGGCCGATGTTCAAGGGAAGTTTTTCGGTCAATAGAACGATCCCGGCCTCGCGTGGCGAGACTGCAAAGGCTGCTCCTGACGGAACGGCAGCCGCTTTGGTTGATCAGCCCGGTGACACCCTGGTCTTTTCAGGTTCCGACAAGGAAGTGGAACGTCTCAAGGAGTTGCTTCCCCAGGTTGATTTCGCGCTTGGGGAAGTCATCGTCAGAGGGGTCGTCTATGAAGTCAGCACAACGGACAAGGATGGGTCGGCTTTCGGGTTGCTCGCTTCGTTGGTAGGCGGCCGACTGTCGATCGGCATTGGCGGCATGGACCCGATCGGCAGCTTCGTGCGCTTCAAGAACGTTTCGCTCGATGCGATCTACTCGTCTTTGAGTCAGGACTCGCGCTTCAAGGTTGTGTCCAGTCCATCGCTTCGCATCCAGTCTGGTAGCAGTGGATCGTTTTCGGTCGGTCAGGATGTCCCAGTTCTCGGGTCGCTAAGCTATCCGAGCAACGGCCAGGCAGTGCAGAGCGTTGAGTACCGATCCAGCGGGGTGATCTTCAACATCCAGCCGACGGTGCGGGAAAGCGTAATCGACCTGAGCATCGATCAGCAGCTATCGAACTTCATCGCAACGACCACGGGTGTGAATAACTCCCCGACCTTGACCAAGCGAGCCTTGAAGACGGCAGTCGGGGTTCAGGACGGTGACGTGATTGTTCTCGGCGGCCTGGCAGAGAACAAGGAAAGCCGTTCGAGGGATGGCCTGTCGTTCCTTCCTCGACTGTTTCATACCACCGGCAGCGAAGCAAGTCGGGCTGAAATCTTGCTGATCCTGCAGATTCAGCGGCTTTGATCGCGAAGTGTTTTCGGCTGCCAGAAGGGGCCAGATTTTCGCGTCCGCGAAAATCGAAGGAGAGAAGGACGGCGCCGAGACTGATTTGATAGCGTAATTACGTAATACGTTACGCTACGAAACCCCAAGATATTTTCGCGTCCGCGAAAATCTGTGGGCCGGCAAGGCAGGAGCGCTAGCCCGCCTCTGGTGAATTCTGCTTTGAAGAGGGTTCAGCCAGGGCCAGGACTTCTTGGTTCAACGCGCCGCGCGTGAGCTCCCTGGAAACGTATCGGGCGAAGAGGGCCTCCGCGCGTTCGTCCAGCGCAAGGCCCTCATAGCGGACGCTCCCGCGCGCGTATTCGATGGCGGCCTTCCGCCTTGAGCGCTCTTGTTCTGTGATATGAAAGATCTGCAGACTTGGCGTCATTTTTCGAACAGAGCTTTGATAGCTGCCACGTGGCCGTCTTCGTCCAACTCGCCTTCGATATAGCGACGGTTGATCTCTTCCACCTCTGGAGAAAGCACAATGCCCTCGAATCTAACGCTTCCGCGGGCGTAGTCGACGGCAGCCTTGCGCCTTGCTCGCTCCTCTTCGGTGATTCGAGGTGTCGATTGGTCTGGTTGTCGAGAGCTGTCCATTATTCATGTCAAAGAGGCATGGAATTTTCGCGTCCGCGAAAATGAGAAAGAGGAACGAATGCCGCTGTAAATTGCGTTAGGCTATCTTGAAAGCAAGGTCAGAAGAACGATTGCCCCCGCAGCAATAAACAGCGCAGATAGTATTCGCATCGTTTTTTCGTACGCGCGCGTGAGGAGCATGTTCCCATAGCTCCTAAATTCTTCAACTCCGGAGGTGTTGCGCCTGTAGAATTTGCGCCGATTGGTGTACACCAGTCCTCCAGTTCCAATAATGAGCAAAAGGGTCCCGATCAGAAGCTTCATTTGTACGGCTCCGAATTGGTGTAGATTAGAACGGCATTGTTTCGTCAAGGGCTAGGACGCGGAAATCTAAATCGGAAAGTCTTTCCCTTGGTGCAATGCTATTGGGGTTTTGATGCGCGTCAACCTCTACGGACGTAGGGGCTTCCTGGGTTCGTAGCTCTGCTGGTGTGCGCTTTTCTGCCGCCATAGCGATACGCGGTCCGTTTCGTTCCGATACGCGTCAGAGAATGGCGACCCTCGACAATTCCTCAAGGCGTTTCTTGATTCCTTGGGGCTGGCGATCGAAACGCGGAACGGCTTGGATTACATCAGCCGAGCAAAGCTTCAGGACAAGGCCGATCAGGATCAGGCCGACTACATCTACCGGCCGCGATACCGCGATGTGAACTACCTTGCAAGGCTTTTGGGGCCAATGTTCAAGGGTGGTTTTTCGGTCAATCGGACGATCCCCGCCTCGCGTGGCGAGACTGCAAGCAAGGCTGCTCCTGACGGAACGGCGGCTGCTTTGCTTGATCAGCCTGGCGACACTATGGTCTTCTCGGGTTCCGACAAGGAAGTGGAACGTCTCAAGGCGTTGCTTCCTCAGGTCGATTTCGCGCTCGGGGAAGTAGTAGTCAGGGGTGTTGTGTACGAGGTCAGTACATCAGTGCAAGCATCGACGAAACAATTCGTTACTGGAGAGACGAACAAGCAGCCGGGAATGGCTATTACGGTGACGAGAACGAGAGGTAGCGATTCTTGCTCCGAAGAAACGCAGAAAGGAATAAGGTCATGGCAGCCTCAATGAAAAAGTGTCGCAAGGTTCGTCCTCCGTTCAGCGGCACAACGGTTCGCGATTAACGGCACAGGAGGCGGTGAACCGCATTCGCGCGCACCACTCAGGGCTAGCGGACGGCCTTCAGTCACGCCAGTTCGAGGCTGACGTGACCACCATACGCATGGCCGAATTGGAGATTGACGGCATCTAGGCGCATCCTCTTGCTTCATGTCCCTGTCTTCAAGCTGGAACGCTTGAGCCCGTTCGAATAGGACATTCAGGTGCTTTGAAGTAAGCGAGGACACATCATGCAGCGCACTTCTGGATCGAATTCCAGATGCGCCGAGGCAGCGACGAAAGGTCCGTCTTCCGTTCGACGCGCACAACGGCCTGCAGCCAGTTCTGCTCTCGATGCCGCATCAACGCGAAAGCCTGCCTTACAACCCGCGGCGGCACCGTGATGAGCAATTCAAACAACGTCTCGAACGCCAGCGATAGTTGCCGCACCAGACGTAAACTACGTTGCCGCCTCCAAAAGTTTCCTTTCTAATGAGGGAATAAGATTGGATAGATTTACGCTTTTGCGGATCGCTTCTCTTGTGGCAATGGCGTCGGCGGAAAAGTATCTCCTTGTGGCCGATGCTCCATCGTCGTCGTTCGTGGCAATCAATCGATGTGGATCGCCATCGAAAAAGGGCAACGGTTGAGAGCTTCCCTTCCTGAAGGCACATGCTTTAAGCGGATAGAGATCCATGATTTCGACGAGCTTATGATCGAACGTCAATAGAGCTGGAAAGAAATACCTTGCTTCGTTGGCCGGTTTGAAAGTAATCGACTGTTCGAGTTGTCGGATGTGCCACATGTCCCAAGCCATGTTCTGCAATAGTTCCAGAATGTTGTTCTTGGATTTTCTCTGAATTTTTCCAAAGAATGTAAGATTCTGCCCGCGAGTGAAATATGCTCGGGCAACCGCAGCTTCCCGGACGAATATCGTTGCAAGAGTAGAATGGCAGAACTCCATAAAGGCCGACATCTTCTTGCCAATTCCCGCGCTTGGAGACTTCAGTTGGATTTCTGCGATTTTCAATAGGCATGCGTACATTTGCTGATGCCAAAATTTAGTACGTTCTAAAGCGGCATCGTTCCCAATGTCCATGTACATCTTTGAAATTTGCTGCTGAGCGGATGTCGTTAGTTCATGCTCCGACAAGGTCGAACGGACTTCACCTTTCGACTCTAGCCAGCCAGCATCAAGGGTGCGCAGTATCTCGTAAGCCTTAATGTTTTCGAAAATTCTCGCAGCAGACTTATCATTTGCCAGATTTGTCAGGTTTTCTGTGAAATAGGGTACAGGGTCGATGTTGACTTCGGGACGCGCAATAAATTCGAAGACCTCCTGAAAATCAGCAGGGATCGTGCCGCCGCGTTTTCCTGCCATATGGGGAACGAGGTAACTCATGGCATTCGTGTCGAGCGAGATTGAATAGTCAATCGGATAGGTTGATTGGCCTGACCTCATTTCCCAGGCCGTATCCGGGTCTAGTACGAGGATTCGGTCGGTTTTGAACAGGCTACGAACGGCGGCGCCTGCCGAGAAAGTTCGATTCACTGCGAAGCCAGGTTGTCCGCCCTTGTCGGAGGCAAAAACAAACCTGTAATCCTTCAGTAGTGGTGCTGCTGCCTGATACAGCGTAAATGCTTCGGCAGTGCTGTCCGAGCTACAGATACGCGCGACAATTTGTTCAATTTGAAGATCTAGAAAATCCATCATTTTTTCTGTCAAAAGTGATGCGAATAACATTATTTAGAACACGCTCAAGGAAGGCCCCGGCTTTGTTCGGTACCGGGCTGGGCATGCGCGTGCTTTGGGTGGTTTGCAAGATTTGCTCCGTAACTCACGGCGTGCAAGATGTTGTTAGATTCCAGGGAGGGATCGTCGGTCATGAGGTAACGCGGTTGAACCGTTGAGGCGTCGTGGCAACCGTTGTTTGCCAAAATTTGTAGTTTGCGATTTGGTGCAAGTTCATGTACCATCGCAAACAAATGGAACAGACGCAATATCGTACCCCTGGCCAGCTCATCGATGCGTTGCTCACCGAACGCGGCTGGAACAACCGTATCCTTGCCGCAGTGCTTGAAGTCGAAGAAACGGGCATCAGCAAGCTGATCTCCAGCAAGAAGGCGGTCACCCCGGAGGTGGCGATCTCTCTGGAGGAAGTGTTTGGCGTACCCGCGGAACGATTTCTTGAACTTCAGCGCAACCTTGATTTGGCCAAAGCGCGCATCGTCACAATTCCCAATCTGGTTCGTGCCGAACGAGCCCAGGTGTTCGCCGAACTGCCGGTGGCGGAGCTGATCAAGCGCCAATGGATCAAGACCGACAACATCCGTGACTTGGATGCCGTAGATCAGGCGCTCTGCGCATTTTTCGACGGTCAGAACCCGAGCCTAATAGCGCGCACGCCGCATGCGGCTAAGAAGACCTCTGCAGGCGAACAGGCGTCGGCGGCGCAGCTCGCCTGGCTGTATCGCGTTCGACAGATCGCCAAAGAGCTGCTTGTGCCCAAGTATCAGGAGTCTGCTGCGCGCGCTGCGCTCCCAAGGCTTCGGGCCTTGCTCAGCGCTCCCGAAGAGGCTCGGCACGTGCCGCGCATCCTGCAGGAATGTGGCATCCGATTTGTCGTCGTGGAGGCGCTCAAGTCGTCCAAGATCGACGGCGTCTGTCTGTGGCTAGACGAGCACTCACCCGTGATTGGTATGACAATGCGGTACGATCGCATGGACAACTTTTGGTTTGTGCTTCGCCACGAACTGGAACATGTCTTGCGAGGCCACGGCAAGGTGGAGCCCTCGCTCGATGTTGATCTCAATGGGGATGTCATCGACGAAGAAGAGAAGTTGGCCAATGCGGCCGCTTCTGAGTTTTGTGCGCCTAAGGCACGCATCGACAGCTTCATCAAGCGCAAGGCGCCCATCTTTCCAGAACGTGACTTTCTGGGACTGGCGAAGGTGCTCGGCGTGCACCCGGCCCTCGTGGCCGGACAGATTCAATTCAAGACGGGCAGGTATGACCTTTTCCGGTCTCATCTGGAGAAGATCCGCGATCGCGTATTGCCCAGCGCGGTTGTGGATGGCTGGGGCGACGTTGCCCCAGTGGGCTTGAGCTAAGGGAGCAGCATGACCAAGAATGAACGGTTGCAGGCACTGATCCATCTGTACAAGCGAGAAACTGGAGAAAAGGCCGTCGATCTGGAAAAGATCGCTGACTGGGCGATCCACCGAGGAGCCACACTTCCGAAGCCAAAGACTGCGCGCGAGTTATTCGCGGCCGAATTGGCCGACGCAGCACGCGCCGAGTATCGTGTCGATCCCAAGACGGGTTTGTCTTATCGCGTGAACCATGCGCTGCGCAAGAGGACGGGCGATGGCAGGCAGATGGTGCTGTGGGTTGACATCGAGGATGCCACTCGCCCGCAGATGCTGTGGTCCCTAGCCGACCGCCGACAGCAAATGGTCGGGGATGCAGTGCACCTCAAGATCGACGAGATGATCTGGAACAGTAAGCACCCCGATGAAGAGCCGATTCAGCAAGAGATGGATTTCACGTATGACGTGGAAGAGCGGTTGAATTCGCCAGGCTATGGCGCCGGCAAAGCTGCGTAATTTGGAACTCGGTCCTGATTGGTCACTAACTCAGAGGCCGCTTCAGTCTGAATCGGTCCCACCAGTGCGGTTCTGATGGATGGCTTGTGGCCGAGGTCAGCAAACTAGTCAAGATCTGCGGCGAGCTGAGCTGCTACCGGAACCGTTGTTCAGGTGCATCGAAATCCGTGGCATTCTCTGGCGCCACGTCCCTGTCTTCAAACTGGAACGCTTGAGCCCGTCTGGGTGGGACATTCAGGCTGTTTGAAAGTGAGCGAGGACGCGCGCTACGCACTTCTGGAGCGAATTCCAGAACCGTCGAGGGAGCGATGAAAGGCTCGCCTTCCGTTCAACGCTCACGACGGCCTGCGGATTGTTCTGCTCCCTATGCCGCATCAACGCGAAAGCTTGTTTGACGACCCGCGGCGGTTCCACGACGAGCAGTTCAAACAAGGCCTCGAACGCTAGCGATAATTGCCGCGCCAAAGCTTCGGGGTGCCGTCTGTAGTTCACTGCGATCATCTTTGCCCTCCCGCCACGTTTCCCGGAGCTGGTGCCCCGCGTCGTCTTCCGTCCGGTCTTCACATCACGGCGTTTTCGCCTCGCCTCCCATCGCCGTATGCCCGTGCCGTCGTGGAAGTCGGCGGAAAAGCGGGCGTGTCAATGCGGCCGAAGGCCCCCGAAGGGCCTGGCATTGACACGGACGCGCGCCGGCTTACTCGTCGGCACAAAAGGGCATGCGGCGATGGGAGGTGGGGCGAGTGATGCGAAGGACGGACGGCTCGCGGCGAAGCCGCCTATATGCGCTGGAAGCGCGGCGATGTCATCGATCTTTCCAGACAACCGAGGGGATGGAGAGGATTTCACGACGGGGGCGATTTCACGGCATCCACGTACAGTCAGCGTCTTCCCCTCGCTGGAGGTGCGAAGCGGTTATGTGGTTTGTGCTGCCGCTAGCTGGTAGATCTGGCGGCCACGTGGAGTCCCCATCAGCGGCACTTGCGGATTTACCTGAAAAGGTATAAATTGACCCGATGCTTGACGAAGAAAGACCGCTCGAATGGATCGCGAGCAGCTACAAGGATTTGATGGGGTTGCCACCGGATGTACGACGGCGCTTTGGGTATGCGCTGTCGCTGGCGCAGATGGGCGACCAGGACGATGCTGCGAAGGTCCTCAAGGGCTTCGGCAGTGCCGGCGTGCTGGAGGTCATCGAAGATGATGCCGGCGGCACGTATCGGGCGGTCTACACGGTTAGGTTTGCTGAAGCGGTATTCGTTCTGCACTGCTTCCAAAAAAAGAGCAAGCGCGGGATCGCCACGCCAAAGGCTGACATGGACATCATCCACGCTCGGCTGAAGGTGGCTGAGGCAATGGCACAGGAGCTACGAAATGGAAAAACGAATCATTGAAGGCGTTGAGGTTCAACGCAGCTCGGGTAACGTCTTCGCTGATCTTGGATTGCCTGATGCCGAGAAACTGAAGATCAAGACTGGATTGGTGATAGAGATCAGGAAGGCTATGCGCGCCCTTGGACTGACGCAACAAGCAGCGGCCAAACGCATGGGCATTCCGCAACCTAAGGTTTCGGGCATGATGCGCGGCGACTTCAGCAACCTGTCCGAGCGGAAGCTGATGGATTGTCTGAATCGCCTCGGCTACGACATCGAAATTAAGGTACGTCCAGCGGCCGAACCAATCGGACATCTGACGCTCGCAACTGCTTGAAGCGTCTCTTAAGCGTCTTTCGAGAGTGACAACAAAGTGACGACCGCATAGCGGTTTAATGCACCGTCAATGCGGTTGCGTCGAGGCCCAAGCCTTTGATTTGAAGGATAAAGCGGATCTAATGCAGGGGTATGAGACGGTTTGAAAATCCGCGTGTCGGTGGTTCGATTCCGCCTCTGGCCACCACTCATTGACGCCCAACCGTTCTCGGTTGGGCGTTTTCCTTTGCGGAATCCGCCCGCCACGCGGGGTTCCCGGCCATTCTGCGGGCGCCACCAACCGGTCGCCCGACCGCCACGACGCGCCCGGTTCGCCCCTGTTCCGCCCTATCTTCTCTCGAAACCCGCGCGATTAATCATGGGCGACCACTTCCATATAGGGCCGCATCACGTTGGCGACCCGGCACACCTTGGCGTACCGCCACAGATCGTCCGCCGACGCCTTGCGCGCCCTCCAGGCATCTTTCAGCGCCTCCATCGCCACATCCAGGCCGATCTTGTTGCGGTGCTTGAAGCAGTCCGCGACCGTCTTGGCCGGGCTGTAGACCCGCAGCGTCACGCCGTCGCGCAGGTGTTCCTCGATGCCTGCTGCGTGGGCATCGCCCGTCATCTGCGTCATCCTGATCGGCGGCCAATCGATACGGGGCGCGTGGCAGCCGCGCGGCATGGCGATCCACGCTTGGCGTGGCAGTTGGGTGGTCAGCTCGTGGAATTGCAGCGCCGTCAGGAGGCAGAACACGGCCTGCGGCGCCTTGGCCGCCACCACCATGAGGCCTTCGTGTTCCGAGATCGGATGGCCGGGTAGGCGATAGAGGCCGCGCCCGACCCTGTCCAGCAGGCCAGCGGCGATCAAGCGCGTCAGGACAACCCGGGGCGCGTCGATGGCGTCCAGATCGCTAGCGCGCAGCAATCCCTTCTGGCTGGCCAGATCGAGCACGCGCTGGCTGTGGGTGTCGGCGGGTATGGCCGTTTCGTGTTCCATATATTCTCCCAATGTAGCATTTTGGAGAAAAATAGGAACATTGTGCTGCTGAATGCGGTGATTAGCTGCCCCATTCGCCGCACGCTACGCGGAGAATGACTTGTCTTTGCGGCAAATAGGGTGTTTAATCTCCGCATGGATAGCGGAGAAAAACTCTACATCTGGCAGGCCGCAGACTGGCCCAACTGGCGCTACGACCTGTCGGTGCTCACTGGGCCGTTAACCGAGGTTAGCCGCGCCCAGGGCGTGCTGCTGGGCCGTCTGGCCGATGTGGGCATGGCGCTGCGCGATCAGGCCAGCCTTGCCGCGCTGACGGAGGACGTGGTCAAGACCAGCGAAATCGAAGGCGAAGTGCTGAACGTCGAATCGGTGCGTTCGTCGATTGCTCGCCGTCTGGGCGTAGACATCGGCGCGGTCGCGCCGGTGGATCGGCACGTCGAAGGCGTCGTGGAGATGGTGCTCGATGCCACCTCGCGCAGCGCCGAACCGCTGACCGCCGAGCGCCTGTTCGGATGGCACGCGGCACTGTTCCCGACTGGCCACTCCGGCATGAGCAAGCTCACCGTGGGCCAGTGGCGCGACGATGCCGCCGGGCCGATGCAGGTGGTTTCCGGCCCGATGGGGCGACGCAAGGGTCACTTCCAGGCACCGCCCGCCGATGCGCTGCCCGCCGAGACGGCGAAATTCCTGTCGTGGGCGAACGAGGAAACCGGTGAACCGGCGCTTATCAAGGCAGGCCTTACGCATCTGTGGTTCGTGACGCTGCACCCCTTCGACGATGGCAACGGCCGCATCGCGCGCGCCGTGGGCGACCTGTTCCTCGCCCGCGCCGACGGCAGCCCGCAACGCTTCTACAGCCTGTCGGCGCAAATCCAGCGCGAGCGCAAGGACTACTACGACGTGCTCGAACGCACGCAGAAGGGCACGCTCGACGCCACCGGCTGGCTGTCGTGGTTCCTCGACACACTTGGGCGCGCCGTCACCAGCGCACAGTTCACGCTGGATGCCGTGCTGGTCAAAGCACGCTTCTGGCAACGCTGTGCGGGCACGCCGTTGAACGAGCGGCAAGTGAAACTGCTCAACCGCCTGCTCGACGGCTTCGAGGGCAAGCTCACCAGCAGCAAGTGGGCCGCCATCGCCAAGTGTTCGCCCGACACCGCGCTGCGCGACATCACGCAGTTGCTGGAATTGGGTGTGTTGAAGAAGTCGCCCGGCGGCGGGCGCAGCACGGGCTACGAGCTGGCGGACTGAAGTGCATCGACGGACGTGCCCGCATCGCTGTGGCACGGACGCAGGTGGTGCACCTCCCAGCGGAAGACTTCTTCGATGCTGAAGCGGATGACGTCACCGTTCGCCATCCTGTAGAAGGGAGTGCCGAGCCGGTGGCGTTCCTGATTCTGGTGAAGCCAGTGAGCGGGCAATCCAGTAATGTCGGCCACCTCTTTGGCGGAGTAGAAAATCTGATCGCGCCGACCGGGTCGCTGCTGCATCATCTGCTCGATGGCGTCTTCGCGCGCGGTGGGCGAGGATTCGGACAAGGCGCGTCCGGCGCTGGATCTCCACGTCACCTGCGCCTTGCGCTCGAAGGCCTCGACCTCCATCAGGAGGTAGCGGACAGACCTGCCGATGTGCCATGCGGGCGGGCCGATGCCCTCCGAACGCCAGCGTTGGAGCGTCTTGGGCGAGAGGTTCCACCTTGAGCACAGCTGCGTTTCGTTGAGAACCGGATACTTGATTGGCGGTTCATCCGGGCCGGTGTCGGCGCGGCGGGCAGTGGAGTCAGCCTTGGGTTTCATCATGCGCCTCCGTCAGGGCGGCCTCGGCCGCCGCAAGGCTGCCGTACCAGCTGGTCAGCCCATAGTGCCCCGCAAGCTCCCCAGCCATGGCCACCAGCCCGAACCGACGTGCGCCCCTTAAGACCTATCCGGCGGCATCCTTCGGGCAGGACTCGGCGACGAACTGCTGAATGCCATCAGCAACCACTTCGACCAGACTGGGGCGGTTTTTGACGATCGCGCGCAGCCACCCGGCGTGGTTGTGCAAGCCAGCACAAAGACGACCTGTCGATATCCTGCGCCGCGAACGATCACGCTCGTTTGACGAATCGATCCAGGATGTCGTGCTCCACCGTGTGGTTATTCGACATTGCCTCTTGTTGAGGAAGGATGCGCGTCCAGCCGGGCAACCGTCGGCCTATCCAGATCAGCCCACTCGCGCACACGAGCTGTCTGTCGACTCTTTGCAGTAGTCAAATTTCGCCGGTCCGTGCTTCGCTTCCATTTGGAGATGGCCACCGCGATCCATGATGACGACAGCCGGCAATGGCAGTTGTGTTGTGTGCCTCACAAGTTGGCTCAGCGAACTGCGACAGTTCCTCCTTTCCACTGTGGATCCTGCCAGCGATAGAACAGCGAGAGATTGCCGGGTTTGTCGGCACGCTTTTCGACGGTCAGCGAGTCCTGACTCCACAGTTCAAAACTTGTATTGCTACGGCCATTTGTGACG
>JAVBUM010000046.1:0-7275 GCA_031555325.1 Niveibacterium sp. | reverse complement strand
TGCTAGCTATCGACTCGGCATCAATTGGTGCCAGTGCATCGAGAGGCAACTGAACCGGGAGCAATGCGATGAGGGTCTTGTCGGCTGATTTCATGCATCGAATAACCATTCGAACACGAGCGCCGCTCGGTGATCCCCTTGCCTGGATCGCTCGCGCAACCGCATCGCTGCTGCTGCTCGCAGGCCTCGTTTGGCAGATGCTGGCAAGCATCGCCCGCTGAAATCCAACGATTGGAGCCACCCGCCATGAATCGTGAATTCCGCGCTGAGCTTGCATTGGCAGCCACGCTTCACCTGTTGTCTTCGTCAGTTATGCGCGGCATGACACCAGCCAAGACCGGCGCCCTGCTCGCCCAGTTACGCATCCTCATCGCAGAAGAAGGACTCGATCCGCTGCTGCGCCGTACGTGCTCCGAATTGCTGGAGCAGTGGCAGGAAACCGATCGCAGCTTCTGCACCGTAGCGACCGGGCACACACCCTCACACGCCTGGCACTGAATACATCGCCAACCGCAACAAGGAAGATCATGTCCCGCTACACCGGCCCCCGCCTGAAGGTCATGCGCGCACTGGGCGTCGAGCTGCCCGGCCTTTCGCGCAAGCCCATCGCCGATCGACCAAGCCGCCCCGGCCAGCATGGCGCGCGGCCCGCGAAAAAATCGAGCTTCGGACTGCAGCTTCAGGAAAAGCAGAAGCTACGCATGAACTATGGCGTAAACGAACGCCAGCTCCGCCGTTTGGTGGTCGACGCCAAGCACTCACGGCAAGCTACCGGCGAGAAGCTCATCGAGCTTCTCGAACGCCGCCTGGACAACGTGGTATTCCGCGCAGGCTTCGCGCCGACGATCTGTGCTGCGCGGCAGTTGGTGAATCACGGCCATTTCCGCGTCAACGGCCGCCGCGTGGACATTCCTTCGTATCGGGTACGGATCGGCGACGCGGTGAACCCACACGAGAAGAGCACGGCACTACCGATCATCGTCAGTAGCCTCAACGAACCCGCGCTAACGCGGCCGGAATGGATCAGTTGGGACAGCACACAGAAGACCGCCCGCATCGCGCATTTGCCGGCAGCCGGTGATGTCCCCCTCCCAGTAGAACTCCAACTCGTGGTCGAGTATTACGCGCAGCGCCTCTGAAATTCTCCCTGCAGCGACTCCGGGACAGGCCCACCCCCGCCTGTCTCAGTCCCAGAGTGGGTTGGCGTGGCCGCCGCCGCACGGAACCGGAAATCCGGCGGCCACGTATTTTTTTGGGACATCCGCCGGCTTACGGATAGAGTCCGCGCTGCTCGCGTGCATGAAGGATGCGCGTGCAAGCCACGACGTAGGCCGCTGTGCGCAGCGGGATCCGGTGCTGCTGTGCCGTTTCCCAGATCTTCCGGAAGGCGTCGGTCAGAATACGGTCGAGCCGCATATTGATTTCATCTTCGCTCCAGAAGAAGCTCGCGATGTCCTGTACCCATTCGAAATAGGACACCGTCACGCCACCGGCATTGGCGATCACATCAGGCACCACAGTGATGCCACGATCGTTGAGGACATCATCCGCAGCGGGCAGGGTGGGACCATTCGCCCCCTCCAAGACCACCCGAGCACGTATCCGCCGCGCCCGCGCCTCGTCGAGCTGCCCCTCCAATGCCGCCGGAACCAGGAAATCGCAGTCGACTTCCCAGAAGTGTTCATTGTCGATTCGCTCGACCCCGGGACAGTGCGCAATGCCGCCGTCGCGCGCAGCCGTGGCAAGCAGCGTGGCGACGTCGATGCCATCAGGATTAGCGATCGTCCCCGTGTGATCCTGTACCGCGACGATCCGCGCGCCATTCCCGGCGAAGAGTTCGGCGGCCGCACTACCGACGTTGCCGAAACCCTGTACCGCGACACGCGCGCCTTCGATCGGGATTTCGAGCCTGCGCGCAACCTCGTGGCCGATGACGAAGACACCACGGCCAGTTGACTTGAGCCGCCCAAGCGAGCCGCCGAGCTCGATCGGCTTCCCTGTGACCACGCCGGTCGCGGTGGCACCCACGTTCATCGAGTACGTGTCCATCATCCACGCCATGACTTCGGCATTGGTGTTTACATCCGGCGCGGGGATGTCACGATCGGGTCCGATGATGAGCCCGATCTCGCTCGTGTAGCGGCGGGTGATCCGCTCCAGCTCCTTGCGCGAGAGTTTCCTGGGATCAACCCTGATTCCGCCCTTGGCCCCCCCATACGGCAGGTTTACAGCGGCATTCTTCACTGTCATCCACGCAGAAAGTGCCATCACCTCTTCAAGCGTCACATCGGGATGAAAGCGCACGCCCCCCTTGCCCGGTCCTCGCGACAGATTGTGCTGGACGCGATAGCCCTCGAAGTGCTCGATCCGCCCGTCATCCATTTCCACCGGAACATCCACGATCAGCGCCCGCTTCGGGCGCCGTAGCGTCTCTGCCCAGCGCGAAAGATCTCCAAGGTAGGGCAACACACGATCGACTTGCGCGAGGTACGTCTCCCAAGGACCGCCCTCGACGCGTGTGACAAACGACAAATCATCCCCTGCCATCTTCTATCCCCCAAAATTACGGGTTGTCGACATGACCCCGCTGTCGATAGGCCGCGTGAAAGCCGCGGCAGCCGCCTATCATCCCCGCTCACGGCCTGATTGCGGACTTGAACCGAAAGACGGTTCGGCCATTCTTAATGCGTGCGGCTCGGTTCTACAAGTGAACACCGATCTCAACGACGATTTTGCACACGAATGACTTTGACCCTCTCATGAACTCCAATGACCTCACAACCCGTGAAGCCTTGATTGCCAAGGCTCGCGCGAGCCTGCTCGACGGCGTCAGTGATTTCTTCCGGGATTTCGGCCTCTCCTCACCTGCGGCAATCGAAGGCCTGCGCCGTGGCGCAGGGAACAGTTTCGACGAACTGGTGGGAATCAAGGATAAGCGTGGATTCGAACAGATAAGCGGACTCACGGCCTCCCGCATCAGTCTCGTCCATGAATCAGATCTGGAGTTCTCGATCCGGCTGTCGGACTTTGCGCGCCGTCTGCGCGAGCGTTGCGAAGGACAGCTTGGCAAACTGCATTTGCGCTTCATGAGGCTGCTCGACCAGACCGATGCAGCTGCGGAACAACTGCCGGTGGGTCCGGAAACAGTCTGCTGCGGACTGCGTGAGATGGCTCAGGCTGCTGACATGACATCCGATGAACGCCTCGGCTTGCTTGAACGCGCTGAAGCCGGCCTCGGCCACCGGCTTGCCAGCATCTATACACGGCTCAATACGGCCTTCGATGAGGCGGGAATCCACCCACAGGTTCTTGGCCGACCAGAGCCGCTCCATTCACGGCGCAGCGTGCCGGGAGGCGGATTGGGCAGCGTCGGAACGCCGCCACCGGTGCCCGCCGATACGTTGTCCGAATTGCGCCAGATGCTGTTCTCGCGCCAAGCGAGAGCCCCACAAAACACTGTGACGGCCGACCCGCAGATGGCATCGATGATCGTCGAGCGAGTGCTTGCCTGGCTCAACGAGCAGCCAAGCAGCGCGGCTGGTGCGGCTCAGCGGCTCTCGGCAAGCGAAGCCGGCACTCTGGTCAGTGCGGAAAACCGGATCAACATCGACGCGGCTGAGCGGATCTTCGACACCATGAGTGCTAATCCACGGCTTCCGGTTGCAGCAAAGGGAGCGATGGCTCGTTTGCGCATCCCACTCCTCAAGCTTGCACTGACCGATCCGACCCTGCTGACCAACCCGAGGCATCCTGTGCGCCGCGTATTCGATGCCATCGGCGATGCCTGCGTCGGCCTTGCAGCGGACAGCTCCCCCAACCACCCTGTGTGCTGGGCGATCAGCGAAACAGCCGCACGCATCCAACAGCACATCGATCGCGATCCCAATGTCTTCACAAGTGAGCTCCCCAAGCTCGAGTCGATGGTCGCGGTGCGACTCACTGCGGTGAAGGATCGTGCGTCGACATTCATTCCGCATGCAGCCCGGATCGAGCGGTCTGAAATCGCGCTTCGCTATGCGTCGAAAACAATCCGTGCATTTGAAAGTGAAGCTGCACCGGCTCCGGCGCGTGCGTTCCTCGAAAACTACTGGTTGCAGGTGCTCCAGGCCACGCTTGTCGAGCGTGGCGAAAAGAGCAGCGAATGGCGCCACCAATTGATGCTCGCTGACCGCCTGATGTGGAGCGTGCAACCGAAGGTAACCACGGAAGAGCGCAACCACTTGATTCGCCTGCTACCCGAGCTGCTGAAGCGAATTCATGCGGGCCTCGCGGAGATCGGCCTCGACCAGACTGCACGTGACGCAGCCCTTTCACCTTGCATGGACCTTCATGCCGCGCTAATGCGGGGTCGCAGCCAGCCCGAATCAGAGCTCGAACACCATGAAGGCGCGATCGTCGAATTGCGCCTCGATCCAGTGTCCGACACGTCCGGCCTGCGCGTCTTGCGCATGACGGGGTTTCTCACTACCGATCCGGCGGTACCGGATGCGGTCATGCAGTTGCAAGCGGGCGACTGGCTCGACGTCGCACTGCCCGATGGTCGCCGTGTCCGGGGTCGCATCGGATGGGTCAGCCCATCACGACAGGTCCTGCTGCTGGTCGACCCCGATCGGCAGGGCGTGCTGGCGATCACCCAGCGAGCACTTACACAGCAATGGCAAGCAGGATTGACCCGCGAACTACCCGAGTCACCTCTTTTCGAACAATCGGCAACAGAGGTCTTAAAAGCACTGAAGGCCGGATGAAACAGTTGTTTGCGTATCTTTCCCGAGTGCGCCGAAACTCTTCCATGATGAATCGAATAGCGTTATCGAGTCCCCTCCTCTTTCTCCACCCCTCGGAATCCACCCCTTTCACCTACGCGTATACCCTAGAACTCAGTCTAGAGTCGAGGCATCCGCAGCAAGCCAGGGTGGTCACAAATGTTCCTGCTACACCCTCAGGTCGAGCCATGGCTCGACCGTAGCGAACATGCAATTCATGTAGTCCTGCTTTCCGAACGCAGCGAAGGCGTACACGTCCAGATCCGTTGCGAGCCCGACAACGAGGCGCGCTTCGTCGACATGCGGCACGCTGGCCGCGAAGGCGAGCTGCATCGTTTTGAAGGCGATGTCCCGTGGGATTTCGGCAACGAGCCGACCGTCTATTGCTTCAAGCTGATCGAAGGTAACCGGCAGTACTGGCTCGCGGCCGACGGCCAGCATCCGCGCGTCCCCCATCGCGATCAGATGTTCCGTGTCAATCGCACAGCCACGCCACCTCGCTGGGTGCGCGATCAGGTCTTCTACCAGATCTTTCCCGACCGCTTCTGCCAGGGCGATCCGTCGCTGCAGGTGACCACGGGCGAGTACCTACACGGTCAAGACCGCCAAGTGTTCGCTCGGCGCTGGGGCGAGCCCGTGAGCTTCGAGCATCCAGCGACCGAATTCTATGGAGGCGATCTCATCGGCGTGCGGCGAAGCCTCGACTACCTGCAAGAGGAACTCGGTGTAACCGCGATTTACCTCAACCCGATCTTCAGCTCAGGCAGCAATCACAAGTACGACACGGAGGACTACTACAACGTCGACCCGCATCTGGGGGGCAACTCAGCGCTGGCAGCACTGTCGTCCGCGCTTCATGGGCGCGGTATGCGACTGATCCTCGACGCAGTGGTCAATCACACGGGCATCAACCATCCGTGGTTCAACCTGCATGGCTGGCACGATTCTCCCGGCGCCGCACAGAGCCCGTCCTCACCGTGGCGCGACTGGTACAGCTTTGACGAGCACGGCCGGCACATCGGGTGGAACGGGCACAACTCGCTGCCAGTGCTCAATTTCGCCAGCCCGACGCTGCAGCAGCAGGTCTATGCGGGCGACGACGCGATCCTCCGCCACTGGATGCGCCCGCCGTATTCGATCGACGGCTGGCGCTTCGATGTCATCCATATGCTGGGCGAAGGTCCAGGTTCGACCAACAACGCGCACTACGCACGAGCATTCCGCCGCACGCTGCGCGAAGAGAACGAAGAGGCCTACTTCCTCGGCGAGCACTTCAACGAAGCGACGCGCTGGCTGCAAGGCGACCAGGAGGACGGCGCGATGAACGACTATGGCTTTGCCCACCCGGTGCGGGAGTGGCTGGCGGGGACCGATATCGCTTACCGCCCAGCACGCCTCGACACCGAGGATTTCTCCGCATGGCTTGATGCCGCGCGCGGGCGGATTCCGTACGACAACCAGCTATCGCAATTCAATCTGCTCGACAGTCACGATACCGCCCGCTTCTACACGCTCGTCGAAACCGACGTGGATGCAATGAAGCTGGCTGTCACCCTAAAGTTCGCTTATCCCGGCACCCCCTGCATCTATTACGGCGATGAAATCGGCCTCGAAGGCGGGCAGGACCCGGACTGCCGCCGCTGCTTCGATTGGGACCGATCGCACTGGAACCGAGAGCTACTCACGCATTACAAGCAAGCAATCCGCTTGCGCAAGCAACGCGATGAACTGCGCCACGGCGCCTACCTGGCCCTGTTCGCGCACGATGACGCATTCGCATTCGCCCGTTTCACGCAGAACAGCGCAACCGTCATCGCACTCAACCGCGGCGTGGAATCAGCCGCGATCCGTATTCCGGTATGGCAGGTGCCGTCAAACGTAGAAACCTGGCGTGCGATGGGCGGTGAACCGATGATGACCGACCGCGGCTGGGTGACGGTGATCCTGCCCGCACGCGGCAGTGTCGTGCTGCTCGGCGAGTAGCCGACAGGCCCCAGCCCGGCGCCAGTTCATCGCACTCATCCGCACGCTCCAGGCGCGTCCACTTCCCCGCACCTCAACCACCAGCTCAATTCCGGCACAGGCCTTTCCACCGTCGTACTGCAGTGCTTTGACCGATCGGGCTTTTGCCCTGCCGTGATCGCTCAATACTGACCCTCCGGCTGCCTTGGTTAATCTCGATCAAGGCACAAGATGCATCAATTCTCCATCTTTATAAGCCCCGCTTTTCACATCCGGGTGGCCCCCACCCCGGCGACCGCAATCCAGAGTAAAAACCAAAATGAGCGACAACCTATCCGGTCGGCCCTCGCTACTGCGACGCCTCTTTCGTCCAAGCACGCGTTTCTCTTTGCTTACCCTGCTCGTCATCGGCTTCGTCGGCGGCATTCTTTTCTGGGGTGGCTTCAATACTGTCCTGGAAGCTACAAACAAGGAACCGTTCTGCATCAGCTGCCACGAAATGCGTGACAACGTCTATGCGGAACTGAAGGAGACCATCCACTACACCAAC
>JAVBUM010000082.1:0-6566 GCA_031555325.1 Niveibacterium sp. | reverse complement strand
AGTCGGCCAGACGCTCGGGCGAAATCGCGAGCACGTAGCGCTCCTGCGCTTCGTTCGACCAGATCTCGCGCGGGCTCATGCCCGGCTCTTCGATCTGGATGTTGCGCAGCTCGAAGTGCGCACCGAGCTTGGCGTGGTCGGCCAGTTCCGGCATCGCGTTCGAAAGGCCACCCGCGCCCACGTCGTGGATCGCGAGGATCGGGTTGTTCGCGCCCTGCTGCCAGCAGGCGTCGATGACTTCCTGCGCACGACGCTCGATTTCCGGGTTGCCGCGCTGGACGGAGGCGAAGTCGAGGTCGGCCGTGTTGGCACCGGTCGCCATCGACGAACCCGCGCCGCCGCCGAGGCCGATCAGCATGCCGGGACCGCCAAGCTGGATCAGCAGCGTGCCGGGCTTGAAGTCGCTCTTGAAGGATTGTTCGGCCTGGATGCTGCCGACGCCGCCCGCGATCATGATCGGCTTGTGATAGCCGCGCACTTCGCCCATCACTTCCTGCTCGAAGGTGCGGAAGTAGCCGGTGAGGTTCGGGCGGCCGAATTCGTTGTTGAAGGCGGCGGCGCCGAGCGGGCCGTCGATCATGATCTGCAGCGCGGAGGCGATGCGCTCCGGCTTGCCGTAATTCACTTCCCAAGGCTGCTCGTAGCCGGGGATGCGCAGGTTCGAGACCGAGAAACCCGACAGGCCCGCCTTCGGCTTCGAGCCGCGGCCGGTTGCGCCTTCGTCGCGGATCTCGCCGCCCGCGCCGGTCGAGGCCCCGGGGAATGGGGAAATCGCCGTCGGGTGGTTGTGGGTCTCGACCTTGGCGAGGATGTGCGTCAGTTCCGGCTTGTACGACCAGCGGCCGTCCGTTTCCGGGTAGAAGCGCTGGATTTCCGCGCCTTCGAAGACCGCGGCGTTGTCCGAGTACGCGACGACCGTGTGTTCCGGCTGCGCCTTGTGCGTGTCGCGGATCATGCCGAACAGCGTCTTTTCCTGCTTCTTGCCGTCGATGATCCAGTCGGCGTTGAAGATCTTGTGGCGGCAGTGCTCCGAGTTGGCCTGCGCGAACATCATCAGTTCGACGTCGGTCGGGTTGCGGCCCATCTTCTGGAAGTTCTCGACGAGGTAGTCAATCTCGTCGTCCGACAGCGCCAGCCCCAGTTCGCCATTGGCGACGACCAGCGCAGCGCGGCCGCCACCGACCACGTCGACCGTCGCGAGCGGCTGCGGCGAGTAATGCGCGAACAGCGCATGGGCCGCATCCGGATTCGCCAGCACGGAGTCGGTCATGCGGTCGTGCAGCAACGGCAGCACCGCCTCGCGCGCCGCGTCGTCGAGCGCGCCACGCACGTCCAGCGAATAGGCTGTACCGCGCTCAACACGCCTGACCTTCGAGAAGCCACAGTTATGAACGATGTCGGTGGCCTTGGAGGACCACGGGGAGATCGTGCCCAAGCGTGGCGTCACCAGCAACATTTCCCCTGCGGGCGGCTCTCCCTGCGGGAAGGCGCCGACGAGGTCCGACAGGCGCTCAATTTCGGCTGCAGTCAGGGGTGCGTCGACCTCGACGAAATACCAGTGCTCGGCCGCAAGTGCCCTGAGCCTTGATAAAACCGATTTCAACGATGAGGAAAGGCGGTCCAGACGGGTAGCGGAAAGCGCCGGGGCGCCACGCAGCTTGAGGATCTCGGGCATGTCGTATCGAAGCGGGACGGGAAGTGTGGCGACGCCAGAATCGTGTTCTGCGCGGGCGCGCTGACTGGGCGCCGCGTCGGAAAAATGCAGATTATACCGTGACTTAGCACCACACCCGGCCCGGGATTTGCACCCCGTGAGCGTGCCGCAGTGCGGTAGCCGTCGTCGCGGCCGGGTTACACTGAAAGCCTTGGCAGAGAGAGTGGGAGGTGACGCAATGAACGTCATCGACGCAATCCGGGCACGAAAATCCGCGCTTGCGGCTATCCGCCGCGATATCCACGCATATCCCGAACTGGCGTTCGAAGAGTCCCGCACAAGCGAAATCGTGGCCCGCCATCTTCGCGAACTGGGCATCGAAACCCACACAGGCGTCGGCAAAACCGGTGTTGTCGGTATCGTCCGCGCGGGTACCAGCGACCGCGCCATCGCCCTGCGCGCCGACATGGACGCCCTACCCATCACCGAACGCAATACCTTTGAGCACGTTTCGCGCCATCAGGGAAAGATGCATGCCTGCGGCCACGATGGCCACACCACGATGCTGCTCGGCGCAGCGGAATACCTTGCGACGTGTCGCAATTTTGACGGTACCGTCGTGCTGATCTTTCAGCCGGCCGAAGAAGGTGATGGCGGCGCATCTGCCATGCTGGCCGACGGCCTGCTTGAGCGCTTCCCGTTCGAATCGGTCTACGGCATGCACAACTGGCCAGGCCTGCCGGCGGGTTTGTTCGCGATCCACAACGGCCCGGTGATGGCGAGTTCCGACAAGTTCGAGATCCATCTTTACGGCCGCGGCGCCCATGCGGCGATGCCGCATCAGGGCATCGACCCGATTACCTGCGGTGCGGCCATCGTGCAATCGCTACAAACGCTGATCACGCGCTCACGCGACCCGCTTGATCCGGCCGTCCTCTCGATCACCCAGTTCCACGCTGGCGAGGCCTACAACGTGGTGCCAGACCGCGCCATGCTGATGGGGACGGTGCGCGCACTCACCCACAAGATGCGCGACAAGCTCGAAACCGAGATGGCACGCGTCGTCGAAGGCGTTGCCGCGGCGCATGGCGTGAAAGCCGATTTCCTGTACGTACGTGGCTATCCGCCAACCGTCAATTCGCCACGAGCGGCGGCACTCTGCGCAACGGTCGCAGCAGCAGTCGTCGGCGAATCGAACACTCGCCTGGATCTGCGTCCAAGCATGGGTGCCGAAGATTTCGCCTTCTTCGCCGAGCAGCGGCCTGGCTGCTATGTCTGGCTCGGCAATGGCCCTGGCGAATCGGGGTGCACACTGCACAATCCGCTATACGACTTCAACGACGAGATCCTGCCGGTCGGCGCGAGTTACTGGGTGCGCCTCGTCGAAACCGCACTGCCAGCCGCATGACACGATGACTCTCGAACAATTATTGCTGTTCTTACCGGCAGCTTTGCTGCTTGCGATCGCACCCGGGCCGGACAATCTCGGCGTGCTTGCGCTCGGCATATCGCGGGGACGCTCCGAATCGCTCGGCTTCGCACTTGGCTGCGCCACGGGATGCCTCAACCACACGCTGCTGGCGGCCCTTGGCGTCTCGGCCCTGATCTCCGCCTCACCGATCGCCTTTCGTGCACTCCAGTACGCTGGAGCGGCATACCTGATCTGGATCGGTCTGCAGGCTCTGCGCAGCCGTGGCACAAGCTTGTCAAAGCTCGACGCACCGAGCGGATCAGATGGCTTTGGCCCCTATTTCCGGCGCGGGCTGATCGCCAACGCGATCAATCCCAAGGTCGCGCTTTTCTTTCTCGCCTTCCTGCCGCAGTTCGTGCGTCCGCACGAATGGCCAGCTGCCGCGCAGATCGCGGTACTGGGTGTGGTGTTCACCCTTTCCGGTGCGCTTGTCTTCGCCTCCATCGCGCTCTCCGCTGCCCGACTCGGCAACTGGCTCCGTGGTCGGGAACGGCTCACAGCCTGGCTCGACCGCGCGACGGGTGGCCTTTTCATCGTGCTCGGGCTGAAGCTCGCTGCCGCCGATATCCGCTGACGAGCGGATCGGGCAGCCGTATTCGCGGCTGCGGCGCACCCGTCGGCACGCCGCAGCGGGATCTACTGCTTACAGGCTATCGCCAAAGTCGGCGCGGAACGCTTCCAGCAGCCGCTCTGGCCAATCGCTGGTCGCTTCCAGACGCCCCATGAAGAAACGCAGTACAGCGGGTTCTTCCACGAAACGCAGGCCGCCAACCAGATCGCGCCGCGTGTGCAGCCAATGCAGACGGTCTTCGACGTACTTGACCTGCGACAGCGTGAACACACGGCGCGGGAAGGCAAGGCGCAGCAATTCGGCATCTGCCAGCACATCGTTGCCATGCTCATCGCGAATGCTCGACACCGTGCCACGCTCCATACCGCGCACGCCAGAGATCAGGTAGAACGCCGCCGCCAGCGCACCAGCCGGGTATTCCTTCTGTGGCACATGCGGCAGGAAGCCCATTGCATCCACGTGGCACCCGAGACCACCTGCCGGCGTCACGACAGGAATCCGGTGCGTTTCGAGACGCTCCACGAGATACCGGATGAAGGACGGGCTTTGGCCAATGACCTGTTCATCCGTCGTTTCACGCAGGCCTACGGCCATTGCCTCGATTTCCCGCACCGACATGCCGCCGTAGGTCAGGAAGCCCTCATACAGCGGCACCAGCACCTTCATCGCGTCGAAAATCTCGGGCCGGTTCGTACAGATCGCGCCACCGCGTGAAGAACTGACCTTGCGGCTCGAGAAATAGACGATGTCGGCTTGGGCGCACATTTCGCGCAGGATGTCGCCAACGGAGGTTTTCCGGAACTCCTCCTCGCGCTGCTTGATGAAATAAGCGTTCTCGCCGATCAGGCTCGCATCAAGGACAAGCAGGATGCCGAACTCGTCGGCCACCTTGCGGACTTCGCGCAGGTTGGCGAGCGAGAAGGGCTGCCCACCAATCAGGTTGGTCGAGGCCTCCATACGGATCATCGGCACATTGGCTGCGCCGTGGCGCTGGATCACCGTGCGCAGCTTGGCGATGTCCATGTTGCCCTTGAAGGGGTTGTCGCTCTTGATGCGCAGGGCATCGTCATGCAAAAGCTCGACGATGGTGCCGCCATTGACCTGGATATGCGCCAACGTGGTGGTGAAGTGATAGTTCATCGGCACCACATTGCCGGCCTTCACATAGCTCCGGAAGATGATGTTTTCGGCCGCACGCCCTTGGTGCACCGGCAGCACGTACTTCTTGCCAAAAACGTCCTCGATCGCCTTCTGCATGCGCTCGAAGCTCTGCGAGCCCGCGTATGCATCATCGGCCTGCATCATCGAGCCCATCTGGTTGTCGCTCATCGCGTTGGTGCCGCTGTCGGTGAGCATGTCCAGATAGACTTCGCGCGTGTTCAGCAGGAACGTGTTGAATCCCGCGCGACGGATAGCTTGCAGGCGCTCCTCGATCGGCGGAAGAAACAGCTTCTGGACCACCCTTACCTTGTGCATTTCGAGCGGAACGTTTTCGCCGCTGAAGAACCGAACTTGTTGCATCCCAGCCCCCAAGAATGAAAAACAGCGCAACTTTGCGCTGTAAAATCGAAAAAACGCCCGATTTTATGTCCGCGTCTTTGGGGTGAAGTTCGATCTGGAGCAATAATTCGCCCGCTTCTTGATACCGGTAAAATGGACGCGCCAGAGGACACCACCCTCCCGCAGCCGCAACGAACGGCCTTACACAACATTCAAATATTTTTCGCCTCCTCCGGAAAACCATTACATGCAGATCCATCGCACGATTTCCAGCCTGCGCCAAAGCCTGAAGAACGCGGGCATCGTGGCTTTTGCCCCGACCATGGGCAACCTTCATGAGGGTCACGCCAGCCTGATGCGCGCAGCACGCGAGAGCGGCGCCAATACGGTGGTTGCGAGCATCTTCGTCAATCGCCTGCAATTCGGGCCGCGCGAAGATTTCGCCGCCTATCCGCGCACCTTTGACAATGACTGCGCCAAGCTACGCGAAGTAGGCGTGGACCACCTCTTCGCACCGGATGAAAACGAGCTGTATCCCACGCCACAAACCTACTTCGTGCTGCCTCCACAGGAGCAGGACACCATTCTTGAGGGCACGTTCCGCCCCGGCCACTTCCGCGGCGTCGCAACCGTGGTTGCCAAGCTCTTCAATATCGTGCAGCCGCACACCGCCTTCTTCGGCAAGAAGGACTACCAGCAACTCATGGTGATCCGCAACATGGTGCGCGAGCTTGCGATGCCGATCAAAATCGTCGGTTGCGACACGATCCGCGCCCAAGACGGACTCGCGCTCTCCTCGCGCAATGGTTACCTCTCCGAACCCGAGCGCACCGAAGCCGCGCGCCTGAACCAGGAACTGCGGCAAATCGTGGAGGCCGTATGCAGCGGTGCTCGCAATTTCAGTGAACTCGAAACGAAGGCGGAACAAGCACTTGCCATGGCTGGCTGGAGCCCCGACTACATCTCAGTACGACGCCAGCTCGACCTGCAGGCGCCGCAGAACGATAGCGAGCCACTCGTCGTGCTCGGCGCGGCCAAGCTCGGCACCACGCGGCTGATCGACAACATTGAGGTATAGGACGTCAAGGCACCCGACCTGGGTGCCTCGGACCATCCCGACACTGCATACAGGGAGCCGCCTCACGTCACCAATCTGGCCCATTCGCGTCTCACGTCGTCTTCTGTGCTGGCCTCATAAGCTCATACTGCTCGGGACCATTGCTTTCGCTGTAGCCGGATGTACCTCTCGAGGCTCAGACGATCTGGTCTACAACGGGCGTGGCCTCACGGTTATCAGCGAACTGCGCTACCACTTGAGCGAGTCTGGAGACCAGCCCACGAGATCCATCAAGCTGAGAACCCACGGCTTC
>JAVBUM010000098.1:0-14287 GCA_031555325.1 Niveibacterium sp. | reverse complement strand
AACAAAAAAGCCAGAACCCTTGATGTTGCTAGAGTTACTGGCCTTGTTCGGACTGCTTTTTGGTGCCCAGGAAGGGACTCGAACCCCCACGTGTTGCCACGCCAGAACCTAAATCTGGTGCGTCTACCAATTTCGCCACCTGGGCAGATGGGGCGCGGAGTATAGCATTCCGCGCCGATTGTTGCCTTAGGCGTCGATGCCGCCGCCGTTAGTTGTGATGATTTGCATGAGCTGCGCAAATACCTTCGGCGTGCCAGCGACGATGTTGCCGGTTTCGAAGTACTTGTCGTTGCCGGCGAAGTCGCTGACGAGGCCGCCGGCCTCCTGCACCATCAGTGCGCCTGCTGCGAAGTCCCACTGCGAGAGCCCGAGTTCAAAAAAGGCGTCGTAGCGGCCGCAAGCAACGTAGGCCAAGTCGAGTGCAGCAGAGCCGGGGCGGCGGATGCCCGCAGATTTCTCCATCAGATCACGGAAGATCGCGAGGAAGGTGTCGGCATGATTGAACGCGCGATAGGGAAAGCCAGTGCCGATCAGCGCATCGGCCAGACGGGTGCGGCGGGAGGCGCGGATCCGGCGGTCATTGAGGAAGGCTCCAGCGCCCCGTGATGCAGTGAAGAGTTCGTTACGGTTCGGATCGAACACGACTCCGTGCTGCACGACACCATTCTGGGCGTAGGCGATCGACACCGCATACTGTGGAAAGCCATGGATGAAGTTTGTCGTGCCGTCCAGCGGATCGATGATCCAGCTGTGTTCGGACTCGCCGGTCGCGCCGGACTCCTCTGCTAGAATCGCGTGCTCTGGGTAGGCCTCACGAATTACGTCGATGATGGCCTCTTCGGCGGCCTGATCGACTTCGGTGACAAAGTCGTTGGGTTGCTTGGAGCGGACCGTGAGTCGGTCGATGTCGAGCGAGGCACGATTGATGATCGAACCCGCCCGGCGCGCGGCCTTGACGGCAATGGTGAGCGTCGGGTGCATGAGGTAGAAGGCAGTATTCAAGGGTTGCCCGCAAGGCAGCCCCTCAGTTAAAGAGCGGGCAGGCCGATCGTTCCGATCGCGCTATCAGCCGGTGTAGGGGCGGCGCTGGCCGCCATTTTTTTCAGCAAACCATGAATTCTACTATGGCCGAGCCGGCCGCGCTGAGCCGGGTTCGAGTCGTGCTGTCCCGGCCCAGCCATCCCGGCAACATTGGTGCGGCTGCACGGGCGATGAAGACGATGGGGCTGTCAAAGCTCTACCTCGTCGAGCCAAAGAGCTTTCCACACCCCGAAGCCGAGACACGCGCTTCAGGCGCTGTCGATGTGCTGGAGGGGGCTCGGGTTTGTGCTTCGCTCGCCGAGGCGCTCGAAGGTACGGTGATGGCGATGGCGATGACTTCGCGGCGACGTGATCTGTGTGCGCCGCCGCGCTGGCTGCCGGAGGCGACAGGCGAACTGCTTTCCATGTGCCAGGCAGGGGAAACGGCGGTTGTCTTTGGCAACGAGACCTTCGGTCTGTCGAACGAGGAAGCCGCACTCTGCCAGCGCACAGTCATGATTCCGGCAAACGCGGAGTATGCATCGCTCAACCTTGGCTCAGCCGTGCAGGTTATCGCTTGGGAACTGCGCCGCCAGGCGCTCGAAGGCATGCTGCCGGATCTGCCGCAGATGTTTGGAGAACCGGCGAGCCACGACGAGGTCGAGCGCCTGCTCGCGCACTTCGAGAAATCGATGATCGATTCCGGATTCCTTGATCCGCAAAAGCCGCGCCGCTTGATGCCGCGTCTGCGGCGCCTCTTCAGCCGAGCTGGACTCGAACATGAAGAGGTCGCGATCCTGCGTGGCGCGTTGTCCAGCTTTGAGAGCCCGCAACGCCGCGAACCACGAGGCGTTGCGGGCTCTGGCAATGATCCCGCGTCGAGTTGAATCCTAAACTTGACTGTTTTACTCGGGATTGAGACGATCTTTTTCTGCTCTGACAAGAAAGCTTTCAGCCACCATGTTTGCGCGTCTGCGTGAAGACATCAGCAGCGTTCTAGAACGCGATCCCGCCGCCCGTTCCCGCTGGGAAGTGCTGACTTGTTACCCAGGCGTGCATGCGTTGATGTTTCACCGCGTGGCGCATTTCCTTTGGGCGCGTGGCATGACCTGGGCTGCACGCTTTGTCTCGCACGTCTCACGCTTCTTTACTGGGATCGAAATCCACCCGGGGGCGAAGATCGGGCGCCGCGTCTTCATCGATCACGGCTTTGGTGTGGTGATCGGGGAGACCGCCGAGGTGGGCGACGATTGCACGATCTATCAGGGCGTAACGCTCGGTGGCACGTCGCTCTATCGCGGCACCAAGCGTCATCCGACACTTGAACCAGGTGTGGTTGTCGGCGCCGGGGCCAAGGTGCTCGGCGGGTTCACAGTAGGAGCTGGCGCAAAGATCGGTTCCAACGCTGTTGTGGTGAAGCCTGTACCTGCTGGTGCCACGGCAGTCGGCAACCCGGCCCGTGTTCTCGATCAGGAGCGTAGTCAGGCTCGCGAGGAAAAGGCTCAGCAGATGGGTTTTTCCGCGTACGGCGTGACCCAGAACCAGGACGACCCGCTCTCTCGTGCGCTGCACGGCATGCTCGACCACGCCGTAGAAACCGACCGTCGCATTCAGTGCCTGATCGATCGACTCAAGACCGCTGGCATCGATATTGATGGCGAGGTTCAACCGAGCGACGGGTTTGACGTCGGCAAGCTTTCCAAGATGGTCGACTGACCAAGCGGGCTGTCGTTATCTCCCGCGCACAACGGCCTTGCCGAAGTGCGATAGAGGGTCGCTATGGTCATGAAAACTTGACTGTTTTAATCGGGAATCGTATTCTCGACCAAAACGCTCAACTATTAGCAGACTACCGACGGGGGCGTGCAAATGAGACTCACGACCAAAGGACGTTTCGCAGTAACAGCCATGATCGATCTCGCGCTGCGCGAGAGCGACGGTCCGGTTACGCTCGCGGGAATCAGTGAACGCCAGAAGATTTCCTTGTCCTATCTAGAACAGTTGTTTGGCAAGCTGCGCCGCCACGAACTCATCCAGAGCGTGCGGGGGCCGGGTGGTGGTTACTGCTTGGCGCGCGATTTGCGTGACGTGACGGTGGCGGACATCATCACTGCGGTGGATGAGCCGCTTGATGCGACCCAGTGCGGTGGCAAGGAGAACTGCCACGACGACCAGCGCTGCATGACCCACGACTTGTGGGCCACCCTCAACAAGCGGATGTACGAATACCTGGATTCAGTCAGCCTTGGCGATCTTGTCGAGCAGCAGCTTGCGCGCCAGGCCAAGGCTGCAGCGACGGTCCAGGTGCTTCACGATGACCGTCCGCACGGCACGCTGGGTGCCGCGGAGGCCACGGTTTCGGCCTGATGTGCACGATGTTTGCGCCCACCTACCTTGACTACAACGCCAATAGCCCGCTCGTGCCAGCGGTGCGCGAGGCGATGTTGCCATTTCTTGATGCGCGCTTCGGCAACGCATCGAGTCGCCACGAATACGGGCGGCAGGCGAGGGCCGCCATTGATTACGCGCGTGCGCAGGTAGCTGCTGCCGTTAACGCGCATCCCACAGAGATCGTTTTTACCGGTGGTGGCTCCGAAGCGAACAACCTGATGCTCAAGGGCTTCGCCGCGACGCGCCAGCCAGGGACAATTGCGATTGGCGCGGGCGAGCACCCGTGCGTGCGTGAGCCTGCGCGCCAGCTTGTGCGCCAAGGTTGGATGATCGAGACGCTACCGCTGGATTCTGAAGGCCGCATCGACCGCGAGGCCTTTGTGAATGTCATGGCGCAACGGCCGCAACTGGTGTCGGTCATGACGGCGAGCAACGAGACCGGCGTGCTTCAGGATATCGCCGCGTTCGCGGCTGAGGCACGTGCTGCGGGGGCAGTGTTCCACTCGGACGCGATCCAGGCGCTGGGGAAGATCCCGCTCGATTTTCGTGCACTGGGTGTGAATGCAATGACGCTGTCGGGGCACAAGATTGGCGGCCCCATCGGAGCGGGTGCGCTAGTGATCGATAAGCGGGTTGAGCTTTCGCCGCTCGTCGCAGGTGGTGGTCAGGAGCGCGGACTGCGGTCTGGGACAGAAAACGTCGCTGCGATCGTCGGTTTTGGTGTTGCCGCCGAAATGGCTGTTGCCGGGCGAGAGGCTTTTGCCTGCAAGGCACGAATTCAGCGCGAGCGGATCGAGTTGGCCTTGGCTAAATTGGGCGCGCGGGTTTTCGGCGCAGCCGCAGCGGCGCGTCTGCCGAATACGGTTTTCTTTGCCTTCGAACGTATTGACGGCGAAACGCTCGTCGCGAAACTCGATCGTGCCGGCTTTGCGGTGGCGAGCGGTTCGGCCTGTTCGAGTGCGGATCCCGAGCCTTCGAAGACGTTGCTAGCGATGGGGGTCGCACCAGAGCTTGCACGCGGCGCGATCCGCGTCAGTACAGGGCCTGCGACGAGCGACGAAGACATCGAGCGATTCCTGCGGGTGCTTGTCGATACGGTTTCCGGATTGCGGCAGTTGGCGTCGGTGGCTGCCTGAACTGCGAACACGAACAAAATAACGGGATTCCCCGGGAGTGATGAAAATGAAGTTTCCGATCTACCTCGACTATTCGGCGACGACGCCGGTCGACCCGCGGGTCGCGGCGAAGATGATTCCGTACCTGACCGAACTCTTCGGTAACCCGGCGAGTCGTTCGCACGCTTACGGCTGGACGACGGAAACAGCAGTCGAGGAAGCGCGCGAACAGGTCGCTGCGCTGGTCAATGCGGATCCGAAGGAAATCATCTGGACCTCCGGCGCGACCGAATCGGACAACCTCGCGATCAAGGGCGCCGCGCACTTCTACAAGGGCAAGGGCAAGCACCTCATCACGCTCAAGACCGAGCACAAGGCCGTGCTCGATCCGATGCGCGAACTCGAGCGCGAAGGCTTCGAGGTCACGTACATGGACGTGCAGGAAAACGGCCTGATCGACCTCGAAGCGTTCAAGGCTGCGCTGCGCCCGGACACGACGCTGGTCTCGGTCATGTTCGTCAACAACGAGATCGGCGTGATCCAGCCGATCGCCGAGATCGGCGAGATCTGCCGCGCGCGCGGCATCATTTTCCACGTCGACGCGGCCCAGGCGACCGGTAAGGTCGAGATCGATCTTGAAAGGCTGAAGGTCGATCTCATGTCTTTCTCGGCGCACAAGACCTACGGTCCGAAAGGTATTGGCGCGTTGTATGTCCGTCGCAAGCCGCGCGTGCGCCTGGAGGCGCAGATGCACGGAGGTGGTCACGAGCGTGGCCTGCGTTCCGGCACGTTGGCTCCCCATCAGATCGTTGGCATGGGCGAGGCGTTCCGCATTGCGCGTGAGGAGATGCGCGGCGAGAACATGCGGATCCATAAGCTGCGGGACAAATTGCTCAAGGGCCTGTCGGATATTCCGGAGACCTATGTGAACGGCGACATCGAACATCGCGTGCCGCATAACCTGAACATCAGCTTCAACTACGTCGAGGGCGAGTCCCTGATCATGGCGGTCAAGGACATCGCGGTGTCTTCGGGCTCGGCCTGTACCTCGGCCTCGCTTGAGCCGTCGTACGTGCTGCGTGCGCTGGGCCGTAACGATGAACTTGCCCACAGCTCGATCCGCTTTACGATTGGTCGTTTTACGACCGAAGAGGAGATCGACTACACGATTGACCTTCTGCACAAGAAGATCGGCAAGCTGCGCGAACTTTCGCCGCTGTGGGAAATGGTGCAGGAAGGTGTCGACCTGAACACCGTCCAGTGGGCGGCGCACTGACAGAGAGATACATCGCGGTGAGGCTCGACCCTCATCACGCAAGAGGAGATTGTTGAAATGGCATACAGCGACAAGGTACTGGACCACTACGAAAACCCGCGTAACGTGGGCTCGTTCAAGAAGGACGACGCCGACGTCGGCACGGGCATGGTCGGTGCACCGGCCTGCGGAGACGTGATGAAGCTGCAGATCAAGGTGAACCCGGAAACCGGCGTCATCGAGGACGCGAAGTTCAAGACCTACGGCTGTGGCTCGGCGATCGCATCGAGCTCGCTGGTCACCGAATGGGTCAAGGGCAAGACACTCGATCAGGCGCTCGACGTGAAGAACACGCAGATCGCGGAGGAGCTTGCGCTGCCGCCGGTGAAGATCCACTGCTCGATCCTTGCTGAAGATGCGATCAAGGCGGCAGTGGATGACTACCGCACCAAGCATCCGGATGCCGAGAAGTAATAAGACTGCTTGAGGGAATTGATATGGCTGTCACGCTGACCGAACGCGCTGCGAAGCATGTGTCGAACTTCATCGTCCGCCGCGGCAAGGGCCTCGGTGTACGGCTGGGTGTCAAGACTTCAGGTTGTTCGGGCATGGCCTACAAGCTCGAATACGCCGATGCAGCCGAGCCTGAAGACATCGTGTTCGAGAGCTTTGGCGTCAAGGTATTGATTGATCCGAAGAGCCTGCCGTATTTGGAAGGCACTGAACTGGACTTCGTGCGTGAAGGCCTCAACGAGGGCTTCAAGTTCAATAATCCGAACGTCAAGGATCAGTGCGGGTGCGGCGAGAGCTTCACTATCTGACCAGTTTTTGTGCATTTCCCTGCTGCACGGCTTGATTTCGGAACGGTAATGCTTGCCGTATCCATGCACGGCTGCACTTCTCGTGTCGACCTTAAGTCGCTCGCGGCGGGATCTGCCGCAAACCTAGCCGCGGGCCAGATTGCACTGGCCCGCTACCCGTTTTTCTGGCCGTTTGAAGGCCGGCGGGATGCGATGAGTGATCCAGCATGAACCTTCATCCGACCCTGGGTGATTTCTTTTCGTTGTTTCATCTGCCCCGACGCTTCGCGCTCGATCCCGCGAAGCTCGAAGCCGCCTATCTCGAAGTCCAGGGGCGTGTGCACCCCGATCGTTTCGCGCATTTGGCCGAAAACGAGCGCCGCGTTTCGATGCAATGGGCGGCGCACGCCAACGAGGCATTCCGTACTCTGCGTAACCCGTTGGCGCGCGCGCGCTATCTACTTGAACTGACCGGCCACGATCCACAGATCGAATCGAACACCGCGATGCCGCAGGATTTCTTGATGCGTCAGATAGTGCTGCGTGAAGCGATCGAAGAGGCCCGTGATGAAGGCGATGTGGACACGCTCGACGGCCTGCTGCGCGAAGTGCGGCGTGATGCGCGTGGCATGGAAAGGACGCTCATTGAGGATCTCGATGAGCGTCATGATTACGCGGCCGCCAGCGGGCGGGTGCGTCAACTGATGTTTCTCGAACGCCTGCAGGAAGAAATCGGCGGCGCGATCGAAGTACTGGAAAACTGATGGCTCTTCTCCAGATTGCCGAGCCGGGTGAATCGACCGCTCCGCACGAACACCGGCACGCGGTCGGTATCGACCTTGGCACGACCCATTCCCTTGTGGCTACTGTGCGCCACAGCCTTCCCGAATGCTTGCCGGGTGACACCTGCGGCATCCTCTTGCCGTCCATCGTTCGGTACCATGCCGATGGTTCGACCGAAACCGGTGTCGACGCAGCGGCTCATCAGGCTCGCGACCCAAAGAACACCATTGTTTCGGTCAAGCGTTTCATGGGGCGCGGCATCAACGACCTCGAACCTCATGCGAAGAAGCAGTATGACTTCGTTGACGGGGAGGGTATGGTGCGTATTCGCACCGCCGCTGGAGTGAAGAGCCCCGTCGAAGTCTCGTCGGAAATCCTCAAGACCCTGCGGGCGCGGGCCGAAGCCTCGCTCGGCGGGGATCTGGTAGGTGCTGTCATTACCGTGCCGGCATATTTCGATGACGCCCAGCGTCAAGCGACCAAGGATGCAGCACGGCTTGCGGGTCTGAACGTACTGCGTCTGCTCAACGAGCCGACGGCAGCGGCTATTGCATACGGTCTCGATAATGAGGCCGAGGGTGTTTATGCAGTCTATGACCTTGGTGGCGGGACGTTCGATCTTTCGATCCTGCGCCTGACCCGGGGCGTATTCGAAGTGCTCGCCACCAGTGGCGACGCCGCACTTGGTGGTGATGACTTCGATCAGGCTATTGCCTCGTGGCTGTGTGAGCAGTCCCACACGGACGAGCTTGGCCCGGAAGATGGTCGTGCGCTTCTTGTCGAGGCGAGGCGCGTAAAGGAAGTGTTGTCGAAATCCACTTCCGAACGCGTGCGGGTGAGGCTGTCGAATGGCGCCGAAATCGATTGCGAACTCACCCGCGCAACGATGGAAACACTGACAGCGTCGTTAGTTGCGAAGACTCTGGTGCCAGTGCGCAAGGCTTTGCGCGACGCGAATCTCGGTGTCGAGGACGTGCAGGGTGTGGTGCTCGTCGGTGGTGCTACGCGCATGCCGCAGATCCGCGAGTCGGTGGCGCGCTATTTCGGCCGGGCTCCGCTGACCGACATCGACCCTGACAAGGTTGTTGCCATTGGCGCGGCGATCCAGGCCAATGTGCTGGCTGGCAACCGCCGTGCGGATGACGAGGACTGGCTGCTGCTTGACGTGATTCCGTTGTCGCTCGGTCTCGAAACCATGGGCGGACTGGTTGAAAAGATCATTCCGCGCAATTCCACCATTCCGATCGCGAAGGCGCAGGATTTCACCACATACAAGGATGGTCAGACAGCGATGGCCGTCCACGTCGTCCAGGGTGAACGCGAGCTCGTGCGCGACTGTCGTTCGCTCGCTCGCTTTGAATTGCGCGGGATTCCGCCGATGGCCGCCGGCGCCGCGCGTATTCGCGTCACTTTCCAGGTTGATGCCGATGGTCTGCTGTCTGTCGAGGCGATTGAGCAGTCCTCTGGCGTGACGGCGTCGATCGCGGTCAAGCCGTCGTACGGCCTGTCTGATGACGAAGTTGCCGCCATGCTCAAGGCCGGTTTTGAGAATGCCGCCGACGATATGAAGGCACGTGCGCTACGTGAGCAGCAGGTCGAGGCACAACGATTGATCGAAGCCGTGCACCAGGCACTCGATGCTGATCGCGGCCTCCTGTCGTGTGAAGAGTGCGACGCGATCCATCGTGCGATCGAAGACCTCCAGGCTGCGGCGGCTGGCGATGATCCGGCGGCGATTCAGACAGCCATTGGCGCGCTCAATCGCTCAACCGAGGAATTTGCTGGCCGACGAATGGATAAGACGATCCGCGCGGCGCTTGCGGGCCACCGTGTGGACGAACTGAAAGTTTGAAGATGACCCAGATGATTGTGCTGCCGCACGTCGAGCTTTGTCCCGACGGTGCGGTGATTGAAGCGGAACCGGGAAAATCCATTTGCGACAACTTGCTGGCCAACGATATTGAAATCGAACACGCTTGCGAGAAGTCTTGTGCCTGCACGACTTGCCACGTGATCGTGCGAGAAGGCTTCAACAGTCTCGATGAGGCTGAGGAAATCGAAGAAGACCTCCTCGACAAGGCCTGGGGTCTGGAGCCGAACTCGCGCCTGTCTTGCCAAGCAATCGTCGGCGAGACACCACTGGTGGTCGAGATTCCGCGTTACACGATCAACATGGTCAGCGAGGGCAAGCGATGAAGTGGACCGAGGTGCAGCGTATTGCCGAAGAATTGGCGGATACGTATCCCGACGTTGATCCGACACGGATCAATTTCGTAGATCTCATGAACTGGGTACTCAAATTACCGGACTTCGATGATGATCCGAAGCACTGCGGTGAGCGCATCCTGGAAGCGATCCAGGCCGCCTGGATCGAGGAATCCGAATAGGAAAAGCTCCATGCGCGCCACAATCCACGGCTTTTCGATGCGTACTCTTGTGGGTGAACCACTCGATCTGGCGAGCTTTGAGGGACGTGTGCTGTTGCTGGTCAATACCGCGAGTGAATGCGGCTTCACGCCGCAGTACGCGGGGCTGGAGCAGTTGCACCGCAAGTACTCGCCCCGAGGACTGGCGGTGATTGGTTTTCCGTGTAACCAATTTGGCAAGCAGGAGCCGGGTGATGCTGCCGCGATCGGTGCGTTCTGCGAGAAGAATTACGGCGTGAGTTTTCCGCTCTCGGAAAAGATCGAAGTCAACGGCGAAGGTGCGCATCCACTCTATCGCTACCTCACGTCGGAAGCGCCGGGGTTGTTCGGCACCAAGGCGATCAAGTGGAATTTCACCAAGTTCCTTATCAGCCGAGACGGCAACGAAATCGAGCGCTATGCGCCGGCAACCAAGCCGGAAGAACTTGAGGGTGAAATCGAGCGTCTGCTCGGCTGAGCCTGCTATGCGTCGCCCGGCGCGTTTTCCTGCCACGGCGGAACGTGTTCGAAAACGACTTCGATCCGGAGCTTTGCCCGTACAGGATGCGCATCCACTTCGCCCGGCGTGAAGCGCGCCATCAGAAACGCCGCACGAGCGGCGTTTTCCATTTCGGGCGGTAGCGCCGTTGTCTCGACCCGAACCTGCTGGACACGCCCGAATTCATCGATGAATAGCGAAAGAACGCCGGCATAGCGACCTGCGGGAGCATCCGAAACCGGAGAGGAGATGATGACGGGTTCGAGCGGCTCGGGGGCACGAGTAAGGAAGCGCCGCGGCAGATAGCCGTCGTCTGCTTCCGGTAGAGCAGAGAGGGCTGTGGGAGCATCGGCTTCTGACGGGTGGACGCTTTCCTCGACAATCACCCCGGTGGCCTGTGAGGCGTGTCGCACTGGTTGAGGCTGCGCCTGCTCTGTCGGCGCTATTTGTGATGTCGTCGTGATGGCGGGTGATGCAGGGACGGCTCTTGGGATGGTTTTTGGGGCTGTCCGGGCGACGAGGTGCGTCCGGATCGTGCCCGCGGTTGCCGAACCACGTAGAGCGCCTTCCGTTGGTGGGGAAATCGTACTGCCGAGAATCAACAGATGAAGCGCGATCGACGCGAGCACGCAATACCGCAGGGACCGGCGGCCTGCCCCTGGCATGCTGCGTAGATCACTCGCGTCGATCGGGTACGTCACAGCATCAATCTACTAGCTCGCGCCATGACGTACGGTTCGTCTTCGACGCGTTGTGATCGGATTCTTCCGGTGGCTCATCCTCTTCGGGATTACCGTCGCCCATCTGAATCAATAGGCTGAGTTTCTTTCCTTTTTTCTTCCAGGTCCTGCCAACAATCGGCTCTTTTTCATCGATTTCTTTTGCGACCACGGCCCCGGTGCGAAGGTCAAAGTAATAGATCCATGAAGACCCGCCAGATGAACAGGCGTCGCCATTCGGAATGATACTGGAGACTGCAAGTGTCGAATATTGCACTGTCATATCAATGGCGACGCGCTCCTTGCTGTGCGGCAGATCAACGCGCCAACCGCCTGATTCGGCCCAGTCTATTGCTGCACCGTCGATTTTTCCGGTCTTTGATACCTCATCGAGCGTGATGGTCTTTTCCTTCACTGAAGACGATTCTCGTGGGTTTCCCCAACCCGAGGTACTGGTCAGTGAATCCTCCAGGGCATACACGGTTTGTTGTACCTCATTGGTGATGTCACCTACGCCGAGATAGCGCCCCGTCGCAATGGCCACTCCTGCTTTTCCTTGAACCTCGAACAATTCGGGCTTGATTGTGATCGGCTGCGCGTTGTCGCCAACCTCCAAGGTTGCAAGTTTGAGAGCCGCATTCTTGGGTTGGACCAGATCTTCAGTGTCGAAGCGCCAAAGATTGCCCAAGAGATCGCCCCCGTAGAATCGTTTGGCAGTGTTGTCAGTTGCGGCGTCGATCCAAGCGTTGATTTTTGATAGCCCGCTGGGAATGGCTGTGCTGCCAGCGCCTGTCGAAATATCGACGAGCTTGGCACCGGTGTTGGCGTTGAGAAGATATAAATGACCCTTACCGTCTCCTTTGACGACATTGTTGTTGTACCCCGAGGTCACGGCTACAACCCAGGTGCCGTCTGTACGCTTGGTGATGATCGGATTGCCGAAGGAGTAACCCATGTTTGCGTCGGTAAACTCCCATAGTGATGACGGATTTTCCGGATCGGTGATGTCGAGCGCGAAATAGCCTTTCCCGCCGCCTCCAAAGCCGCCTACCAGAATCGTCTTCCATGTTGAGCCAACCTGGATGTCGCCGACAACCACGGGGCCGTTAAGGAAATATTGATGCCGTGAGCTATACCCGGTGTCGGCCAGCCTGTATAGATTGGCTATGATCTGTCCAGGAACATAAGCCCAGAGTTCTGTACCGCCGTCGCTGCTGTCGGCCGAGAAGGCATGCAGCATGCCGTCGTTGGCACCAACGTAAACCGTGGGTTTTCTTGTGGCCTGGGTTGAGGCGAAATCGGCGTATCCGGAATCCGAATACATGAACGGTGGGCCACCAACGAATGTTGCAGGGCTCTCGACCATGTCGCCGAGCAAGTGTTCGCGTGGTCTGAAGATTGACACGGTGCTGCCTGTGGCTATTGCCTCGTGGTCGCGGGTACCCCGCAGGTAATTAACCAGATTCGTGCCATCGTTCGCGGTGTTTGTTTCCGCGGCCTTCAGCTTCGGGCATTGATCCGGTATCAGGGCCCTTGTACAAAAATTATTGAAATGGGCCTGTTGCGTTGCACTTAGGTTTGCGTATTCAAAGCTCTGCAGTGTGCCTGCGGCATTGCGGAAATAGATCGTTCGTGCGGTTGTCCTGCTATCCAGCGCGGCTTGGGCAGACCATGTGGGGCTGCCACTGATCTCGTCGGTGTCACCGTCGAGCGTGTACGCCCGGATGTCGCCGGTCCATGATGGAATGCTGTAGTGGGTCGAGAACACCTGGTTGTTGGGGCCAGGTAGAACTTCGAGTGAGGTTGTTGCGACCCCCGAACCAGATCCTGTTTTTGCCTGAATGGACGAAATGACGCTATTGATCGCGTCCTTCAATGCGGTGGCATTGAGCGCTGAGTAATACTGACCGCGCCCGTTGATGGCAGCATGCCAGAGGTCGTCGACGGTTCGTACGTTGCTGCCGTTTCCTGGGTCTGTCCAGTTCCTCGTACCGTTCTTCAGATCGACGTACGCGCCAGTAGTCTGCGTGAGGTAGTTCGGATCGTAGGTGAGCAGACCGCTCACACCAAGGCCGATGGTAAAGGTATTCATGTGCTGCCAGGTGGCCTTGTCGTTCTCAGTCGGGCGCACCGTGTTTTCGCACACACTCGCGTTCGAGGTCGTAGACGTGCAATTACTGCGCTCGGGTGTCCTCAGGTCGGTCTTGTAGTAGTACTCCGCTACGTCGGCCAGAGTGTTTGTGGCGTTTGAAGCGTCTAACATCGGTCTTTCTTCGGCGCCGTCCTGATTACCTATAGCGGTACCGTCGAGCTTGAAGCCAGCAGCGTCGTTCCAGTAACCATCGGTGGACAACAACGCATAGTTGCGCTGGCATGAGTACTGCACGGGATCGTACGCTTGCGTTGAAGGTTTCTTGGCGTAGTAGCGGCCAATTCGGGAGAGCGCTGCGCGCAATGGCGTGTTGTTGCCTGGCGACGCGCCATAGAGACTCTTGTAGAAGTTCGCCTTCTGGGTGGCGTCGAAGTCTTTGACGTCGCGGAAGTGACCCACGTTATCTGTAACACTTTCGCTGTTGATCTTCGAAAAGCCGACACGGTAGTCATCATTCAAACCCGAGACGGCGCGACCCATTGCGGTGCGCATCAGCAGGTAGCGCTTTCGATAGTACGAATACCAGTTCGCGTACGCTTGTTTTGCCTCAGCTGTAAGGTCCTTTACAAGCACCCTCGTAAAGATGAGGGAAGCGCTGAAATCAGTGGGTACTGCCGATTTTCCCTTGGCTTGATCAATTCTTGTCGCACACTCCTGGTAGAAGTTTGTGGTTGTGATGACCCCATTGGTGGCGGCATTGTAGGTCCAGCTCATTGCTGGTTCAGTGCCTGTATATGTGTAGTAGAAATTGTTCTTGAGGTTCGTGGTGCCGGAGTTGGTGTTATAGCCGTCATCAAGCGCTGCTGTGAGGGTGATGTTGTCGTAGGACGAGCCATCCGCCTTCAATGGTGGTGGGTAGGGCGTATTTGGATCGAATGCGACGCCATTGCACTGTGAAGAGTAGTAGCCGAACCAGTTGTAGGATGCGCCGAGTGCATCGGGCATGTAGTCCCAGCCCATGGAGCCTGAGTCGTCAAGGATGAACATCAGGTTTGGCTTCGCCGTGACCGTAGTCTGGATGGTCAGAGGTACGTTGGTCAGGTCGGTGTCGTCACCTTGGGCGGGAATCGCCATGAAGGCCAGTGGCAAAGCAATGCCGATCAGTTCCGCAATTTTTTTTCGGCGGAAGAGGAACTTGGTTTTTTGCA
>JAVBUM010000057.1:0-14977 GCA_031555325.1 Niveibacterium sp. | reverse complement strand
GCTTCAAGTTGCTCGCGCTCGCCATCGATCAACACAATCTCCGCCTTCGGCCTGCCCATCGCGCACCCTCCTGACAGTCATATGGCATATGACCGTCAACAGAGCTGTTTGTTCAATAAACTTTTAACTCACGACACTAGTGCGCCTCGGGTTTACCAAGCATTTTCGACGGCAAGCTGCGCTGGCGCCGATAAGCGGCTGAGGCGGTAGCCCATATTCATCAACTGTCGGTGCGTGCTTTCGACCATCTGGGGGCTGCCGCAGATCATCAATCGACTGGCTTCAAGGCTCAGCTCACAGTTCAGAGCTTTGACGAGACTGCCGTCAGCCAGAAGCATTGGAATTCGTTTGTTCAGCGCTCCAGCAAAGTTCTCGCGTGTGACGACGGGCTGATACTGGAGCCGGTGTCCATCATGCTCTTCCCATAGGGGGGTCGCGCGCAGTGCTGCGATTTCCTCGCGATAAGCAAGGTCGGCCGGTTGGCGAACGCTATGTACCAGCAGCAGCCGTTCGAAACGTTCCCAGGTTCGCGGTTCCAACAGAATTGCGAGGTACGGCGCAAGGCCGGTACCGGCTGCGAGCATCCATAGATCGCGGCCATCGGAGAAGCGATCGGTGGTGAAGAAGCCTTGGGCTTGTTTGTCCAAGAGGATCTCATCGCTGGGGCCAAGATTGGCAAGGATCGAGGTGAAAGTGCCTTCCGGTACCAAAATCGACAGAAACTCCAGATGATCATCCCAAGCTGCGGAGACCATCGAATATGCGCGCCACACCGTCCCGCCACTTGGCTTGATGAGACCAAGGCGTGCGAATTGTCCCGGGATGAAGCGGAAGCCGCGTGGGCGGCTGATTTTGAAAGATACAAGGCGCGGAGACCAAGAGTGAATCTGGAGAATTCGCTCGTGAGTGAATTTTTCGTTGGAGCGCTCAGTCATGGCACCTCCCTCGTATTTCCGACTGAATCACTCAGGAATTGGTTCCCGGCGGGTCACTTGTGTCCGCAGAAGTTCTCTGGTCGACCTCGAGCTGTGTCCGTTCGCTGGCAGACTGCGTGCGACGCGCAGCGAAGTGTAAGACGTCGTCGAGGCCGCAACTTGGGCCACGCCCATGGACTATTTGTTCAAAGGTTTTGACGCCGACAATAAAGGGGCCGCCGGCGCAGTCAGCGCGGGCGGCCTTGTGAATCGTGCCGTTGGTCGGCTATTGCTTGGCCGGAGCTGCTGCAGCCGGAGAGGTAACAGAGAGCAACTCGACTTCGAAAGTAAGCGTCGAGTTTGGCGGGATGACGGTGCCAGCGCCCTTGTCGCCATAAGCAATGGACGGCGGACAGGTCAACTTCGCCTTGCCGCCAGGCTTCATCTTGGTCACGCCTTCGCTCCAGCAGCGGATGACGCCTCCTAATGGGAACTCGGCAGGTTGGCCGCGCTTGAAGGAGCTGTCGAATTCCCTGCCATCGGGCAGCGTGCCGCGGTAGTTGACCTTCACTGTGTCGTTTGCCGTAGGCGAAGCGCCCTTGCCTTCACGTAGGGAAAGGTAGACGAGGCCTGACTGTGTCTTCACCGCACCTTTTTCTGCGGCGGCCCTCTCGAGTTGGACTTTTCCTGCAGCACCGGCCTTCTCGCCGGCCGCAGCTTGGCGTGACGCCAGCAGTTGCTGAACTTTCGGCCGTACTGTTTCGAGGTCCACAGCTGGCTTGGCGCCAGCAAGTGAATCGGTGAAGCCCTTCTTGACGTATTCTGCCTCGGCTGGCGTGAGGCTGAATACGGCAGTTTGCTGGCCAAGCGCGACACCAACCGCATAGAGCGCCTTCTGATCGTCAGTCATGTCGGCGGCGATTGCAGAAGGGAGGGCGAGGGCAAGCGCGATGGCGGTTATGGAGCGTTTCACTGGTAGTCCTGTCCAGGTTGCGGCGAGAACGCCGGATGAGCGGAGCCCGAAAGAATACGGGAAATGCGGTGACCGCGTCCTGACATGAGTGGTCGGTGGGTTTCTTGTCGGCCTCTGCTGATCGCCCGGAGCTCTTTCCTGGAGGTAGATCTGATGAGTTGGGCACCAAGCCGTTTTCGCACATCCACGAATTGCTGGCGCTAGTGGAGGCAAGGCCTTGCAGTTGGACGCAAATGTGCCTGGCTGCCGCTACACTACAACGTTTGTTTTTCCGCATCGGACGAAGGTGTATCAATGAGTTTACGCGTACTCACCGGCATTACGACAACCGGTACCCCACACCTTGGCAACTACGTCGGTGCGATTCGTCCGGCGATCGCCGCCAGTCGTGGCGTGGATGTCGATAGCTTCTTCTTCCTTGCCGATTTTCACGCACTGATCAAGTGCGACGATCCAGCGCGCATCGAACGCTCGCGCCTCCAGATTGCTGCAACGTGGCTCGCAGCGGGTCTTGACCCCGAGCGGGTATATTTCTACCGCCAGAGCGATATCTCAGAGATCCCCGAGCTTGCGTGGCTCCTGACTTGTGTGACGGCCAAGGGCCTCATGAACCGGGCGCACGCCTACAAGGCTGCAGTGGATGCCAACAACGCTGCCAACGCTGAGCCGGATGACGGGGTTACGATGGGGCTCTTCAGCTACCCGATCCTGATGGCGGCGGACATCCTGATGTTCAATGCGAACAAGGTGCCGGTTGGTCGCGACCAAGTACAGCACCTCGAAATGGCACGCGACATCGCGCAGCGTTTCAATTACCTGTTTGGTAAGGACCGCGAGCTCTTCGTGTTGCCCGAAGTCGTCGTCGACGAAGAGGTTGCTACACTTCCCGGTCTAGACGGTCGAAAAATGTCGAAGAGCTATGACAACACCATTCCACTCTTCGATGGTGGCGCCAAAGGCCTTCGTGAGGCGGTTGCGCGTGTCGTTACCGATTCGCGTCTGCCAGGTGAACCGAAGGATCCGGACGGTACGAGTTTGACCGCAATCCACGATGCATTCTCCACGCCAGAGGAGCGCGAGATCTTCCGCGCCGAGCTGCGCAATGGTCTGGCTTGGGGCGAAGCCAAGCAGCGGCTCGTTGCCCAGATCGAGCGCGAAGTTGCGCCGATGCGAGAGCGCTACGAAGCGTTGATTGCCGAACCGGCGAAGATCGAGATCATCCTGCAAGAAGGTGCACGCAAGGCGAGGGGGATTGCGACACCGTTCCTAGCGGAGCTGCGCAGCGCGGTTGGTTTACGGCCCATGGTGGCGACGCCTGTTTCTGCGCAGAGAACCGAGGCCAAGGCAGCGCCGCAGAAAGCGGTGTTCAAGCAGTACCGTGAGTCGGATGGGCTGTTCTACTTCAAGCTCTCCGATGCCCAAGGGCGCTTGCTGTTGCAGAGCACTGGCTTTGCGCAAGGGCGGGATGCCGGGCAATGGGTGGGGCGGCTCAGGAACGAACGCATCTTGCCGGCCGATGCTCCGGTAGTGCTGGCAGAAGGTGTCAATCGGGCTGAGGTTGACTCGGCATTGGCGACCTTTGCTGAGGACTGAGGGGGCGCGCTTCTCCAAACAAAACGCCCGGCTCTAGGAGTCGGGCGTTTTGCGTTTTGCGAAGTGGTCAGGCTCAGACGACCATTCCTGCACCAACGGTATTGTTCGTGCTCTCATCGATCACAATGAACGCTCCCGTTGCGCGGTTCTTGCCATAAGAGTCTGCAAAAACGGGTGCTGCGAGTTTCCACGTGATTTCCGCAATGTCATTCATTGCAAGTTGAGTGGCGTCTGTGTGCTCCTGGGAGTTCACATCCACCTTGCACTGGATCCCCGCTAGCTTCGCTTTTACAGTGCGCGTTGTATGACGAATGAGATATGTGCGGGCCGGCGAGAGCGGCGTCTCGGAAAGCCAGCAGACCATTGCGTGCAGTGCCTTCGTCAGTTCGGGTGCTTCGTCGGTCTTCACGATCATGTCACCGCGTGAGACGTCGACTTCGTCTTCGAGCAGTAACGTGACCGATTGTTCGGTGAGGCCCCGCGGCAGTTCAATGCCACCCGAATGCACGGCCTTCACGCGCGAGGTCTGGCCGGAGGGCAGGACAGTGATCGCGTCGCCCTTCGCCACCGTGCCCGATTCGACGCGACCCGCGAAGCCGCGGTAGTCGTGCAGTTCGGGGTTGTCGGAGGCCTGCGGGCGGATCACGAACTGGACCGGGAAGCGGAAGCCTTCGGTCGCCGACTTGCCGTTGTGCTGGCCGGCGGCCGGTGCGGATTCGAGGATCTCGAGCAGCGTCGGGCCCTTGTACCAGGGCATGGCTTCGCCGCGCTCGACGATGTTGTCGCCGACGAGGGCGGACATCGGGATGAAGCGCACGTCGAAGCCCTTGGCCGTGAGGCCCATCTTGTCGGCAAAGGCCTTGTACTCGGCACGGATGCGCTCGTACACGGCTTCGTCATAGCCTACGAGATCCATCTTGTTGATCGCGACGACCAGATGCGGAATGCCGACCAGATGCGCGATATAGCTGTGGCGGCGGGTCTGCGTGAGCACACCCTTTCGCGCGTCGATCATGATGATCGCGAGGTTTGCGGTCGATGCGGCGGTGACCATGTTGCGCGTGTACTGCTCGTGCCCCGGGGCGTCGGCGATGATGTACTTGCGCGTGCCGGTCGAGAAGTAGCGGTAGGCGACGTCGATCGTGATGCCCTGTTCGCGCTCGGCCTGTAGGCCGTCGGTGAGCAGCGAGAGGTCGACCGCTTCGAGGCCGCGCTTCTTCGAGGTCTTTTCGATCGCGGAGAGCGCGTCGGCGAGGATCGTCTTGGTGTCGTACAGCAGGCGACCGATCAGCGTGCTCTTGCCGTCGTCGACGCTGCCGCAGGTCATGAAGCGCAGCAGGCCGTTGTCTTGGGGCGGGAGGTGTTCCATTGCGGACATTCTGTGTAGCTCTCTTTGGCCGGCGATTTAGAAGTAACCCTCTTTCTTCCGTTGCTCCATCGAAGCTTCGGAAGTCTGGTCGTCGAGCCGCGTGGCGCCGCGCTCGGTAATCGTAGTCGTCGCGGTTTCTACGACGATTGCTTCCACTGTTGCCGCCTGCGACTCGACTGGTGCCGTGCAGGTAATGTCGCCAACGGTGCGAAAGCGGACCATCAGTTCTTCGACCTTGTCGCCGTCCTTCGCGGGGGTGAGCTCCGTGACCGGCTGCAGCAGATCGCCCTTGCGGACGACTGGACGCTTGTGCGCGAAATAAATTGACGGCAGTTCGAGTTCTTCGCGCTCGATGTATTGCCACACATCCATCTCGGTCCAGTTGCTGATCGGGAAGGCGCGGATGTTCTCGCCGCGATGCGCGCTCGCGTTGTAGAGGTTCCACAGTTCGGGGCGCTGGTTCTTCGGATCCCACTGGCCGAACTCGTCGCGGAAGCTCATCACGCGTTCTTTCGCACGCGCTTTTTCTTCGTCGCGACGCGCACCGCCGATGCAACAGTCGAATTCGAATTCCGCGATCGCTTCGAGTAGCGTCACCGATTGGTGCTTGTTGCGCGATTCGAGCGGGTGCTTGAGCACGACGCTGCCACGCTTCATCGAGTCTTCCACCGACCGGACGATCAGGCGTTCGCCGAGTTCGGCGGCCCGCTTGTCACGGAAATCGGTGACTTCCTTGTAGTTGTGCCCGGTGTCGATATGCATCAAAGGGAAAGGAAACCGGCCGGGGCGGAAGGCTTTTTCAGCCAGACGCAAGAGACAGATCGAATCCTTGCCGCCTGAAAACAGCAGCACCGGCCGCTCGGTCTGGCCGGCGACTTCGCGCAGGATGTGGATCGCCTCGGCTTCCAGCCAGTCGAGGTGGGACAGCGTTTGTTGGGTCAGCGTGCTCATGCTCAGTCTTTCAGTCGGACTCACGATTTGACGTGCAGTCCGCACTCCTTGGATTCCGGGTTTTCCCACCACCAGCGTCCGGCGCGGACGTCCTCGCCGACAGCGATTGCGCGCGTGCAGGGCGCGCAGCCAATAGAGGGATAAAACTGATCGTGCAGTGCGTTGTAAGGCACGTCAAAGAGACGGAGGTAGGCCCAGACTTGCTCTTCGGTCCAGTCAGCAAGCGGGCTGAACTTTTCAAGTCTGTTACCTCCGTCGTATTCGCGCACGGTGAGTGCAGTGCGTGTCGTCGCCTGCTCGGCGCGTAGACCCGTGACCCACGCGCGCTTTCCGGCAAGCGCGCGGCGCAGCGGCTCGACCTTGCGGATGCCGCAGCAGGTCTTGCGAAGCTCCACTGACTCGTAGAACGCATTGATGCCCTGTGTGCGTACGTAGTTCTCGACGGCGGTCGCATCCGGGAAGTAGATCTTCAGACGCGTGTCGTAGCGCTTCTCGACTTCGCCAATCAGCGTATAGGTCTCGGTCGGCAGGCGTCCGGTATCGAGCGAGAAGATCTCCAGCGGCAGCTTCTCGCGCAGGATCAGGTCCGTCAGCACCATGTCCTCGGCGCCGAAGCTGTTGGCGAAGGTGACTTCGCCGTTGCGGCCGAATTCTTCGGCGGCGCCGTGCAGCAGTTCGGCGGCGCGACGCGCCTTGATCTCGACGGTTGTGTGCAGTGCGTCGGTGAGTTCCGGCGAGGTCGTAGGGTTCTTCGCCTTTGGCTTGAGGAGGGAAATCGTGCTTTGGGTCATTCAGGTCTCCGCAGAGCCGCCTCAAGGAGGTGGGCTCCCGCCCGAGGGGCCGCGAACAAAGGGAGCGCGAGGGTCGTCATCTCAGATCAGACTCGCGCATGACGCCGCCACAGCGGCTGGTCGAGGTGGATCGATGCCTGGTACGGCTCGGCGAAGTCATTGAATCCGGTCAGCGCGACGTCCACTGATCGATCAGCGCGCAGCTCATACGCATCGAAGCCGCAGCGGCGCAGGAAGAACAGCTGGTCACGCAATACGTCCCCGATGGCGCGCAATTCATTGCGGTAGCCATAACGCTGACGCAACAGTACGGCGGCGGAGAAGCCACGGCCGTCGGCGAAGCGTACGAAGTCCCAAGCGATGACCGGGAAGACATTGATGTCCTCGACCGTGTCCACAAGCTCTTCGATGAGCTCGAAGCTTTCGAACCACACACCGATTTCACCTGAGGCAACGCGTGCTGCAAGCACCTCGCGACGTGCGCGCCAAACCTGCAGCGGCACGATGACCTTGCCAGCAGGAATCACCAAAGCAGCGATCGTGTCGTCTTTCGCCGCTTGTGTTCCCGTGATCTTGTGCACGACCGTCTTGCCAGCTTGTTTCTTCTCTTCTTCGATTCCCGCGGGGTAACGGACCGTCGTCCATTCATTTGTGGTCGGCACCGAGCCCTTGACGAAATTAGACATGGGCAACTTCCTTCTTCACTGTAGCGCCATACACACGCGTCTTGAATGGTTCGAGACCGAGGCGATGCACGACGTCAATAAAGCGCTCGTCGCCTTCGCGGTTATCGACGAACACGTTGATGATTTTTTCGACCACGTTTGGTACTTCGTTGGCAGCGAAAGAGCGGCCGATGATCTGGCCTAGCCTCGTTTCGTTGCCCTGTGAGCCGCCAAGCGAGATCTGGTACCACTCAGAACCGTCCTTGTCGACGCCGAGGATGCCGATGTTCCCGACGTGGTGGTGGCCGCAGGAGTTCATGCAACCGGAGATGTTCAGATCGATCTCGCCAAGGTCGAACAGGTAATCGAGGTTGTCGAAGCGTTCCTGGATGGCTTGTGCGATCGGAATGCTTTTGGCATTGGCTAGCGAACAGAAATCGCCGCCCGGGCAGCAGACAATGTCGGTCAGCAGACCGATGTTCGGCGTTGCCAGCCGCGCGGCACGCGCGGTCTGCCACAACAGGAAGAGATCGCTCAACTTTACGTCCGCGAGGATGAGGTTCTGCTCGTGCGACACGCGCAGCTCGCCAAAGCTGTATTGATCAGCCAGGTTCGCGACGATCTCCATTTGCTCGGCGGTCGCGTCGCCCGGGGCAATGCCGGTCGGCTTGAGTGACAACGTCACTGCACGGTAACCACTCACGCGGTGCGGATGCACGCAGCGCTTCGCCCATGCGGCAAATGCCGGGTTTGATTCCCGCGCCGCGTCGAAACAGGTGTCAACCGCCGGCAGGGTTTCGTAGGCGGGCGGTGCGAAGTGCGCAGCAACACGATCAAGTTCGTGCTGGTCGAGCGTAGCCGGACCTCCGCAGGTATGGGTGAATTCGGCTTCGACCTGGCGGCGGAATTCTTCGATCCCGAGTGCCTTGACGAGAATCTTGATACGCGCCTTGAACGAGTTGTCGCGGCGGCCAAAGCGGTTATAGACGCGCAGGATCGCCTCGCAATACGTCATTACGTGTTGCCAAGGCACCCACTCGGACACCACCTCCCCGATGATCGGCGTGCGGCCCATGCCGCCACCGGCCCAAACCTTCACGCCGACCTCACCAGCCTTGTTCTTCAGGAATTCAAGGCCGATGTCATGCACACGAACGACCGCGCGGTCGTGCCGGCAGGCGTTGATCGCAATCTTGAACTTGCGCGGGAGGAGCGCGAACTCCGGATGGAAGGTGCTCCACTGGCGCAGGATCTCGGCGAACGGACGCGGATCGATGACTTCGTCCGGCGCGACGCCAGCAAACTGATCGGTCGTGATATTGCGGACGCAGTTGCCAGAGGTCTGGATCGCGTGCATCTGGACTGTCGCGAGTTCTGCGAGGATCTCAGGCACGTCTTCGAGCTTTGGCCAGTTCAGCTGCAGGTTCTGGCGGGTTGAAAAGTGACCGTAGCCGTGATCGTAGCGACGAGTGATGTCGGCGAGCTTGCGCAACTGGCGGCTTGCGAGCAGGCCGTAGGGCACGGCGATCCGCAGCATTGGCGCATGGCGCTGGATATAGAGGCCGTTCTGCAGGCGCAAGGGCCGGAACTCGTCTTCGCTGAGCTGGCCGGCAAGGAATCGTTGCATCTGGTCGCGGAATTGTGCGACCCGCTCGTCGACGAGTCGCTGGTCATAGGCGTCGTAGCGGTACATCTGTTGTGTCTCTCTCTGTAAATCTCTTCTTAGTGTGCGATCAGCTTGCTACCTACGAACACCAGCATGCAGGCGAGCGCCGGGCGCAAGACGCGGTCGGGTACTTTGGCCGAAACGTGGCTGCCGAGCCAGATGCCGGGCAGCGAACCGACCAGAAGGCTCCCAAGCAGCAGCCAGTCGACGCTGCCGAGCCACCAGTGGCCGAGTCCGGCGACGAGGGTCAGTGGCACCGCGTGGGCGATGTCTGTGCCAACGATCCGGGAGGCGGGCAGGCGAGGGTACAGGAAGAACAGTACCGTGACACCCAACGCACCTGCGCCAACCGAGGAAATTGAAACGAGGATACCGAGCACGATGCCGGTAAGCAGGGTCAGGCCCGCAGTCAGTTGGGGCGAGCGTTCCCCGCCGTGGTGTGCAAGGGACCACTTCTGGATCTTCGAGCGCAGCAGCAGTGCAACTGCAGTCAGCACCAGCGCCACACCGAGTGCCAGGGAGATCAGCCTTGATGCATCGCCCAGCCCGTTCGGGAACCAGTGGCCCAGGACGAACAGCGTGACCGCGGAAGCTGGGAGGCTACCTGCGGCAAGCCAGCGCACGATCTTCCAGTCGACCGTGCCTTTCAAACTGTGGGCAAGGGTGCCGGCCGATTTCGTCGCGGACGCATAGAGCAGATCCGTACCGACGGCGACCGAGGGATGGACACCGAAGAGCAGGACGAGCAAGGGCGTCATGAGCGAGCCGCCGCCGACTCCTGTGAGTCCGACGATCGCGCCGACGACGAATCCAGCGAGGCTGTAGCTCAGTTCCATGATGCAAAAGGGAGGCTATTGAGCGGCGGATGGTAGCAGCGGCCATAGTTCTGTCTGGCAGCTGAATGTTAGACTCTAAGAACCATTCGTTATTAAGCGGCGTGGCTGCCGCCCGGGTTGGAGCCGTTTCGGTCCCCCGGATTTTCAGTGAGGAAAGCGTGAATCTCCAGCAACTGCGCTATGTCGTCGAAGTGGTCCGTGCCGGGCTCAATGTGTCTGTGGCGGCCGATGCGCTCTACACCTCCCAGCCCGGTGTTTCCAAGCAGATCCGCCAGTTCGAGGAGGAGCTGGGCATCGAAATTTTCGTGCGCCACGGCAAGCGGCTGGTGGGCATTACTGATCCGGGGCGCGCAGTTATCGCGATTGCGGAGCGGATGCTCGGCGAGATCGACAGCCTGAAGAAGGTGGGTGCGGAATTCCGCAATGAATCCGAAGGTGTGCTCAGCATCGCGTGCACGCACAACCAAGCACGCTATGCATTGCCGCGCGTGATCCAGCAGTTCGCCCAGAAATACCCGAAGGTGCGGCTCATGCTCCACCAGGGTAATCCGCGGCAGATCTGCCAGTGGGTGATGGATGGCGAGGCGGATCTCGCCATCGCGACCGAGGCGGTATCCGAGATGGAGGACCTTGTCTCGCTACCGTGTTACCAGTGGAATCGCTGCGTGATTGCCACTCCGCGCCATCCGATCCTGAAGGCAAGCCCCCTGACGCTTGAGGAGATCGCGAAATACCCGATCGTCACCTATGACACCGCATTCGCTGGCCGCAGCCAGGTCAACAAGGCATTCATGGTTCGCGGGTTGCGGCCCAATGTAGTCCTTGCAGCAATGGATGCCGACGTGATCAAGACCTATGTGGCGATGGATCTCGGTATCGGCATCATTGCCTCGATCGCCTACGATCCACGCGTCGACAGCCAGATCGGCCGGATCGATGCGGCGCATCTGTTCGAATCGGCGGTGACGCGCATCGGCATACGTCGTAACGCTTACTTGCGCGGTTACGTCTATGGCTTCATAGAAATGGTGTCGAGCCACTTGAGTCGCAAGGTGGTTGATGCCGCGCTGGCGGGCGGGGGAAGCGATCCGGGTCTTTGAGCCAGGCATGTGCTGGCTCGGTGGTTCCCACGAAGGGGCCGCCTGGTAGTGGCGCGGGCTGCCTGTAGGCGTGAGCGCTGGCGCATGCAGCGCACAGTCACAAATCCCCGATGTGAGGGGATGGCGAGGTTACATTCCAGGCTCGGCTGCACTGGTGAAGGGTAGGGGGCAGCGACGGGCTCCGCTCTCATAAGAACAGGGACCCCTCATGAATCCATTCACTACGATTGCGATCTTGCTCGGCCTCACCGTCCTTTTTGTTCCGCTGTTCAAGCGGGCGGGACTGGGTTCGGTGCTCGGATACCTTGCCGCGGGCGTCGTGATTGGACCCTCCGGCGTTGGTGTCGTGGATGATCCGGAGAGCTTGCTGCATACAGCCGAGATCGGCGTCGTGCTGCTACTCTTCGTGATCGGCCTTGAACTGCAGCCCTCGCGCCTGTGGGCGTTGAGGCGGCAGGTGTTCGGGCTTGGCTTCCTGCAGCTTTTGGGTGTGGGTGCTGCGATTGGAGGCGTTGCGCTTGCGGCCGGATTGTCGGGAAAGGCTGCGGTCGTGCTTGGATGGACGCTCGCGCTGTCATCCACCGCACTCGTATTGCCGACGCTCGCCGAGCGCCGTGAACTGACATCGCGCTACGGGCGCGAATCGTTTGCCATCCTGCTGTTCCAGGATCTTTCCGTGATCGTGCTGCTGGCCATCCTGCCGCTGCTCGGTGTTGCCGGTGCCCGCGCTGGCGTTCGGCCCTATATCGGGCTTACGGTGCTGCTGTTCATTGTCCTGTTTGGCCGCAAGCTCCTTGACTGGCTGTTCAAGTACGTGGCGCGTTTTGGCAATCGCGAAGTCTTCACGGCCGCGTCGCTGCTCGTTGCACTGGGTCTGGCGCTGCTGATGGAAGCGGCGGGGCTGTCGCGCTCGCTGGGTGCCTTTGTGGCAGGGGTTCTGCTGGCAGACTCGGAATTCCGGCATGAACTCGAAGCATCGATCGCACCATTCGAGACACTACTGCTCGGGCTCTTCTTCATCGCCGTCGGTATGGCGATTGATCTTTCGCTGGTTTTCGCCGAACCGGTACGCATCTTCAGCTATGCGTTCGGATTGCTGGGTCTGAAGGCGCTCAGTCTCTACCTGCTGCGACGCTTCCTGCCGCATGGAAAGGCAACCGCGCGGCCGCTTGCGCTTGCTTTGGCCCAAGGGGGAGAGTTTGCGTTCGTCATTTTCGCCTTGCTTGACAACAGCCGTATCGTGCGTGGGCGAATGATCGATGAACTCCTGCTTGCCGTCGCGCTGTCAATGGTGCTGGCGCCACTCCTGTTCATTCTCAACGATGAACTGACGCGGCGCGCCAAGGCGCGAGCACCGCGGAAGCCTTTTGATGTGGTGCCCGAGGATACCGAGGCGCCAGTGGTGATTGCGGGGTTCGGCCGTGTGGGCCAATTGATCGGGCGTCTCCTGCTCGCGCAGGATATCCCGTTTACAGCGCTCGACATCGACGCCTCGCAGATCGAACTCATGCGGCGGTTCGGTACCCACGTGTATTACGGTGATGCGTCGCACATCGATCTTCTGAGGGCGGCCGGCGTGGCGAAGGCAAAGGTGTTTGTGCTTGCGATCGACGATGTTGAAACCTCACTCAAGACTGCCGAGCTTGTCCGGCGACATTTTGCACACGTGCGCATCGTCGCTCGCGCTAGAAATCGTTTCCACGCCTATCGCTTGATGGACCTCGGGGTCGAGGATCCGATGCGTGAGACCCTGCTGTCATCCATCGATCTGGGTCGCCGTACGCTGGCAGGCATCGGGCAGAGTGCTGATGATGTGGAGCGTGTCGTGCGCCGATTCTCCGAGCACGATGTGGCGTTGCTGCGGCGACAGCACGCTGTCTATCACGACGAAGGACAACTCATGCAGACCACGCAGGAGGCGCGTGCGGAACTATCTTCGATCATCGACCAAGATCGTGAAGCCGTTGCAAGAGCGAGGCGGAGTGACAGGCTGCGGGTGAAGTCAGGCGGCAGCGATCAGGAGAAGGGGCATGTCGACTCCTCGGCTGACACCACATAGTCATGGTGTGGCGATGGGTATCGGGCGTCTGCCGTGAGGCAATCGCCCACACATCCACGCGCATCACAGACCGCCGTTCCTACGGGAATGTGGACATTTCTTGCGGGGATATTCCTGCATTCCTGTGCTGGCTGTTGAAAGGAACTGGTGGATCGAACGGCAGCGACGCCGGAAGGGCGGTGCTCTGCGGTAGGCAATGCTGATGGAGCCGTTCGCTTGTGGCGGACTCCTGATGCGGCGTTTCTTCGCCGTCTCGTCTGGTTTGTCTGCTGGAGATTGCGATATGCCGCATCTCCGGGGTATCCGGGTGTCGGACGCCGGGCTAGAAGCGTCCGACGGGTACGGTGATAGTGAACCCGCTGGTCGTGGCGAATGCCAGCTTCGCCACGAAGGCTTTCCCCGTCAGGTTGGGTCGGCGAATAAGTGTCTGCGCCCTTTTTGGGATAACAGGTTTTCTCTGTTGGAGTTAGGCGCATTTCCCTATTCGCTGTCTTGTGACGCTTCCGTGTTGGGCCGGCAGCGGGCGCAACGATCGCCCTTATACGGGTTTGCGAAATTGATTTAAATCAATAAGATTGTTCGCAAAGTGCCTGGACGGGCTGGGCGAAAATTCTCAAAAACCCGTGATGTAGCTTGGATTGAGGCGTGGTGTGTCAGATTCGCCCGAGTCTGTTCGTGAATTAGTTGCGCGCGAACAACGATTGCAAAGCGTTACGTGGCGCGCTGTCGGCAAGTGTGAGTGCCAGCATGATGCGTGCCTGCAACGGACTGAGTGCAATGCTCGCGATCGTTCCGCGTGCCGTGTCGTCGTAGTTCGCATTCGCCATGACTGCGCCGGCACGGATCCTGCTCGCGCGTACGACCGTCACGCCGGCAGCGAGGGCGCGGGTTATCGCGGGTTCCCAGCTGATGGGAACACTGCCGTGTCCGGCGAGGGCTAGTACGAGTCCGCGCACGCCATGCTCCACGGCAAAGTCGATGAGTGCTGCGGGTGCGCCTGCGTGGCCATGCAAGATCCAGACTTCGGGTAAGGCGGCAGGCAATCGTCCATTGAACGGTGCGTCGACAGCCTGCGTGGGTGGATGCGGCGATAGCCACCACGTCGTACCGGTCGCCATGGCGATCGGGGCGGTTTCGATGCCGCCAAGCGCATCGGGTGCGTGGGTGTGTCGCTTTGTGACATCGCGTGCACGCCACAGTCGATCGTTTGCTGCGACCAAGGGGCCGAACGTGGCGAGGCTCGGGTTGGTCGCGGCTGAAATTGCCTGCAACAGGTTCATCGGGCCGTCCGCAGAGCGTGCGGATGCCGGACGCATCGCAGCAGTCATCACGATAGGTATCCGGCGCGGCAATGTGAGCGAAAGGAAGAATGCGGTTTCTTCGATCGTGTCGGTGCCGTGGGTAATGACAATGCCATCCGGTGTGCTAGCTCCATTGATCAGCTCGCGCAGGCGCTCAGCCAGTTTCAGCCAGTCGGCTGGTTGCATGTCCTTGCTGTCGAGTGACAGGAACTGCTCGGTTGTAAATCGTGCGAGTCCGGCGACTTCGGGAAGCGCCGCGACGAGGTGATCGACGTCGAGCTCTGCTGCGCTGTAGTGGGTTGTATCCATCACATTCGCAGCGATGCCGGCGATAGTGCCGCCCGTACCTAGCAAGTGGATTCTCGGTAGCAGATTCATCAGATTTGAAGGGCTGGCTGAGCAAAGACAAAGCGCATCTTGCGAGGTTTGCAGTGGTTTTCTCCAGCGTCGATATGCCAAAAAACACGCGACCCAAAGAGAATGGAGAAACGTATGTCGAGCTTCATCACGCGGAGCATTCGCAACAAGCTGCTCGTGATCTGAGGTAGCGGAACCGGGCTTCTGCTGGCTGCCGCATTGGCGGGACTCATGCTCACCGTCAGTGGGCTGAACCGTTTTTCGGCAGAACGGGACGCCATTTACAGATCAACTGCCGCGCTCGAACCGATTCGCGCCGCCGCGGGTGACGAAATCATGGCATGGAAGCGCGTCCTCTTGCATCGTGACCCGTTCGAAGAACTTGCGCGCGACCGCTAGTGT
>JAVBUM010000068.1:0-62984 GCA_031555325.1 Niveibacterium sp. | reverse complement strand
ACCAGAGAATACAGTTCATCAGTACTCAGAAAGCCCCTTTGTTCGATAGCTTTCTGGAGCCCCAGAATAAACGCCTTGCTCATGAAATACCCTTAGCGATTTGCGCTGAATAGACTGAAGTGGAGAAACGCGCATTGTGCATGGGTGAGAGGGGATCGAATAGACGAATAGCAGGTGGTCCACACGTCTGTCTGCGACGCATGGATGAATATTCTCTCCCACTCGCTTATACTTCCTACCGGAATGTGAAAGCCCGTCTTGCCATTCTGGATCTTTTCGGCCATACCCCCAATATCAGAACCGATGACAGGGCGTCCGACGGAGTATGCCTCCTGTATTACCATTGGTGAATTTTCCCACCAGATTGACGGTACGATTACCCAGTCGACGCTAGCCATTCGCGTGCGCAGCTCATATGGCTGATACGGCCCTATCCACTGAACGATGCCTTGCTTTATCAGAGGGTCGCGCAACGTCTTGATCTCTTCCTGATATTCCTTCGGTTGCCATTCGAGATTGGCTCCATGTACTTCCAGGACAACCTTCCTTCGATTGCTTCGTGGCATCTTAGACAGAGCCTTGAGAACAACATTCAGACCTTTGAATGGCGTGATCTGACCGAAATAGCCAAATCGACTTCGCATTTCACCATCCGCAATTGAGCGCGGTGGTTCTTGGGGCTCGTCTGACTGACCATTCTCTATGACAACTATCCTTTCCGCGGGAATGCCCCACTCGATATAGCGCTGGCGGAGGAACTCAGACGGCGAAATGAAGCCTTCGACCAGATCGAAATGGCGCTTAAAGAATTGCTTGCGCATCCAGAAATCTTCCCGAGAGTGATCGGGGAAGCAGCTGGCGCACTCGTCGTACGTTTCACGGAAGCATAGATGGCCGTTGGTCTTGACCATCTGGCCGTTGTTTTTGCAGATTGCGATGTATTCATGAAGTGTTACAAAGATGCGAATTGAGGGAGCAACCTGTTTGATGATCCGGAATATCTCAAGGCCCAGATGCACGTAGTGATGCAGATGCACGATCGTTGGGCGCAACTGCTGAATGAAGTCTGCAAACCATGTGAGGGTTGCTTCCCTGTTCGCGCCTTTCATTCGGAGCCAATCACCGATACTCTGTTCCCACAGGTACTCGTTTTGCCGCCGAAGCGATATTTGACCTGATGCTCCGCGTCCCCGGTCTGCGCGACCGAAGAACCATGCCTCCTCGACGCCGGACTGCTGACGATATGCTTTGAACAAGTTGTACGCTGCGATCTCTCCTCCCCCGAGACTGAAGTCGGGATGGGCGTGTGCAATGACGAGAATGCGTTCCATTGGGTTTACTCGGGTCGGTTCGATGTTGGGACTTGTTCGAGCATGTGTCGCCAGCGCATCTGGTGGCGGCTTGCGTTGTAGAGCACGACACGCATGCGGAAGGTGTCGTCTCCAATAGACTTGAATGACTGCCGTTCGAGGTGGATGAGTTCGACACGAGGTTCGTAGCCGATTCTGTATCCAGCCACACGCAGTTTCAGGCATAGATCGGAGTCTTCGAAGTCGCCGATGAGGTAGCCGGTGTCAAATCCGCCAACCGTGTCAAAGGCAGTCCTTCGCGTCACAAAGCAGGCACCAGTTATTGCCGGCATGTCGGTAAGGATCTTGGTTGGATCGAGTTCCGAAGCAAGGCCGACAAACGGATGGTGGTTGATCCAGACGCCAAATTGTGACCGATACTCGAATCGCATTCCTGCGTGTTGGATGCCTCCGTCAGCAAAGACCAGACGCGGGGCAATTGCGCCAAAGTCAGGTGACCGGTCTAGCGTTTGAACAAGGTTCTCGAGCCAGCCGGGGGTCTTTGGAAAAACATCGCTATTGAGAAATACCAAAATTTTTCCACATGCGACGCTGGCGCCGAGATTATTTGCGGCCGAATATCCGCGGTTCGTTCCTCCCCAAACGAGTGAGAAGGGCACGCGGTAGAGGCGCCAGAGTTCGTCGGCGGTGGCACGTAGCGGAGTGATCAGGCGGGGGTCATCAATTACGTAGATCACCTCGGCGTGCCCAAGTAGCCAGTCGTCGCGCGCAAATTCAACGAGTTGGTGTTCGACGAAATCGTAGCGTGCGTACAGTGGTACGATGATGCTCGCGTGAGGGTCTTCGGGGGCGGTCCCAAATGACCATATCCTGGTTTCGAGCCTGCTTAACCGCACTTGTCTGGCTGAAACTAGCGGCCCGAGCACGCGCCAATCGGTTCGTTCCACGCGCGGGATGTAATCCTCCTGATCGCATGGAATTCCCGCCAGCCACTGCGCTGTGCGTACGGGATCGCCTACGTTCTCGGCCAAAGTTACCTCATGGAGTACATAGAGGGACTTGCCGTCGCTCGCTCGGATACTGATTGCCCCCCCGGCAGAGGTGACTCCAGGGAGGGCTGCGAGTACGCCACTACGGTCCGCGTGGTGGCCAAAGTGGTCGGCGAAGGCCTTTGCCACGTCTCCCCGTCGATAGCGGGTGACGGTGGAGCGAGTCGTGTCGAGAGGCCAGCGACCACCGTCGCCGTCTTCGATCCAGATCCGGATGCCGGATTGTCCGAAAGCCCAGCCTGAAAGAGCGCCGACGCTGCTACCAGAGTAAGAGTAGGCAGTCTCGATGAAGCCTCGGGCGTAAGGACATTCCCCGGGGGAGGGCGGCAGCGATGTTGCAAGTTCGAAAGCTATTACGTCGCAGTCGTGACTGGACGCCAGTAGTAGTTCAGGCAGGTATCGGTGCAGGAGTGCGAGCGGTGTTTTGAGGGCACCAGGCTGGGTGTCAATCTGAATCGTCTGGTGATGCCAAGGCTGGGTATCGCGGCTAGCCGCTAGTGCGATTTTCTCAGAGCTACTGTTGGGTTTCGACGGTGCAAATAGCACGGTAATAAAGCCGGGTGCTTGCCACGTAGACGGATTGAGCTGGAAATGATCCGTGACATCAGTTCGTGCGAAACGGTGCAGGGCCGTGTGGAGCTTTTCTCTGCCCTCAGCGGTGAACGCAAGACGGACATTCCCCAGGCTCCATCCGCTCACAAAGATGAGGTTGCCGGATCGAACCGCATGTTCGATCATTAGACCGGCAATAAGGCGTCCATTGGTGCCACTGATGAGCACGGGCGTCTTTTGGCAGTCGATCTGAACGGCTTCGGAAAGAGATGTTTGGTGCCTTGGTGCTGTGGTGGTATGTGCCTTTGGGGTCTTCGTTGGCGGAGTGACCACTATGGCGCTGAGGGGTGTGGAGTTTGAACTCATGATCGACCGGTGTCGGTATCTTGAAAGGCGGCTTCTGATGCACTGTCTTTCGTTTGGCTTCCGAAGCTGAACGGTGTGCCAAGCGTCTGAAGGCTTTCGCCGCCACGGATGTGCATCTGGGTTGAAATGGAAAGAGTCTGATCGAAGCCGGAGACTGGAATGTTGAATTCGAAGCCGAGTAGTGCCGTGGTGCAGCCGAGATGGCGTCGCACGTCATTGCGCTCGTGTGCGACGAAGTCAACGATGTGATACTCCCTGCCTCCAACAAATACCTGGATGACATTTGGCAAACGCTCGCTGGCGACTGCAGCCCAACCTCGTATGAACAGGCGATCTCCGCGGATCTCGATTACGTCAATGTGCCCGATGGTATTTGAGCCGGATGTGGACGGTGGTACCAACTCGGTCGTGCAACCTAATGCGGTCGCGAAGTTAGTGCCACGACGAGTTCCGTTCTGAGGGGCGTCAGGGAGAGGAGATGGAGCCTCCCAGTGCAGTTGAACAGGTGCGTAGCCTCTTCTGCGTAAATGCCGGCATACGCGTTCATGCTCCGAGGCGGGTGCGTAGCTGTCGATCGCCACATCTACGCCTACGGCGCGACTTAGAAGCGTATCGATCCATGCGCACCACAAATCGCTGGAGAAAATCTGCTTCGTGAGGTGATCGATGCATTGGGGGGAGAATTCTGAGCGCACAAGCTCTCGAAGATGTATTGAGGCTGCGTCAATCTTTCCGGACGCGATGTCCTGCAGAGTCTGATCGCCGGACACCAGCGTTACTCCGGGGTGCGCAAATAGGTTACGGGCCACTGTGCTCTTGCCGAATGCCGGAGGCATCAGCAGGAGGTAGGCGAAGGGCTTTCTCCGGCGTACGTGAAATATGTGGCGTGCCGAAGTGTCTTCCCTGCGGCGGATGCTTACCCCCAGATGCTTGAAGGCGTGTTCGTCCAAGATCTGACGCAGTTGAGCGAGAGAGGGGTGATGCTGTCCCACGGAAGGGGGGGCGGGCAGCTGATCGCTGAGCCCGGCTGGACGAAGACTGGTCTCGATTATCAGCAAGCCGTCCGGTTGCAGACTGCGGACTAGGCTATCGATCTGGCATTTCGGCAGCCGACTCCAATCCTCTTCTAGGAAAAGAATAACGTCCCATGCGGCGCTGGATATTGCCTCGTCTGCGGCAATGATCTCGGCGTTCGGGCACAACGCTCGGATCCTGAATTCGGCGTCGTTGCTTTGTGGCTGGACAGCGGCACGCCTGGCACCTTCGAATTGTGCGAATGCCGTGAGCGCCGCGTTCCGTGCGCCGGATTCGAGAACGAAAAGACCGGAAAGGGGTGGTGTTCGAAGAGCTGTGAGCCGTTCGATCAGTCGCTGTTCCAAAACGAGGGATTGAAGTTGTTCACGCGACATGGGCTTCGCCAGGAGAGATGACAAACGCGCGAGTTCGGGCCTCTGCTTTCTTGGCTAATGCACCAACTGGACAGAAGTCCCCGTGTGTATCACTGAGCAACGGGTGATAGAAGGGGTCGGACTGAAGAGCAGAACCCCAGCGCCTATGCATGACCTGGGTCTCGCCGAGAAGGCGTGCGGCGGCCGTTGGCGTTTGGTCCCGACCTCGTGTGGCAGATTCGTGATGGAAGAGTTCGGCTTGAGGTGTCCAGATATTGCGGTAGCCGGCGGCTCGAACCTTGAGGCAGAGGTCAACGTCATTGAAGGCGACGGGTAGTCCTATCTCATCTAGGCCGCCAACTTCCTCGAAGACATTACGTCGAACGACCAAAGCAGCGCCAGTTACAGCAGATACCTCATGAGCAATCTTGAGTCTGCCGAAGTACCCGTTCGCATCGCGAGGTGCATGCCGATGGCTGTGATTGGCGACTCCGCCAAGGCCGAGGATCACCCCGGCATGTTGAATCGTGCCATCGGTGTAGTAGAGCTTTGCGCCGACGCAGCCCACTTCGGGACGAATCGCGTAACGGATCATTTCCCCAAGCCAGTCGGCTCCGATTACCTCGACGTCATTGTTGACCAGGCCGATGATTTTTCCGCATGTCTTGCTTGCTGCAAAGTTGTTGATTGCTGAATAGTTGAAGGGCGCTTCGAAGTTCAGTACACGCACGTTCTGCAATTCGGACACGGAATGCAGATAGGAAATGGTTCGACGACAGGTGCTCTGGTTGTCGACAATCAGGATTTCATAATTGGCATAGGACGTCTTGTTGAGAATGGAGTCGATACACGGCTTAATGATCTCGTACCCATCTCGAGTCGGGATAATCAGACTAACCAGTGGCTGCGGATCGGGGAGCGGCCAATGGGCGCGATAGAGACCAGGGCTAGTGACGCTGATGCGCACTGCCGGATTGATCGCAGCGAAGTGTGATTCCAGAGCGCGGTGAGCTGCACCAATAGCGTAGGGCTTTCTCATTGGGTCGCTTGCCGTGGAAGATTCACATATGCGCCAGTGATACAGCACACGCGGGATATGAACAATCTGCTCGTCATCGATCTGCGCCGCACAACGCAACACCAAATCGTAGTCCTGGCTGCCCTCTAAGCCCTTCCGGAATCCTCCTAAGTCACGAACCAGCTGGGTGCGAAATACGCCAAAATGGGAGACGAAATTCTGTCCGTAAAGGAGTTCTCGCGAGAATGCTGGCTTGAAGTAAGGATCGGATCGTTCGCCGAGTGTGTCGATCTTGTCTTCATCGCTGTAGATTACTTGGGCGTTTGGATAGTTCTGAAGTGCTTCGACAACACTCCAGAGTGCGTGCGGAGCGAGCGTGTCGTCATGATCAAGCAAAGCTATGAAGCTTCCAGTTGCAAGATCTAATGCGTCGTTGCTGGAGGCGCAGATATGACCGTTATGGCTCCGAAATACGACGTGAAGCCGATCGTCGGATCTCTCATATTCCTGTAGTACTCTTCTGATGTGTGAGGCGTCCGATGCATCGTCGACGATGCACAACTCCCAGTTTTCATAGGTCTGTACCAGTATAGATTCGACGCATTGGCGTAGAAGTGATTCGGGCGTGTTGTGGACCGGAACCAGGATTGAAATGAGAGGTTGCTTACGCCAACTTCGAGCAATTACTTGTTGTCTCGATCGATTTGGCACCAACTGTGGTTCAACCGTTCGAACCCAATCTCTGTAATCAATCCTATGGCTGCGTTCGAAGACGTTCGAATAGTGATGCCACGCGGTATCAATCCATCTCTCGTCAGGCGTTTGCTGCTCGCGGATGATTGAGCGCACCACGGTTCCTGATTTCCCACGGAATGATGGATGGACTGCGCACAGTTTGCGGAGCATCCGGCTCTCGGCGAAGCGTCTGCACACCCGAATGACGCGAAAGTGCAAGACTGAAAACGCCTCGGCAGACTCGAGCGGGTCGAAGCGTAGTCGTGACGAAGCGTCGATCCAGATGAGCCGCTTTCCCAACTTTCTCGTTTTGAGGTGAAGCCCCATGCTGCATTCCTGAGAGAAACCGTTTCCTGAGTCCAGATACACCCGTGCTTGAGGATTGACGCTTTCGGAGTCGAGCATCACTTCGAGCATGTACCAACCTGGGCTCAGGATGCCGTCGAGAACGAACTGGGGATCCATCCCGGTGGACCGATAGGGACGCGATCCGTCGGTCGAACTTGCGATCTGGTGGGCGACCTTCAGCTTGCAGTGGGTTGGTGTTGGTTTGGCTTGCACAACCGACGGTTCTGAATTTTGCGAGTCGTTGGAGTGTGTCAATGTCGATCGCATAGTGCAGAACGCAAGCGGGCACACACTGTTCGTTGCGCGTCCCATAGAAAAGCACTTGTGGCGACATTGCAGGACAAGCCGCAGCCATACACGCAGGCGCTCTGCAATGGAGCCCGTGGCTGATTGCAGAAAGAGTCTGGGCATTCGGTTATATTCCTAGTACGACCTTTGCAGCGATTGCGATCTGATAGATGATCGTGGTGACCGCGCGCGCTAGCTCCATGGATTTCGTTCGGACAGTAGGAAGCACCATAACCTCGTCACCTGGACGTAATGGACTTCTTGGATCCTTTGAAATGGTGCCGTCCTGGTGCTGAACGATGATTTCCGCGTCGTCGTCGGATTGTAGAAACCCGCCCGCCTGTGAAATGTATTCTCGTGCTGTGGCACCGGCTTGATGGACAAGGGTGTTGGGAAATCGGACTTCACCTGATATCGAAACCAGTGCGCTTATTTCTGGAATTCGAATGACATCACCGTCCTCCATCAGGATTTCTTCTGAACGAATGGGTTCTGAGGCGAGAACAACCTGTCCATGCGGTTCGATTGTTCTGGCGCGATCGATGAGTTGGAGTATTTGTTCAGCCTCGCGAGCGCGTAGCTGCGCTTCTTCGTTGGTTGTTGAGCGAGCGCTCAGCGCATAGGATTCCAGGCTGCGGATCTGGATGTCGATCAGTTCTTTCTGGCGTGTCGCGACTGATCGTCGAAACAGTTGCATTGCTTCAATGTTTGCCTGTCCTGACGCACTGATTCGCACCATGACATCCTTCAAGTGAGAGCCATATGGAATAATGAGGGAACGCGCTCCAAGGTGGGCGCCTTCTATGCGGACAAGAACGGTTTCCGGGTACTTGTCAGCGAGCAGAGTGATTTCGTCTCCGTCGCTGATCATTACGTCGCTGATCTGGTCTAGCGCGTAGCTTTCGCTCCGCTGTGTTGGGCCGGCTCGGCGGATGATCGACACGTGGGTCGCACTTGGCTTTGGCTTTGCGAGAGCAAGTACATGGGCGACCGGTACGGTTGCTTGGTCGAACTCGAAGACATACGGGTTAAGCACTTCTCCGGAAACGCCCACAGTGTGCTGTCGAAAGCCGACAACAAGGGTGTCGCCATCCTGAAGCTGAACAGAAGCGAGTCGGCCGTCCAGAAGAAAGCGGTACAGGTCAAAATGGGCGCGGGTTTGGTTGCTGCGCTGTAGATCCACTGAAAGATAGCTGCCGCGATCCGGATCAACGCCTCCCGCTTTGTCGAGAAAGTGCAAGATGGAGCTCGACGAAAGGCCGCCGTACAGGCCCGGCGCACGCACGAATCCCGTCACAAAAACCTTTACTGGCTGCGCTGTTTCGAGAGCACCATAGACGCCCACGTTCGAACGATATGTTCGCTTAACCCAATGTTCGACGTGGGCGTTAAGCTCCTTGTTCTTTACGCCAACCATGGGGATCGGACCGATATTCGGAAGGAATATGTTGCCTTGCGGATCGATCGGCTGAGTGCTGTCGAGGTTGTACGCACCCCACATCCGAACCGACACGCGGTCTCCTACGGTCAACTCGTAATCCGGATTGAAGCCAGTGGATGGGGTCCCTGAAAAATTTCCGACAAATAGCTGAGATCCAAAGACCAATCGCTTTTCGTTCGGCTTTGGAGGGATGGCAGGCGGATTTCCTTCCTGAGACGTGACCGGAGAAGACGCGCCGAATGTGACTGCCTCGCGGTGAATTGGTGTGATGTTCTGTGAGGAGGCTTCTGCTGCGTACACATGTTTAGCGGGAGTGATCGAAGCGACCATCATCGCTATAGATAACGAGGCGATTGAATTTTCGCGCATGAAGGAAGTCAGTATTGATGCTCACGAATCGTGGCAATGACCAGTGAGGCAATTGAGAACAGCAAGGCGCAGACGAGAAGTAACGTGATGAGGTTGTAAATCCGACGTGGATATTCTGCACTCTGTGGCAATGTGGGTGATTGAATTGTCACCATTCCTTTCAACTTGCGTGTTGCCTCAACGCGAGCCGCTTCGGCGGCTGTTAGTGCCAACTTATATGCGCCTTCAGCGAAGCTAGCACGCTGCATGAGGCCTTGGTACTCCGCGGCGAGGGCGTTGATGCGCCGGGAGTCAGGTCCGGTAGTGCTGGCCGTCCGCTCGGTCGTGAGCTGCGCTTTGATAGCGGCGATTTGACCCCGCAGTGATACGACCTGGTACGAACCCTCGTGGAGATACCCGAGCGCCCCACGTAGTTCGGTTTCGAGCCGGACAAGATTGGCGCGTAATTCGTTGTCGACAGCGCCCACGGCCTGAGCTTGTGCCATGGGGTCGAGAATCTTGTGCTCCGCCTGAAAGTCCAATACCTGCTTTCGAGCGCTGACGAGCCGATTTTCTGCCTTGCCAAGTTCCTGTTCGGCGAACGAAAGCTGTTCTCTAGCAATGTCGCGGGAGTAGGTGTTCACGAAGCGCTCCCCGGCAGCAATGATCGCGGCATTGAGTCGTTGCGCGAATTCTGGTGTGAAGCCTTGCACCCTCAAGGTCAGTGTCGACGAATTTTCGTCAAACAGAAGATCGACGCGACGCTTGTAGTATTCGAGGTAATCCTCGCGGGTCGCGTCTTCGTCCAGCCGCTGAAGAGGATCGTGGGTTGATCCTTGAAAGTGCTTGCGTACGGCCAAGTCCCTATCTAGAAGTTCAATGAGATCGGGGGACTGAAAGTAGCGGCGGAGATAGGAAACGTCTTCATGCGAACTGCCTGTGGCAGCACCGATCAGCGAGGAAAGGCCGGACAAATTGTTGCGTGGCTGGTCGGCCTGATGAACAGTGATGATCGATTCGCTGACATAGCGATCGTCTGCGATGAGCAGAAAGTAGAGTGATGATATAGCCATAGGCAGCAGAATAATTGCCGCTGCAAGCCGACGGCAGGTGATCAGTCCAAGCATGTATTTCAAGCTATTGGGGTGAGTGCTTTGTAGGCTGAAATTCCGTTCTCGACGCTTTCATAGAGCGTCGCCATGCCATCATCTATAAGAACAACGACGTCACAGAACCGCTTTATGTCATTCATACTATGTGAGACAAGTATTAACTTCGAGTGTTCTATTCGTTGACGGAAAGCTTCTTGACTTTTCGTCTTGAAATGAACGTCGCCGACAGACATGGCCTCGTCGACAAGGTAGTAGTCGAATCCGAACGCGAGAGAAATGCCGAAAGCTAGGCGTGAGCGCATGCCAGAAGAGTAGCTTCTCACGGGCATGTCAAAATGCTCGCCAATCTCTGCGAAGTCCTGAACGAACTGAATTGTTTTTGCCATCAATGTGCCGATTGCGCCATATATACGACATACGAATCGAACATTGTCGCGGCCGGTGAGTGAACCCTGAAATCCACCGGAAAGCCCAACGGGCCAAGAGATTCGCTTGTCTGTGAGGATTCGTCCACTATCAGGAAGATCGGTGCCTCCAAGGAGGCGCATGAGCGTCGACTTTCCCGCACCATTTCGTCCGATCAGACCAATACTGACGTCTTGCGGAAACTCGAAGCTCAAGTTGCGAAATACATAGCGCCTTCCGTGAGGTGTCGGATAGGACTTCGTGAGCGCTTGTAGGCTTAGCATGTTTTACGTCTCCCGAAGCAAGGCGAAACGTTGAACACGGTATAGGGCTAGGCCGACAGAAAGCGCGAGGAGTGCCCCACTGGCTGGATATGCGAGCGTTAGTCCTCCTACAAGAGGATATGCGGGGAAGAAATAGCTTCGTGAAATCTCGAATAGGTGAAGAAGTGGATTCCATAATAGGTATGGTTGCCAAGTCGTGGGTAGTGATTGGATTGGCATCTGTATTGCCGAAAGCATGTAGAGCGGTAGAAATAGGAGTGAAATAATCATCCTGATTCTCGGTGCAAAGTGGCATACAACGGAAAGGCTTACGCCAATTCCAAATCCGAATGAAAGAAGAATTGCTTGTACGCCTATCCACTCGAGTGGACGGTCAGGAATCAAAGTGTGAGCACTTCCTTCTGAAGCAACGATAAGGAATGTGATGATGAGAATTGCTGAATTAATGGCGGCCTCGAGAAATGCTCGGGCGATGAATGTGTCAAACGGCTTGACGGGACGGTAGTTGAACAGGGCGCGGTTCGCTCTTACGGCGTCGCTTAATCGAAGCGAGAGCGTACGGAATGTAAAGAATGGAAGCAGGCCGGTTGCAAGAAAGATGGGGTAGTCAATATTTGGAAGCCTGGATGCGCGAAGCGATCCGAGGGCGAGTGCATAGAACAGAACGTGTGCCAACGGTTCTGACAATGTCCAAAGAGCACCTTCCCAACGGCCGCCGAAACGTGTCTTGAGTTCGCGAACGATCAGGGCAAACACGACCGCTCTCTGAACTTTCCAAGGATTTTCAGTTTGCATTCTTGAGGCAATTGACAAGATTTGAGTCGAAGTATTGCGTAATTGAATACGTCATTTTCAACGAAAGTTCATTTGCATGATGTGGGACTATTCTGGATGGCGCGTAATGTGTCGAATTGTTTTCGACGGAGTGAATGGGCGTTGGCGTGGTGAATTGCAATGGGCGAATGGGAGTCTGTAAATTGAACTGTGTAACTGGGTTTTGAGGCGAGACGGCCCTTTTGGGCCGCAGGGAGCCGTTACATGGGATTGACGCCAGAACAACTGGACGAGCTGGTCGGCGGTTGCAAGGCGCCGAAGGATGTGGAGTCGCTGTACTCGCAGATGCTCCAGCACATGATCAACCGCTCGTTGGAAGCCGAGATACGGGCGCATCTGGGCTACGAAAGGCATGAGTCGGCCGAGGATAGGGCCGGTAGCAACCGTCGTAATGGCAAGAGCGGCAAACAGGTGCTGACGGTGGGGAAGCTTCATATTGAGACGCTGCGTGCCCGTGCTGACACCGTCGAGTCGGCGCTGGTGGATCTGTACGGCGTGGAGATCTCGCACACGCTTATCGCCCAGGTCACCGATGCGGTGCTCGACGAGGTGCGCACATGGCAGGCTCGGCCGCCGAGGCGATCTATCCCATCGTGTGGTTCGACGGGATCGTGGTGAAGGTGCAGTAGAACAAGCAGGCCATCAACAAGAGCGCGCACGTGGTGCTAGGCGTGAATCTGCGCGGCGAAAAGGAAGTGCTCGGGCTTGTGGTTGACCGAGAACGAAGGGGCGAAGTTCTGGCTGTCGGTGCTGACCGAGTTGAAGCATCGCGGCGTGCTGGACATCTTCATCGCCAGCATGGATGGTTTGAAGGGGCTGCCTAAAGTAGTCAATGCCGTGTTCCCGAAAACGCTCATGCAGCTGTGCATCGGGTGCGCGCGAGCCTTCGCTATGTGGTCATGCGCGACAATAAGGCGGTGGTTGCGGCGCTCAAGCGCATCTACCAGCCAGCCACGGCCGAGGAAGCCGCGGCGGAACTGGATGCCTTCGAAGCCGAATGGGGCGTGAAGTACCGCGCTGTAGTGCGATTGTGGCGTGGCAACTGGGACATCATCATCCCGTTCTTCCATTCCCTGCCGCAGATCCGCAAGGTCATCTACACGACCAACGCGATCGAGTTGCTCAATGTGGTGATGTGCAAGCTCACGCGTAATCGGCGCATCGTTTCCCAACGACGATTCGGCGATCTAGGCTTTGTTCCTCACTGTGCGTGAGGCGTCAAAGAACTGGAAGGCGATTCACCACTGGAAGCCCACGCTGCAGAGCTTCCTGGTGATGTTCGGCGAGGAGCGTGTGCTACTCAATGCGCTGTGAAAACGAAGGCGGTGACACAGTTCAGTTGATAGCCCCGCGAATGAGTCGTCACCAAAGGTATCGGAAAGGGAGTGAGGCGACGTGTGGCTTGGCGGGGTCTTTGGGAGCCGGCCTTGTCGCGCGCTTCGTTCGTGACGGTGCGGCGACGAGTGGATCTTCATGAGGCGGTTTTCCGCGCTCTGTCTGAGAGCCGCTGTTCTTTGGGCATGTCATGAATATGACGAGCGCGAGTGATTCGAAGCACTCTAGGCATGCTTCGATGCGACCTGGGTGGAGAAAGGGCTGGGCGTCGATGCTCTGAACCCTTTTCTTGCGGACAATCAGGCCGTTCGACGAGACTTCGGCACTCGACTCGGCATACGAGATCGGGCTGCGCAACATCGTGCGCGAGGGTTGGGCTGCTCCATGGGGCGATTGCCGTGCTTGTTGTAGAGCAGGCGCACAATGCACTTGCCGGTGCGACGGCTCACCTTCCCTGATGCGCCGGTGCCAGCCTGCTACGGGTAGGCGCTTCTTCCGAGATCGACGCTATCGAGACTGCATTGCAGCTGAGGACAGGTGAGGTGAGCGCCGCGTAGGAGGAGGTTCAACGTTTTGCAGCACGGGGCTTGATCGCAAGCCGTAGGGCGAGCTGTAGGAATTCGTTCCAGATTGCACCATCGGCAATGCCCTTGATGACGCGATCAATGCGTGCGGCGTGCATGAGCGATACACGCAGGCTGTTGGCGGTGAGCCGCTGTAATGCACGTTCGATCAGAGCCTGTTTGGTGCGATCGAAGACGCGCTCCCGCTTGAACAGTGCTGAGAGCGGCTGCCCTGCATCCATGCCAGCGCGCAGCAGTGCCAGAGTTCGGATTTCCGTGGCCATGCCCCACAGCACCAGTGGTGGTGCGGCGCCTTCGGCTTCTAAGCCCTCGATCATCCGAACTAGTCGGATCGGATCGCCTTCGAGTAGTGCGACACGCAGCTTCTCGATGTCATAGCGTGCGACGTTGAGCACAGCGTCTTGAACCTGTGCCAGCGTCAATGCGCCTGGATCAAAGAGGAGGGCGAGTTTCTGGAGCTCCTGGTGTGCAGCAAGGAGATTGCCTTCCACGTGCTGGGCTATGAACTCCAGTGCGTCGCGTGGTGCGCTTTGCTTCTGTGACCCCAGTCGCCTTGCCAGCCAGTCCGGCAACTGGGATAACGGTGGTGCATTGCATTCGACTTCGACGCCCGCATTTGCGAGCGCCGTGAACCAGCTTGCTTTTCGTGCTGTCCAGTCGAGTTGGGGTAGGGTGATCAGCGAAATCACCCCAATTGGGTCCAATTCCTTCGCGTAGCGCGAAAGTGCATCTCCTCCCTCGCGGCCTGGTTTGCCAGTGGGAATGCGCAGGTCGATCAGTTTGCGGTCGCCGAAGAGCGAAAGATTTCCTGCCGCTAGCCGCAGGTTGGCCCATTTGAAGCCTTGGGTAACAACAAGCACTTCACGTTCGGTGATGCCTTGCCCCCTTGCTGCGGCCCGAATGGCGTCCGCGGCTTCGAGTACGAGCAGCGGCTCATCGCCATGCAGCACGTATAACGGCGCGAGCTCGCGTTGGAGCTGCGTGGCGAGCTGCTCAGGACGGATCGCCATCAGCCGCTAGTGGCGGGTGCAGACTGCGCGGGTGCCTCGGGAAGCGGCCAGCGCGCACTTGCGAGCCGACTCATCAACCGTCTTACCACGTCGATCTGCATGTCGCGGTAGAGCTGACCTTCTTCTTGTTCCTTCGCCAGCAACTGGCCGTCGTTGAAAGTGACTTCACGCTTGGTATTGATTTCGGTTGCCGGAATCACCTCACGGCCCTTGGCGTCGACGACTTTGAAGGCAAAGCGCTGGCGCAGCTCGTATTCGCGCACCTTACCGTCTGTGTCGAGGCTCAAGATTATTTTCTCCCGGGTATCGGAGATAACCTGAAGCTGAACCTGCGCATTGGTGGGCTTGTCAACGATTTCGGTGCGACCATTTACGCGAATCTGGCGGCGCAGGTCGGCGCCCATGTCGGAGTAGGGCGAGATGCCGAGATAGATCGAATCGAACGGCAGCGGCTGCGGCCCACGCAAATGGAAACCGCAGGCCGTGGCTGCGAGGCAGAGCGCGAGGATCAGCTTCTTCATCGTGGTTGCAGCCTCAGACGACGATGTTGACCAGACGGCCTGGCACGATGATCACTTTCTTCGCCGGCTTGCCTTCCATGAACTTCTGCGCCGCTTCCGAAGCGATTGCAGCCGCTTCGATCGCCGCCTTGTCGGCCGATGCGGGCACCTTGACGCTGCCGCGCGTCTTGCCGAGCACCTGCAGCACGAGTTCGATCTCGTCCTGCACGAGTGCCGCGTCGAGCGGCTCCGGCCAGGCGGCGGCGAGGATGTCCTCGCCATAACCGCATTCCTGCCACAGCGCATGCGTGACGTGCGGCGTGATCGGCGAGAGCACGCGCAGCAGGATGCCGAAGCACTCTTCGACGACTTCTGCGGCAACTGCGGACTCGCGCGGCGCCTTTTCGAGCGCGTTGAGCATCTTCATCGTGGCCGAGGCTACGGTGTTGAACTGCTGCTTGCCGAGGTCGTAGTTGGCCTGCTTGAGGAGCAGGTGGACCTCGCGGCGCAGCGAGGCGAGTTCGGACGGAATCTTGGCCGTCGCGAGTTCGCGCGTCGTCGGCAGCTGCGCGCGGATCTCGGTCGCGAAGAGCTGGCCGAAGTTCCACACGCGGCGCAGGAAGCGGTACGCACCTTCCACGCCAGCATCCGACCATTCCAGCGTTTGCTCCGGCGGTGCGGCGAACATCATGAAGAAGCGCGCGGTGTCTGCGCCGTATTTCTCGATGAGCGCCTGCGGGTCGACGCCGTTGTTCTTCGACTTCGACATCGTCGTCATCTCGAACTCGAGCGGCGTGCCGTCGCTCTTGAGCTTCGCGCCGAGGATCTGGCCCTGCGCGCCGCGTTCGATGTCGACGTCGTCTTCCCAGTAGTAGTTCTTGCCGCCGCCTTCGGGCTTGTGCGAGAACGCGGTCTTCAGGACCATGCCCTGCGTGAGCAGGTGCGCGAAGGGTTCGCGATAGGTCACGAGGCCGAGGTCGCGCATCACCTTGGTCCAGAAGCGCGAATAGAGCAGGTGAAGGATCGCGTGCTCGATGCCGCCGATGTACTGGTCGACCGTCATCCAGTAGTTGGTCTCGCTATCCACCATCGCCTTGTCGGAGAAGGTGCTCGCGTAGCGCGCGTAGTACCACGACGAGTCGACGAAGGTGTCCATCGTGTCGGTTTCGCGGCGCGCGGGCTTGCCGCACTTCGGGCAGTCGCAGGCGAGGAAGCTTTCCAGCTTGTTGAGCGGATTGCCGGAGCCGTCCGGCACGCAGTCTTCGGGCGGCACGACCGGGAGCTGGTCGTCCGGCACCGGCACCGAGCCGCAGTCGTCGCAATGGATGATCGGGATCGGGCAGCCCCAGTAGCGCTGGCGCGAGATGCCCCAGTCGCGCAGGCGCCACTGGATTTTCTTCTCGCCGATGCCCTTGGCCGCGAGCAGTTCCGCGACCTTCTCGACCGCCGCTTCGTAGCCGAGACCGTCGAGCACGCCGGAGTTGATGCAGACGCCGCGTTCCTTGTCGCCGTACCACGGCTTCCAGCCATCGAGCGAATACGTTTCGCCGGCCACATTCACGACCTGCTCGATCGCGATGCCGTATTTCTTGGCGAACGCGAAGTCGCGCTCGTCGTGCGCCGGCACGCCCATCACGGCGCCGTCGCCGTAGCTCATCAGCACGTAGTTGCCGACCCACACTTCAACCTGCTTGCCGGTCAGCGGATGGGTGACGAAGAGGCCCGTCGGCAGGCCTTCCTTCTCCATCGTCGCCATGTCGGCTTCCATCACCGAGCCCTGCTTGCACTTCTCGATGAAGGCGGCGAGTGCCGGGTTGTTCTGCGCGGCGTGCGTGGCGAGCGGATGCTCGGCCGCGACGGCGCAGAAGGTGACGCCCATGATCGTGTCGGCGCGCGTGGTGAAGACCCACATCTTGCCGTCGTTGATCAGTGCGCCGGTTTCGTCGCGAATCTCGTGCGGGAAAGCGAAGCGCACGCCGATGCTCTTGCCGATCCAGTTCGCCTGCATCAGGCGCACGCGCTCGGGCCAGCCGGAGAGTTCATCGAGGTCGCCGAGCAGCTCTTCGGCGTATTGCGTGATGCCGAGGTAGTAGCCCGGGATCTCGCGCTTCTCGACCACCGCGCCGGTGCGCCAGCCGCGGCCGTCGATGACCTGTTCGTTGGCCAGCACAGTCTGGTCGACCGGATCCCAGTTCACGACCTGCGTCTTCTTGTATGCCACGCCTTTTTCGAGCATGCGCAAGAACAGCCACTGGTTCCACCTGTAGTAGCCGACGTCGCAGGTGGCGAGTTCGCGGTCCCAGTCGATCGCGAAACCGAGCGACTTGAGCTGCATTTTCATGTACGCGATGTTCTCGCGCGTCCACTTGGCCGGCGGCACGCCGTTCTTGATCGCCGCGTTCTCGGCGGGCAGGCCGAAAGCGTCCCAGCCCATTGGCTGCAGCACGTTGAAGCCGCGCATCTTGTGCGAGCGCGAGAGCACGTCGCCGATCGTGTAGTTGCGCACATGACCCATGTGCAGCTTCCCCGATGGGTAGGGGAACATCGACAGGCAGTAGTATTTCGGGCGGCTGTCGTCGCGGGCGACATTGAAGGCCCCGCTCGATTCCCAATGCTGTTGGGCGGCTTTTTCGACTAGGGTGTGGTCGTACTTGTTGTCCTGCATGGGCGGCAACTCGAAAGATTTCGGGCGAAACGCGTATTCTACCTTTGGCACGCTTCCGGCCGAAGGTCATGTGCCTCCGGCCTCCTCCCGGGAGAAAAACATGCCCCAAACCCTCAAGGTCGGCGTGATCGGATATGGCTACGCCACGGCCACATTCCACGCCCCGTTGATCGCTTCGGTGCCGGGTCTGGCGCTGACCGCGATCTCATCGAGCAATCCGCATAAGGTCTTTTGTGCCTGGCCGAGCGTCGAAATTCCGGCTACGCCTGACGCGCTCATCGCTCGCCCGGACATCGACCTGATCGTGATTCCGACACCCAACGACACCCACTTTCCCCTTGCCGCGAAGGCGCTGGCTGCCGGAAAGCACGTTGTCGTCGACAAGCCTTTCACATTGACAAGCGCTGAGGCGTGCGAACTGATCGCCAAGGCGCGGGCAGCTGGACGGTTGCTCTCGGTATTCCACAACCGGCGATGGGATGCCGATTTCCTGACCTTGCGGCAGATCATCGAATCAGGCCAGCTTGGTCGGCTTGTCCATTTCGAATCGCATTTCGACCGCTATCGGCCCGAAGTCCGCACTCGCTGGCGAGAGTCAGCCGCTCCAGGGAGCGGGCTTTGGTACGATCTCGGCGCCCATCTGATTGATCAGTCCCTCCAGCTTTTTGGAACACCGGAGACCATATCGCTTGATCTCGCGCAGCAACGGGATGGTGCACTGACCGACGACTGGTTCCACGCGGTACTGCGCTACGGCAGTTTGCGAGTAATTCTCCATGGCAGCGTGCTGGCGCCAGATGTCGGACCGCGCTATGTGTTGCACGGCACGACGGGCACGTTCACCAAATACGGTCTGGATCCGCAGGAGGATGCGATGAAGGTCGGTCGACAACCAGGTGACGCGGGGTGGGGCGTGGACACCCTGCCTGGAACGCTGACGACGTGGCGAGATGGTCATGGCGAGGAGCGCGATGTCGAAGGCGTGCCGGGTGACTACCGGCACTTCTACGCAGGGGTTCGCGCAGCGATCCTACATGGAAGTGCCAATCCTGTGCCGGCCGAGGATGCGCTGCGCGTCACCCGGGTGATCGAGCTTGGGCAGCAGGCCTTTGCCGAGGGCCGGGTTGTGGCGGTCGGAGGATCTGGCTTCTTGCCGCGGATCGACATGCGCTTGCCGAATGAAAACACGAAGGGTGTTGCTCGCTAGTCGGTGGCGCAGGTAAGAACATGGACATCGAACAGGATCTTTTGCGGATTTCGCATCAGGAGCGGGTGCTGATGTTCCCGCATTTCGACGAGGTTACTGCGTGGGAACTGGGCTGCGCATTGCGCAACGCGGCGCTGACGCACGATATCGCTGTCACGATCGACATCCGGCGTGGTGAGCAGCAGTTGTTCTTTGTTGCCATGCCGGGGACGCGGCCCGTGAATGCTGATTGGGCACGACGTAAGCGTAATGTGGTCGAACTTCTGCACCGCAGTTCCTACGCGGTCGGACTCGAATTGCGGCGCGACGAATCAAGCCTCGAAAGCAGCATGGGTTTGCCGACACGTGACTATGCCGCACACGGAGGCTGCTTTCCGGTCCGCGTTACTGGCTGCGGCGTGGTCGGGACCGTTACGGTTTCGGGACTACCACAGCGCGAGGACCACGCCCTGGTCGTTGAAGTGTTGGCGCGAATGCTTGACCACGATCTTACTGCGCTCGCGCTGGACTGAAAGGAGAGGGCGCGGCGAGTTGCCGCGCCATTGGCGCTCACGGGTACTTGTCAGCGATTCTTGCGAAGTGCCATGTGGTACAGCGTCTCATCACGGGCGATGAAGTGATGCCACAGCACCGCAACAAGATGTAGACCCACCAAGAAGTAGACCGCGTTTCCGACGAATTCGTGGATCGGTTTGATCATGTCGCGCAATGCTTGGTCTGGTGCCACGAGGGTCGGCACCACCCAGCCGAAGAGCTCTACCGCTCGGTCGGCACTTTGCGACAACAGGATGCCGCTGACCGGCAAAGCGAACATCACGACATACAACAGTATGTGCACCACGTGTGCGGCAAACCGCTGGATTGCCCAAGCTCCGATTACGGACGGAGCATTCGTGGAGACACGCGTTGCCAGCCTGAGTACCGCCAGAAGCAGGACGAGCACGCCTGCCTGCTTGTGGATTGCCATGATCTGGCCAATTGTGGGGTCCCCCTTCGGGAGCGTTCCGCGGTATTCGATTGCCGCAAGTGCAACAACGAAGAGCACTAGCATGAGCCAGTGGAAGCTGATCATCAGCGGGTGATAACGGTGGATTCGCATCGTTGTTCATCTCCTCCCTGTGGCCGGATGTCCGAGTCTAGCGATGCGCTGGCGCAGGACATTTCTGGCATGCCTGCTGGTTGCGATGAATCAAACGACTCCTCCGTGGGCGTAGTATCGCGCATCGCCAGTCTCGTCCAGAATCGGCCGCACTGGTGCGCAGCGCATAGGCTGCTACGTTTTCAACATGATGAACAGGAGGGCCGCATGGGTCTGATCTATACAATTGTGATTGGGCTAGTCGTAGGGTTGGTTGCTCGCTTTCTCAAGCCGGGTGACGACAGCATGGGATGGATCATGACGATCCTGTTCGGGGTCGGCGGTTCGTTGCTGGCCACCTATGGTGGACAGGCGCTGGGAATCTACCAAGCGGGGCAGGGGGCTGGTTTCATTGGCTCGGTGCTTGGCGCCATCCTGCTGTTGGTGATCTACAACGTGATTTTCCGGAAGAAAGCATAGGCACGCATTGGAGCGCCCATTGGGTGCTCCAATGTTGAGCGAAGGGCGGGCGCGTCATCGGCGGTAAAATCAAAAATTGCTCCGAAGAACTGCGCCATGGCCCTGCTCGACAACCTCAACCCCGAACAACTCGCCGCCGTCACGCTGCCGCCGCAGCCAGCCCTGATTCTCGCCGGAGCCGGATCGGGCAAGACGCGCGTGCTGACAACGCGGATTGCCTGGCTTATCTCTACCGGACAGGCCTCGCCACAGAGCGTGCTGGCGGTCACCTTCACTAACAAGGCTGCCAAGGAGATGCTTGCGCGGCTTGGCGCGATGCTGCCGATCAACACGCGTGGCATGTGGATCGGCACCTTCCATGGCCTCTGCAATCGCCTCTTGCGTGCGCACTATCGTGATGCGGGACTGCCGGAAACCTTCCAGATTCTCGATCAGGCCGATCAGCTTGCGGCGATCAAGCGCATGCTTAAGGCGCTGAACGTCGACGACGAAAAGTACCCAGCGCGTGATCTGCAGCATTTCATCAACGGCAACAAGGAAGCCGGGATTCGCGCTAACGGGGTCGAGGCCTGGGACGAATGGAGCAGGAAGCGCCAAGTGCTGTACCAGGAATACGAGATGCAATGCCAGAAGGAAGGCGTTGTCGATTTCGCCGAGTTACTGCTGCGAGCCTACGAACTCCTGTCTCGTAATGAACCGCTGCGCACGCATTATCAGCAGCGCTTCCGCCACATTCTTGTCGACGAGTTTCAGGACACGAACCGTTTGCAGTATCTGTGGTTGAAGTTGCTGTCCGGCCATGGTGGTGAGTCGCCAGCTGCGGTATTCGCAGTGGGTGATGATGACCAGTCGATCTACGCCTTCCGCGGTGCCGAGGTTGGCAACATGCGCGACTTTGAGCGCGAATACCGGGTCGGCAATGTAATCCGCCTGGAGCAGAACTACCGTTCACACGGCAACATCCTTGATGCCGCCAACGCAATCATCGCGAACAATTCGAAGCGTTTGGGCAAAAACCTGTGGACCGAGGCTGGTGCTGGGGAGCCGATTCGTTTGTATGAGGCGCTGACCGATGGAGATGAAGCACGCTGGATTGTCGAAGAAATCCAGCAACTCATCCGCGACGGTGCCGTGCGATCCGATATCGCGTTGCTTTATCGCAGCAATGCCCAGTCGCGTGTACTGGAGCACCAGCTTTTCTCAACCGGCATTCCATACCGCGTGTATGGAGGGCTGCGCTTCTTCGAGCGTCAGGAAATCAAGCATGCGCTGGCTTATCTACGTCTGATTGCCAATCCGGACGACGACACGGCGTTCTCTCGCGTCGTCAATTTTCCGACACGTGGTATTGGTGCGCGCTCGATCGAACTGCTCTCCGACTCAGCGCGTGTATTCAACACCAGCCTATATGCGGCAGTGCCTCATCTAGCAGGTCGTCCCGCTGCTTCGCTCGCGGCTTTCATTCGCTTGATCGAGGATATGCGCCATGCCACCCGTGATCTGCCGCTGCCCGAAGTCGTTGATCATGTGCTCGAAATATCCGGTCTGTGCGCGCACTATCGCGCGGAGCGGGAAGGCGAGGAGCGCTTGGCGAACCTTGATGAACTGATCAGTGCAGTGACGAATTTTGCTTCGGAGGCGATTGATCCGTCTCTTGCGGGCTTTCTTGCGCATGCTTCGCTGGAAGCGGGCGAGCACCAGGCCGATGCGGGTCAAGACGCGATCCAATTGATGACGGTGCACGCCGCCAAGGGGTTGGAGTTCGACGTAGTTTTCCTCTCTGGTTGTGAGGAAGGGCTGTTTCCGCATGAAAACAGCATTGTCGAGCAGGACGGCCTCGAAGAAGAGCGGCGCCTCATGTATGTGGCTGTGACACGTGCCCGGAAGCGGCTGTATCTCTCGCTTGCGCAGAGTCGTATGTTGCACGGTCAGACACGCTACTCAATCAAGTCGCGCTTCATTGACGAGATACCCATCCCGCTTATGAAGTGGCTGACTCCGCGTGTGTCGCCCGGATCGATCCGGTACTACGAACCTTCACGAGTTTCAGGGGATACAGTCCCGCGCACGGCCTCGTCGCAATCGCGTGACCTGGGTGGGTTTCGCATTGGCCAACTTGTGCGGCATGCGAGATTTGGGGACGGCGTGATCGTTTCGTCCGAAGGCTCCGGCTCCGATGCCAAGGTGCAGATCAACTTTGGTGCAGCCGGCATGAAGTGGTTGATGCTCTCGATGGCCAAGCTTGAAGCTGCGTGAGCAAAGGAGGCACGTGGGTAGTTTCACGCCTTCCCCAAGATACGAGAGGCATTTGCGTAAAGCGACGATTGGCTGCGGATTTCTGGGTACAGGTCCGACGTAGACGTTCTGCCCCGCACTTGGCGAGACGTTCATTCGGCATGCGAGGTCAGGAGCCGTCAGTTGGCTTCATCTGCGACTGCAGATAGTTCTGCAGGCCGACCTGTTCCACGAGTTCGAGCTGTGTTTCGAGATAGTCGATGTGCTCCTCGGTATCCTCAAGAATGTCTTCGAGGAGCTCGCGCGAGACGTAATCCCGCACGGTTTCGCAATACGCGATGGCCTCCTTGATATCCCCATGGGCACCGAGTTCAAGCTTCAGGTCGCCCTGCATGCACTCGATCAGGTTTTCGCCTATCAGCAGCTTGTTCAGATTCTGTAGGTTTGGAAGGCTCTCAAGGAAAAGGATGCGCTCAATCAGCTTGTCAGCGTGGCGCATCTCCTCGATTGATTCGTGATATTCGTGCTGGCCTGCCCGATCGAAACCCCAGTTCTTGTACATCCTCGCATGCAGGAAGTACTGGTTTATTGCCGTCAGCTCATGCGTAAGCTGCTTGTTCAGCAGCTGCAGGACCTTCTTGTCGCCTTTCATTATCTCTTCTCCGGATCGTAAGGCTGGGACTCGTGTCTTCGCCATGGCAGCTCCGCAGGCAGTCAAGCGCACAGCGTGCGCAACGTCCACATTCGGAGGCGACACCAAGGGTGCGGCGCAGGTCTCGCAGATGGCGAACCCCGTTCTGGGCAGCCTCCGCGATCTGTCTCTCGGTTACGGCATTGCAGACACAGACGTACATAGCCTAGTGATCCGTTGTTCAGCCCACAAGCGGCCATTCTCACCTGCAGACCAAATGACGACTAGAAATGATAATGGTTCGCATTTTGCGACTGATTGTAGTGGCCGTCAACTTAGAAGAACCTCATTTGGACATGGTGGTGGGGATGTTTTGCGTGATCGTTGCGACGCCTTGTCAAGCAAGGGACTTGGGGTATTTCGCCTGAAAGCAGAAAGCCCCGTATTGCGGGGCCTTTCTTTCGGTCATTCGTAGTGCTGGATCAGGTCGAGCCGCCTGTCGGCGTGGAGGGCGAAGGTGGCTGGGCATTTTGCTCGGGATGGTCGAGTTGCTTGGCCTGTTCGGAAGAAACGATCTCGGCCAGCATGACGACGCGGGCAACACCGCCAGTTGCTGCGGCAACGGCGGAAGCGACATTTGCTTCGGATTGCGTCAGCACCCCCATCAGGTAGACCACACTGTTTTCAGTCACTACCTTGACTTGGTTCCCGCTCACGCCCTTGGCATTGAGCAGCCGTGTCTTGACGGCCGAGGTCAGGTAGGTGTCACTCGTTTGCGTCGAGAACGGCACCCTTGGGCCAACCGCAAGTTCGTTATATACGCCACGCACCGGATTCTGGATCGTCGATACGAGCTGGCCTGCTCGATTCTTCCAGTCTTCGGTCGGCACTTGGCCAGTGATCAGCACGATGCGATTGAAGCTGGTCACTGACGTGCGTGCAGCGCCGATCAGGTTGTTCGAAAGCTGGTTGGAGAGGCGGGTCTCGATCGTGCTGTCCTCGATCTGCGTGCCATACGAGCGGCGATCGATCGTGGATGTGACGCCAACGGCAGCACCGGTCGCGACGATCGGAATGCAGCCAGGCAGGGAGGTGGTGAGCACTGCTGCCATAACGATGTACTTGAACTTCATGCGTCCCCCAACAATAGATTGTCGATGCCGTCGCAGAGGCAGTGGATTGCCAGGATATGGATTTCCTGGACCCGCGCCGTCCTGTCGTGCGGCACGCATAGGTGGATGTCCGTTTCGCGCAGCAGCTCCCCGATGCGCCCGCCGCCTTTGCCGGTGAGCGCGACGATGCGCATGTCGCGCTCGTGTGCGGCTTCGACGGCGGCGATTACGTTAGGTGAATTGCCGGAGGTCGAAAGTGCGAGCAACACGTCGTGCGGCTGGCCGAGCGCCCGAACTTGCCTAGCGAACACTTGCTCGAATGAGTAATCGTTGGCAATTGCGGTTAGCAGCGAAGTGTCAGTAGTCAACGCAATCGCAGCGAGTTCCGGGCGTTCGCGTTCGAAGCGGCCGATCATCTCGGCGGCGAAATGCTGTGCGTCGGCGGCAGAGCCTCCATTCCCGCAGGCAACGATCTTGCCATTGGCGAGCAAGCATTGCGTCAGGGTTTCTACCGCCATCGCAATTGGCGGAGCGAGCAGTTCGATGGCGGCGAGCTTGGCTTGTGCACTCTCTTCGAATTGCTGGGAAATGTGAGCAATCAAATCCATATCGTTTCTTGCACCGTATCGCCCGGGTCTAGCGTCGTCGGGCAGGGTTGGCACTGCACATCGCCAAACTCAGTCGGCTTGGTTTCTATCCGGGTTGGGGCGCGGCAGTTTAGCATGCAAGATTTTGGCTCCCGATCGGGCTGCGTTGGAGGGAGCTCCGAGGGCCACTCCGGTATCATCCCTGCCCAGTCATGAGAATCGCAACCCCATATCAACCTCCAGGCGAGTCCTGGCGAAAGCACGTGCCCTTCGCGCCGCACGATCCCCTGCGCATCTGGCTGGAGAATCGGGGGTCGCTCACGGCCCGGATTCGTGCACGAAGCCGTACTTTCGAAGTTCGAGTCTTGCGTCAGCGGCTCGCCCGCCCACTGGCAGATGAACTTGCAGTGCTGGGATTGCGTGCCCATTCTGTGGCGCTTATCAGGGAAGTCCTGTTGGTTGCCGACGGCGTACCTGTCGTGTTTGCGCATTCGGTCGTCGTGCCACGACATGTGCGCGGTGCATGGCATCTAGTGTCCGGACTTGGTGCACAACCGCTTGGTGCGGTCTTGTTTGCCGATCCAGCGGTCGTACGCGGACGCCTGCACTTCCAGCAAGTGAACGCTCAGGACCTGCGATGGCAACTTGCAGCCCGGGCGATCTCGGGGGGGGCGCCAGCCCGCCTGTGGGCCCGGCGTTCGGTATTTCTGCGTCATGGGCGCCCGTTGCTCGTGACCGAAGTCCTTCTGCCCAAATTGCTCGAACTCGACCATGACCCTCGTTGAGCGCTTGAATCATTACGAAAGGCTGATGCGGCTCGACAAGCCAATCGGCACGCTTCTCCTGCTCTGGCCAACGTTGTGGGCGCTCTGGTTCGCGGGCGATGGAAGGCCGAGTGGCTTCCTGATCGGGATCTTTGCGCTAGGGACTTTGCTGATGCGCTCGGCGGGTTGCGTGATCAACGACTATGCGGACCGCAACTTCGACGGTGCGGTGGAGCGAACGCGCAACCGGCCTCTGGCGACGGGCGTGGTGTCGACGAAGGAAGCGCTGCTACTCGCAGGGGCTCTGTCACTCTGCGCCTTCGTGTTGATCCTGCCCTTGAACCGACTTGTGCTCTGGTTGTCGATCCCCGCGCTGTTCCTTGCCGCGAGCTATCCATTCACCAAACGCTTCCTTGCGATTCCGCAGGCCTATCTTGGTATTGCCTTTGGCTTCGGAATTCCGATGGCCTTTGCGGCGATCTTGTATGAGGTGCCGCCGATTTCATGGCTGCTGCTGCTTGCCAACGTATTTTGGGCGGTCGCCTACGATACCGAATACGCGATGGTTGACCGGCCTGACGACCTGAAGATTGGTATCAAGACTTCCGCAATCACCTTTGGCCGGTTTGATATCGCGGCGGTGATGATCTGCTACGTGGTGGCGTTCGCGCTGATCGCGGCAGTAGGGCATTACTTTGGATGCGGACTTCCGTTCTATTGCGGTATTGCCGTGGCGGTAGGATTCGCGATGTACCACTACACCCTCATCCGAGATCGCGACCGGGCGCGCTGCTTTCGCGCCTTCCTCCACAATAACTGGGTTGGCGCAGCGATCTTTCTTGGAATCGCTGTTGACTATTGGCTTCGTCCGTCCGGCGCCATGGCTGGCTGATATCACCTTTGGTGCGCAGCGTTCCACTACGTGAGCATTCCTTCCGACACCATGAAATACAAGGATCTGCGCGAGTTCATCTCGCAGCTTGAGGCGATTGGCGAACTCAAGCGCATTAAAGTGCCCGTGCGTACGCATCTTGAAATGACCGAGATTGCCGACCGTGTGTTGCGTGCTGGCGGACCAGCGCTTCTGTTCGAGAATCCCATTGGCAACAGTGGCACACCGCATTCCATGCCGGTGCTTGCAAACCTTTTCGGAACACCGCGCCGCGTGGCGCTTGGCATGGGAGAGGAGGGCGATTGGAAGACTGCCTTGCGCGAGATCGGAAAGTTGCTGGCGTTCCTCAAGGAGCCCGAACCGCCGCGAGGTCTCAGGGATGCGTGGGGCAAGCTGCCGATCTTCAAGCAGGTGCTCAACATGAGCCCAAAGGAGGTGAGCGCTGCACCGTGCCAGGAAATCGTTCTGGAGGGCAAGAATGTGAATCTTTCGCAGCTGCCGATCCAGCATTGCTGGCCTGGCGACGTTGCGCCTTTGATCACTTGGGGGCTGGTTGTCACGCGCGGTCCGGACAAGTCGCGGCAGAACCTTGGCATCTATCGGCAGCAGGTGCTCGGCCCAAACCGCGTGATCATGCGGTGGCTTGCTCATCGCGGCGGCGCGCTTGATTTTCGCGAGCATCAGAACCGTTTCCCAGGCCAGCCGTTTCCGGTTGCCGTTGTGCTCGGCTGCGATCCGGCGACGATTCTGGGGGCTGTGACGCCGGTGCCTGATTCGCTGTCGGAATACCAGTTTGCCGGACTGCTGCGTGGTGCCAAAACAGAACTGATCAAGTGCATCGGCTCAGACCTTCAGGTGCCGGCAACCGCCGAAGTCGTCCTTGAAGGAGTGATCCATCCGGAGGACATGGCGCCGGAAGGCCCGTACGGTGATCACACTGGTTACTACAACGAAGTAGCCGATTTCCCCGTTTTCACAATCGAACGCATCACCATGCGTCGCAATCCGATCTACCACAGTACCTACACTGGCAAACCCCCTGACGAGCCCGCGATGCTCGGGCTGGCGCTCAACGAGGTGTTCGTGCCGGTGCTGCAGAAGCAGTTTCCAGAGATCGTCGATTTCTATCTGCCGCCAGAAGGCTGCTCGTATCGTTTGGCGGTCGTCAGTATGCGCAAACAGTATCCGGGGCATGCCAAGCGCGTGATGTTCGGCATCTGGAGCTTCCTGCGCCAATTCATGTACACAAAACTCATTATCGTGGTGGACGACGATGTCGATACCCGGTCATGGCAGGAAGTGATCTGGGCGCTCACCACACGGGTCGACGCTACGCGGGATACTGTGCTGGTCGATAACACACCGATCGACTATCTGGATTTTGCGTCGCCGGTTGCGGGACTCGGCAGCAAGATGGGCATCGATGCGACCAACAAGTGGCCGGGCGAGACCCAGCGCGAATGGGGCAGGCCAATCGAGATGGATGTGGCTGTGAAGCAGCGCGTAGATTCGATCTGGGCTGAGCTCGGACTCTAGCCGTTCCCCAGTGGTCGTGCGGCGGGCCAAGGGATTTGGCCTTCTAGGGCTGTCAGCCATGCTTCGCGCGCGATCGCCACGAGTTTCGGGTCGTCGCTGTGGTGCAGTCCCTGCAATTCGGGCTGGCGCAGATCGAGGGCAGTGCATAGCGGATAGCTTGCCGAGCGTAGCGCAGGGTCGATGCTGACGAAACCGGCGAGCGTGGGCACCTCAAGGCCCGCGGCTGCGTGCAGGGCTGCCGTATCCGTCGAGATGAGTACCTGTGCGTGGCGAATCCAGCCGAGAAACTGCGCGGTATTGCGTGAATGCTCGGTGATGCAAAGGTAATGTGGCACCTCAAGGTCTGCGCAGCCGAGTACTGGGAGGTCGTAGAACTCTGCGATCTGCTGTACCAGTTTGCCGCACGCTTCCGGGGCGATCTCGCGCAAGGGTGAGGTCGAAAGTGGGGCGAATAAGGCGTATGACGTATCGCGCCAAGGTTTGGGTGGTGAAGGCAGTGCGAGTCCGGCCAGCCACGCGTTACGGCGGACGTCTTCAGGGAAGTCAGCGGAGGTTGTGCCGAAAGCCTTGGCAAAGAAGTCGAACATTGGCAACTGATCGAATGATCGCCAGTAGGCGAAGTCTCCGAGATCAATCAGTGTGGCGTGCTCTGGAATGCTGGCCAACGGTTGCGGAAGCAGGCGCAGTGTTCCGATGTACGGGGCGGCCAGTTCGGCGAGCTGACGGACCGAATGCGACGCATATCGTGCCTGATGCATGACGATATCGACATGGGGATGTCTTGCCTTAAGCGCGCAAAGAACGCTGAATGCAACGATTGCGTCGCCGAGCGCAACACCCGATGCATTGAGGATGTGAACTTCGCGCTGAGCGGGCCAGTCGAGCCGGAACGGTCCTTCGGAGGCACAGCATGCCGTGCGGCGCCTGGCAAGCGGCCTCAGCCCTACAGGCTTGTGTATTTCACGCGCCACATCGAATGGAAGCCAGACCAGATCTTCGGAGCAGACGAGGCTCGAACCTGTCAGGCCGGCAGCGTGCAGTGAATTATCGTGAAGGGCAGGGAAGCTCGGCATGGCGCAGACTTAGGAAATTGCGGCCTGGGGGGCCGGTCGCATCATCGATTAGGGGAGGAGGTTCAAATGGCGATAGGTGTGCTCATCATAGGCGATGAAATCCTGTCGGGTCGGCGTCAGGACAAACATCTGGCGAAGGCAATCGAACTTCTTGGTGTACGCGGGATGCGTCTTGCGTGGGCCCGGTACTGCGGAGACGATAGACCACGACTTGTCGCGACGTTGCGCGACTGCTTTGCGAGCGACGACATCTTCTTTTCGTTTGGCGGTATCGGCGCCACGCCAGACGACCATACCCGTCAGGCTGCTGCGGAAGCACTTGGGCAGGCGTTGATCTTGAACGTCGATGCGGAGCGTGAAATCCGAGGCCGTTTTGGCGAGGAGACGACGCCTTTGCGGTTAGAGATGGGGCGTTTCCCGGCCCAGGCACGTGCGGTGCCAAATCCCTACAACCGGGTTCCGGGTTTTGCGGTTGCGTCAGGTTATTTTTTTCCAGGGTTTCCAGTCATGGCGTGGCCGATGATGGAATGGGCTCTTGATGGCGAACTGGCCGGCTTGCGCCTCGTGGAGCCCTATGTCGAGGTGTCGCTTTGGGTTTTCGATGCCCAGGAGAGTCAGATCACGCCGTTGATGTGTGAAGTGCAGGAGTGCTTCGGCGTCACGGTATTCAGCTTGCCGAATACCCATGCAAGCGGGCGGCGGCGCCAGATTGAGCTGGGCGCCAAGGGCTCGCCGGAGGCCGTGGAGCGGGCAATGGATGCCTTACGGTCGGGCCTTGCGCAGCTTGGATTTCCCGTCGGCATGACACCATTGTACTGATCAGAGAAAACCAAAGAAAAAGCCGCGTAGCTGCTTGCGGCTCAGAGATGACCGGTGCGATTGCGCTATCGCGAGGGTCTATGAAGGGTGAATGAACCTGCGGCACGAGCGGTGCCGCAGGTCGACAGAAACCTCAGGCAACCTTCTTTGGCTTTGCGGTGGCAGCGTCAACAGCCTTGACCGTTGCGTCAGTCGCAGCGGCGACGTTGGCTTCGGCGATTTCGGCGGCTTGCTTGGCGGCCTTCGAGAAGCTGTCATAGGCTGAGTTGGCCGCGGCGATCGCCGACTTTACCGCGGCGACGGCGACATCAGAGCCTGCTGGGGCAGACTTGGCTGCCTTGTCGAGCACGCTCGAGACATTCTTGTTCGCTTCGGAAATCTGCTCTTCGAACAGCTTTGAAACCTCTTCTTGTGCCTGCGCAGTGATTTCGTAGACGCTGCGGGCGTATGCGACGGTTTTTTCCAGGACCGGCTTGGTCAGCGAGGATTGCAGGCTGGCGAGTTCCTGTACGTCCTTGGCAGCAAGTAGCGCCTTGGTGTTGGCAACCGAATCCTCAAGTGCCGAACGGGCGGTGGTGAGGTTCAGGTTGATGAGGCGTTCGGAACTGGCGAAAGCGGTGTTGGCCAGTGACAGCAGGGCTTCGATGTTGGCCTTGCTCAAGGCTGCAAACTGTTCTGGGGAGGCGAACATTGTGATTCTCCTTACAAGGATAGCTTTGGGGTCGGTTGTTGCGCTGCAACAATTCGGATTCTAGGGATGTCCGATTCAATGTCAAGTACTTTTTGTTGCGACGCACAATCTGTCGAGACAGCATTTGTCAGCCAGCCGAGGTGGATAAAGCCCCACCACTTTGTGCTACGCAACATGGCGCAGCCGTCACACGTCGATCTGCATTCTCGGTGCAGTGCGGTGCGAAGAGCCCAGTGCAAGGGTTGTCGGCGCTATAGGGAGACCGCTCGGCGTCAGATGCTGCTTAGGTGATTCGTGAGGCGCGATGGCAGGGAAAGGGCGTGGCTACAAGAGTGCTTGGAGGCGTCAGGATGCCTACCTTACCCGTGGGATGTCAGGATGTCATAAGCATGGACTATCTTGTGGTCCCGATCGGTGTTCAGGATGAGACCTTCCGTCCGGAGTGGGTTGACTCCACCGGGACGCTGCTGCGCCCTACTTCGTGTGGGGGGCGGTTGGCTCTTTCTTGGGCTGGATCGTCACGCGTACGCGCGATGAATTGTTCTTCAGCACCGTTGCGTTTGGTCCATTGGTGACGAGGTAGGTCTCGTTGTAGCCGTCGTAATTAATGTACTGGCCAGTGACCTCGTCCTTGCCACTGGTGACTTTGGCGCGATTGAAGAGCTGGGCGATGTCGGTCCGAGCGTCGTACTCGATCCTTTCAGCTTCGCCCTCGACCCATTCCTCCTTTTGCTCACGCTTCTGCCGGAATCGTGCCAAGCCGCCTGCGCCTCCTGTTGCTACACCCTTCTGGAAGCCTTCCACATCCTGTGTCACGACGACCTTATCGGACAGGATGGTTAGCGTGCCCTGCGTTAGCTTCACGCGCCCCTCGAAGATCTGCACCTTGTTTTTGTCATCGACGGTGACACGATCAGCCTCGATTCCGACTGGCTTGTCGCGGTCGGCTCGCTCGGCGTGGGCCGCAAGGGAAGCCAAGGCGAGGCAGGCAAGCGGGACGAGGCGGATGAGGCGCTTCATTTCTTCTATTAGTCCTGTTTGTTCGGGAAGATCGTAGCGCGTGCAGCGCCGACCACGGCAACGCCGTTGATTTGGTCGATCGTGAGGCCGATACCGTCGAGCACGGATTTACCGCGCGTCATATGGATCGGCTGGTCGGTGTAGGCGCGCTCTTCATCAGGTACTACGGTGATCTGTGTTGTGCTGAAGGTGTATTCGGGAACGGTTGCGCTTGGTTCGCGTCGACCGCGCACGTTGCCGGTCAGAAGAACGGTTTGGCCACCGCTGCTGACCAAGGCTTGGTCTGATGAGATGCTTAGAGTTTCCGGCTGGCCGTAGTGGTCCAGGTGAGCCTGTTCGACATGCGTGCTGTCGTCGTCTGGGAAGTGGGCCATGCGGCCTGCGTGAAGCACGTATTGGCGCTTGCCTGTGTGGTCGAAGCGTTCTTGTACTGCGCTCTGAGCGATCATGTCTGGATCGTGCCGCTGCCGCCCGTCTGGTAGCGTGGCTTGAGTGCTGACAAAGCGTTCAAGCCAAAAGGTCAGGCCGGCGAGTAGCCCGGCCAGGACGAGCGGGAACAGTGAGCCGGTGCGTTTCATGTCCGATCGGAAAGGTACCGTGCGTGCATGGCCTCAAGCTTGTCTTGTGCTGCAAGAATGAAGTCGCACACGTCGCGCGCCGCACCACGCCCCCCACCGCGCAGTGTCACGACGTCAACATGCTGGCGTACCAGAGGGTGGCCATCGCCTGTAGTAGCCGAGAATCCGCAGGCGCGGAGGATCGGGAGATCTACGATGTCGTCACCCATGTAACCCGCCTGCTCGTGTGTGAGCGATAGCTCACTAAGCAGTTCGTCAAGCTTGGTACGCTTGTCTTCGACGCCTTGGTACAACCTTGCAATGCCGAGATTTTCGCAACGTAATTCAAGCGAGCGAGATCGCCGACCCGTGATGATCGCAAGCTCGATTCCGCCCATCTGCAGCATCTTCAAGCCATGTCCGTCCAGTGTCGAGAATCCCTTGAAAGCGTCGCCATCCGCGGAATACCAGATGGTTCCGTCGGTAAGCACGCCATCGACATCAAAGGCCATCAACTGCATTTGCGCCGCGCGAGCCTTTGCGGCCTCGATGCTGCCAGCGCGGTTGCCTGCTATATAGGAGGCGGTGCTGATCGTCGTAGTTTGACTTGGATTCGGCATCAGATGACCTTCGCGTCCATCAGGTCATGGTGGTTGAGCGCACCAACAAGCTTTCCTTCTGTGTTCACGACAAGAATCTGGCTGATCCGTCGTGCTTCCATCTCGGCGGCCGCCTCGGCCGCCAGTGCGTCGGGTCCGATAGCGTACGGACTGCGTTTCATGACATCCGCAACGTTTAGGCTGCGCAAGTCTCTGCCATCGGCAAGCAGCCGGCGCAGGTCGCCATCGGTGAAGATGCCGACGGCGTGATCGGCATTGTCGACAATGGCAGTCATGCCAAGGCCGCCACGCGTGATTTCGAGTAATGCTTCGGAGAAGGTTGCCGACTCTGGCACACGGGGAATCCGTTCCCCTGTGCGCATGACGTCCGAAACATGGGTAAGGAGCCTTCGCCCAAGCGCTCCGCCGGGGTGCGAACGTGCAAAATCGTCGGGGCCGAAGCCTCGCGCATCGAGCAGTGCAATGGCAAGGGCGTCACCCAGTGCGAGCTCCGCCGTGGTGCTCGCGGTCGGCGCAAGATTGAGCGGGCAGGCTTCCTTGGCGACGGCTGCATCAAGATGGACGTCGGCGAGCTGCGCGAGCTCGGAATCCGCCTTGCCAGTCATTGCGATCAGTCGTGCTCCATGGCGCTTGATCAGCGGTGCGATACGCAGCACCTCTTCGGATGAACCGGAGTTTGAAATCGCAAGGACCACGTCGTCGTGCGTGATCATGCCGAGATCGCCATGCGCGGCTTCTGCAGCATGCACGAAGTAAGCTGGAGTACCGGTCGAAGCCAGGGTCGCGGCGATCTTGCGCGCAACATGGCCAGACTTGCCCAGCCCGGTGACAATGACACGCCCCGAGGAGCCAAGTATCAGCTCAACAGCTGACATGAATGCGCCATCGATCCGGCGCGCGAGTTCTTGAATTGCTTCCGCCTCGATTTCCAACACCTCTCGAGCGAGTGAAAGCAGCTTTTCAGGCGCTACGGCAAACGCCGTGCGGGGCTTGGTATCTTGCATGGCAGGCCTAAGGTAAACTCGCTCGAATTATAACAGACGGGGCTTTCGCCCCCTTTCAGGGCCGGCTTCCGCGCCCGGCGTGCGATGAGCCACCCTCTCGATACCATCTTGTTACTTCTTGCTGCGGCCGTCTGCGCAGTCCTGCTTTTTTCCCGATTTCGCTTACCAGCGGAACTGGCATATCTTGCCGTCGGTGCGTTGTTGGGTCCTGCGGGTTTTCACCTGATCCCGGACGAGAGTTCCGCTCGTGCCCTTGCCGAGTTCGGTGTTGTTTTTCTGATGTTCACCATTGGGCTCGAATTTTCCCTGCCGCGGCTCTTTTCCATGAAGCGGCTGGTGTTCGGCCTCGGTTCGGTCCAGGTTGGTGCGGTGATCCTGGTTGTCATGCTGGCTGGCTGGCTGTTTGGGATCTCGCCCGGAGCGGCGCTCGTGCTTGGCGGTGCCCTTGCGATGTCGTCGACGGCAGTCTTGTCCAAGCTGCTGATAGATCGCATGGAGCTCGAGTCGGCACACGGTCGGATGGTGATCGGGGTGTTGCTGTTTCAGGACCTCGCGGTCGTCCCGCTGCTGGTGTTGATCCCAGCCTTGTCACAACCGCCGGAAAGCCAGTTGCGACTGCTTGGGTTGGCTGCGGTCAAGGCCACGGTTCTGCTCTCCGTCGTGCTCTACTTCGGACAGAGGTTTTTCCGCGTCTGGTTCCTTCGCGTGGCGCGTGCGCGTTCGGCACAGCTGTTCATGCTCAACGTGTTGCTGGTGACGCTCGGGCTCGCTTGGTTGACGGAGCGCTTCGGGCTATCGCTTGCGTTGGGTGCCTTCGTGGCTGGGATGCTGATCTCTGAAACCGAGTATCGCTATCGGGTCGAAGAGGATATCAAGCCGTTCCGCGACGTCCTTCTGGGCCTCTTTCTTGTCACGGTTGGCATGTTCCTCGATGTGCGCGTGATTGGCGCTCATTTCTTCACCGTGATCGGAATGCTCGTTGGGCTCGTGGTTGGGAAGTTCGTCATCGTGGCGCTTGCTGCGCGAGCGTTTGGCGCATCGCCTGGTAATGCTGTTCGCGCCGGACTCTGGCTCTGCGCGAGCGGAGAGTTCGGATTTGTGTTGTTGGCGCAAATGTTGGAACAGGGCCTCGGTTCCCCCGAGCTCATTCAAAGTGCGGTGGCTGCATTGATCCTCTCCCTGATCCTCGCTCCCTTGCTGGTGCAGTGGAGTGACCGGATCGTGCTGCGTTTCGTTGCATCGGAATGGCTGCTGCGTTCGATGGAGCTTACGCGCGTGGCGTCGCAGAGCTTTGCCAACGAGCGCCATGTGATCCTTTGCGGCTACGGTCGCACAGGTCAGTTGGTCGCGCGGTTCATTGAGAAGGAGCAGATTGACTATGTGGCCCTTGATCTCGACCCGGATCGCGTGCGCGAGGCAGCAGCAGCGGGTGAGACGGTCGTATATGGCGATGCGGCTCGACGAGAAATGCTGATTGCCGCAGGGGTGATGCGCGCCTCGGCCGTGGTGGTGACATATGCTGATGCGGCTTCGGCAGCGCGTGTCATGGACGTTGTGCGCGAGTTGCGCCCCGATCTGCCTGTCGTCTGCCGTGCGATGGATGAAGCGCAGTTTGATCGCCTGATTCATGAGGGCGCGGCCGAGGTTGTCACGGATGTCTTTGAAAGCGGTATTACACTCGCCAACCACACGATGGCGTTGATCGGCGTGCCGTTGTCGCACGTGGTCCGGCATGCTCGTGATATCCGAGCGCAGCGCTATGCCTTGATGCGCGGATACTTCCATGGTCAGTCTGACTTGGCCGACAGCCCAGAGGCGGAGCTTGAGCGCCTACACTCGGTCGTGCTTTCCGTTGGCGCCTACGCCATCGGAAAGTCAATCGACGAACTCGGTCTCGCTCAATTGGACGTGACTGTTTCTTCAGTACGTCGGCGCGGAATTCGTGGTTTGGATCCGGAGAGGGATCTGTGTCTTGAGGATGGTGATGTTCTGGTTCTGCGAGGCGTGCCTGCGTCGTTGTCGATGGCGGAGGACTTGCTGTTGCAGGGGCGCTGAGGCGGCTGTGAGGTCGCCGCCTCATTTGGTGCTTTATCAGAAGGACATGCAAACGTTATAGGTGGCGTTGTTGTCGCCGGTTACTGTCGCAGCTGACGATGCTTTTCCGGGCGCCTTTTCTTCTTTGCTTGGCGTCGCACGCATGGATCCTGTCGCGGGGTCTCCATCGTCAAGCATGGCATCCAGCGGTATTACGTGGCGGGCATATATGTTCTGTGCACACACGATTAGGCCAGACATTTCCTCCACCGCAGCGGTCCCTCCTGAGGTTACAACGCCGAAGATCCCTCCGTCCTCATTGAGCGGGGCTCCGCCTCCTGCTCCGGTGAGCGTGCCAGCTAAGCGCAGATGGCTCCATACACAAGCGGCTTCTGAGCCCTCCGGGGAATCATTCGAGGTTGTTGGCGTATCTGACCACCCGCCTTGAATCTGCCCATTGCCCAACGTGCTATCTTTTGCCGAGACCGTGCATGCGCCCTTCCACCGTGCTGCCGCATTGCGATCGTCTCCGGGGAGGGCGCGATACTTGTCCTGATAGGTCATGACGGCGATCGAAATCGAACGGAAATCCTGCGCGATTCGTTTCACCTTGGCACTCTCGATCAGTTCTTGCCCCTTCAGGACACCGCCCAGAAGGAGGCCGATGATGACCAATACGATTGCTATCTCGACCAAGGTGAAGCCTGCTTGCCTTCTCATCAATCTTCTCTCCAATCCTTTGTAGTGTACCGCGTGCAAGATCAGTGCCATGGCGCGGGCGTCCCTCCAGACCGCGAATGTGTGAATTCTTTACTCTTCAAGTGCCGCAGTCTGTCGATAATTCAACGTTGTGACGTCGGGATTTCGCCACATACAAGGGGGCGCTGATGCGAGTCAAGCCGCCAATAGCGACGCGGCAATATCTGCTTGCCGCAGCATTAGGACTGCTCCACTTGGCCTTGCTTGCGGGGGTTCTTACCCCACTTGGCAGGATGCTGCTGATGGCACATCTCGGGGCGTTCCTTCTCTGGCAACCGATTGTTGCCGGGCAGCATCGTCTGGGCCCCAGCGCCGTGGTGCTGTTGATTGCTGCGATTGCCGCGTTCCAGTTCTGGTTGTCGTGGATCAGCCTGTCGGTCTGGTTGGGCATTCTGGCTGCCCTCGTCGCGGGGCAAGCCTTGCCGCGCGGAGGTCTACGGGCACGATTGCCCGATCTCGCGGGCTTCGCCTATGCTGCGCTTGTCATAGTTGCTTGGCTGGCCCCGTCGGGGCTGCCCGGATACCGTACTGAGGGCGCATTGCTTACGCAGATTGCGATGTGGTCCGTTGTCGGGCTCCTGCCCATGTTGCTGCCACGCGAGTACATGGAGCTGGATAGTGCTGCTGAGCCAGATCCGGTTGTCGCTACGATTGTGATGCTTGCCCTCGGCGCAATCGTCCTTGCGGCTTTTTCGTTCATGTTTCTTGCCAGAGTCGACTATCCGACAGCGCTGTTGCGCGCGGTCGCATCAGTTGCTTGCGGGCTGGGGCTACTGGGCTGGATCTGGAATCCGCGTCAGGGATTTGCGGGTGTGGCGCTCATGATGTCGCGCCGCATGCTCGCGGGCGGTTTTTCGCTAGAAGACTGGCTGCCTCGGGTCGCAACGATTGCGCGGAGCGCGGAGTCCAGTGCTCACTTCCTTGATGATGCGGCTGAGAGTCTTATGGAGATGCCCGGCATTAGCGGACTTGCCTGGTCCAGTGACCGGCTCTCGCTCGACGGTTCTCTTGGTCGGATCAAGGGCGCAACGGCACGATTTGAGCACGCAGGGCTCGTAGTAACCATTGCTTGTGAGCGTCCGGCTGGAGCGACCGCCTTGTGGCGCTGGGATCTTATGGTGCTGATCCTGGCAGAATTTCTGCGTGCCCGAGAGCAGGCGGAGGAGCTGACGGAAATGGGTTACGTCCGGGCCATCCACGAGACTGGGGCGCGGCTCGCGCACGACGTGAAGAACCAACTTCAGTCGCTTGAGGCCTTGTTGTGGGCGGTAGATCAGGGGTTTGAGCGGGATCCTGTTGGGGCGCGGAAACTCCTTCGCCGTCAATTGCCTGCGCTGGCGGGTCGGATCCGACAGTCACTTGAGCGCTTGCGACATCCGAGTGAAGCGCCAGTCGAGATCATCTCCGCAGCGGAGTGGTGGCGCCGCCTTGGTGCTCGGCACGAGGCTGCTGGTTTGACATTTGTTGGATTCGAGGGTGACGGTTTGGCGCGGGTGCCTGCAGCCTTCCTTGATCGCTTTGCGGATAACGCGATCCTTAACGCCATCGAAAAGCGGGCAGTGGAGCCGGTGATCGAGGTGCGCGTGCGAGCAATGTGTCGGAATGGCTGCTGTCGCGTTGAAGTCGAGGATAGCGGGAGTGCTATCGCCACCAAAATGGCCCGGCGCTTGTTCCAAGGCCCCGTCGAGTCGAATAGTGGACTCGGAGTAGGGCTGTATCAGGTCGCGCGCGAGGCGGCTACGCAAGGGTGGGTGCTTAACTTGGCTTCCAACCGAGATGGGGCGGTTTGCTTGATGCTGTCGGGCACATGCAACGTGACCCCCGCATCTGCTGCATGAAATGTCGATCGGCTTCCTAGTTGGCCGGATTGGAGGATCTCTTGCACTAACCGATAGACCGTGAGGGCACCTTTGCCCTTCAGGTGGACGTCTACGGGTGGCTCGAACTCGAACTCTCCTGCAAGCCGTGCGTAGGTGTTGAAGTCGCACTGGATCGAGCTCGGAGCCCCTTCGCTGGTAATCCGGCTCGCAATGTTCACAGTGTCGCCCCAGAGGTCGTAGATGAACTTCTTCTTTCCAACTACACCCGCAACCACAGGGCCGGTGCCGATGCCAATCCGAACCTGTAGCGGATCAGGGCCGCGTGCGCCTTCGCCAGCCAGCCAAGTGCGCATGTCCAGCGCTAGCCTCGCTACGGCTGCGCAAGAGTTGCCACGCTGTACGTTGAGTCCGCCAGCAACCATATAGGCGTCGCCAATCGTCTTGATCTTCTCAAGACCGTGTTTTTCTGCGAGACCGTCGAAATGGGAGAACACGCGATTGAGCATCGCGAATACCTGCTGTGGGGTCATATGTGCGGCCAGACCCGTGAAGTTCACGATATCAGCGAACATCACCGTGACTTCGGTGAAGCCGTCCGCAATAGTCTGGTCGGCATCCTTCAGTCGCTGTGCGATCGGTTGAGGCAGGACGTTGAGCAGCAGTCGTTCAGAGCGCTCCTGCTCTATCCGCAGCAGTTTGTGAGCGCCTTCCAGCGCGGCTTTAGCTTTTTGGCTCTCGAGGATCGCAAAACGCAGCAGCAGCCAGACGAAGGTTGATAGCGTGGCGAAATTGAGCGCGAAGAAGGCCATCGAAATCTTGAGTGGAACCGGGCTTGCACGAGCCATCGGGCTGTCGGCAAGCAGGAAATCGAAGGTTCCGGTCAGAATGATCAGGAATAGATATGCTGCAAACCACGGTAGGGATTCGCGGGGGCCCGAGCACAGCAGGGCGCCGACTGGTGCAAGCAGGCCCCACAGGATTACGCCTGACGCAGTGACGAAATTGCCCAGCGCCCATTGAGCGATGAACGGAAAGAACAGGAAGATCGATAGCTGGCTGAAGCGGAATACCGCAAAATTGCCGCTCGCCGCGTAGACCAGAAGATTCACGGCGACCACCAGTTGGAGGACGAACGGCAACGTCGTGGACAGTCGTGGTCCGAGTGCCCAGTAAATCATTAGCCAGCCGATCGCAGCAATTGACACAAGGCCGCTGGCGAAGACCAGCAACGATTTCTGCAGGCGCAGTTCCTCACTGTCGCCAGGTTCGATGCCTGCCGATCGCAATCGTTCAAGGAAAGTTCTTGCGGTGCGCTTCATCTGGCACAAGTGTGTTGTCGGGGTGCGGCAGGGGTCAAGCTTCCAATTGTTCTCAAGGCAATTGCCCAGCAGTCATCATGCGGCTGAACAACATGAAGCGTGAAACCCAGATGACCTGGTCGTCGAAGGTGCCGCCAGGAGCAGTGGGGTTCTGGGACTCGTCGCGTGAGACGATGGTGTTGTTGACGGTACCTTTCGCTGTGTTGTTGGCCTGTTCGTCGGCGCTGGCATCAGCGCCCGGCAGTATGGTGCCATCCGAGAGCGTGCCAAAATTGCCATTGGCACCCAAGGACCAGACCGCTGCCGCTACCGCTCCCGAGGAGGCAAGCGATAAGTTGCCGGTTGCTGTGCCAGCACTAATCACGACGGATCCTTGGGTGGCAAGTGTGATACCTGTAGATGTCAAGTTCTGCGTCACGATGTAACCGAGTCGCCGGTTCCAGCCATCTATAGCCCTGATGCCCAGCTCTTCCCAGGGAACAAGCCCGCGTAGTGTTGCTGGCTTTGGCGCAGAGGCGGAACAATCCTCACTGCCACGTCCAGGAACTCCACTTGAGGCAGGGCAGGGTAGGCGACCATTTGCTGCTGCGTAGGCAAGCAGCGCTTCACGGGTCTCTTCAAGTGCTTGACGTGTTTCGGAGGTCTGGCGCTGAGTCAGCTGTACGCGCGTTGCCAGCAATACGCCACCCACTAACAAGGTGATGATCACCAATGCGACGGCAAGCTCGATCAGTGTGAAGCCAAACTGCCGAGCGGGCGTGGCTACCCGTTGTGCACGCGCCTGAGTTGTGTCCTGGCCGTCGATATGGCGTTCGCTTGCCAGCTCGCTTGCCATCCCAAGATTGGTATTGTGAGAGTCGTTTCGCCCATGGTTCGCGGGGCGAGCAGCGTGTACGAAGTCCATTGATTGAAACAGAGCCATTCAATGCTGAAGGTGCCGTCCGCTGAGTCAGGTGAGCGGCCGGGCGTGGAATCCATCTTCACATAGTGGGTGCAGTTGCCAATGCTTTCTGCATCTGACGTACCCCCCTGAGGTGCCGGAAAGGCTTTTCTGACGTCCTCGTTCAGGAAGTTGAGCATGAGTCGGCCCTCAGGGGTGAGATACCAGACCCAGGATGGCGGCGTGGGATTCTCCTCGGTAGGTGCTGTAGGTGGATGCTGCGTTGGAAACTCCCGAAGCAGCTGGCGAAGTCCCGAAAAATCATTGCTGCCTGCCAGCTCCAGGAGCACCCGCGGTGCAATCGCGTTGTACAGGTCCTTCGACGTAATCGGGAGTACCGTGTCATTGAAGCCCGGCTGCCGCGCCGCTCGTACGGCTGAGGCCCCCGAGGCGTTGTTGTAACCATCCAGAGACTCCAGATAGTCATTGGCTTCGCCTGTGTTGCAGCGATCGCCGAGTGTGCGCGCCTGTCCTTTCAGCGCGCTTCCTGGCGCAATCAATACGGCGATGACTACTGATTTCGCGCCCGTGGCGTGGTCGTGCAGTGGGAATGTGCCCGGCCAGCCTGGGTTGATCGCAGGAGGATTGCCACCGACTGAGCGATTCTCGACGTGCTGTCGAGTGTGCGCCCCGTCTGACAGGGCATACCAAAGGCACTCACCGCTGCCATCCCTTGGTGGGTCAATACCCAAAGTTTTCCATGGAACGCGCCCGATTGTTCCTGCACTGCAGGAGCGCGCCTCGCCGGGGTACGCCTTGGTGTCCGGGCAAGGCAGCGTTCCAGGTGTCGGACTGTCATTAGGAATGCTCTTGTCAGCGTATCCGCTTGCTGCGTACCCGATCAAAGCATCGCGCGCGACCCGTAGTGCAGTTTCTGTCTGAAGACGAGAGTGTCGATCGAAGCTGCTCGGCAATCGCATCGCGTACATCGCCCAGACTGTACCCGCACCAAACAGAGCAAGTACGAGGAGAGGAAGGGCAAAGCCGCTGGAGGCGTTTCGTGTCACTGACCTTGATCTGCGGCGAATTGGACACTGCCGCCGACAGGGACTTCCACCGAATGGCCCAAGCCGGTGCGAACGCGGGCGCTGCTAACACCGACCTGAGAGACGGGCACGCGATCATGCATCGGTGCGCCATTGAGCCAGACGGTTTTTTTCCCGTCACTGCGCAGCACAATGCCATCAAGGCGAACTTCGCTGGTCCGGGTGGTGATTGCGGCAACTCCCCCGCGCAGACGGGCTGAATCGAGCGAAGCCCGCTTTTCTGGAGTGCTGAAGAGTCTGCCAAGTCCAGCAGCGGGATCGCTGGGTCTCGCGTCCGCCACACAAGCGAGCGCGGCAGGCAGTACCAACGCGGCGAGCTTGAAGCAAGTAAGCGGATTCATGGGCGAGTAGGTGGTGTGAGATTTAGGGTGATCCAGTCTAGCTCACAGCTGCCAATTATGGCAGTGGGATTTGCTCCGAGCTGATCTGTGTCGCGTTGCAAGCTACACTGTCTAGGCAGTATTAATGCTGTGCCTGGATTGTCCAAGTCGGCCAGAAGCCGCACCAAGTCACCTTCGTGAGCCAGACGGACACGCAATGTCATGCGGCTTGCGCGGAGGGTGAGGTCCGGATACGGCTGGCCGAAGACGCGTTGCGGTGCTAGTTCAAACTCGACGAGCGGAATGCGCCGTGCCGCTTTGATCCGCTTGACACGTTCGCCCCAATCCAGCCGGTGCTCCTGCCCGACTAGTCCGTCGTGCTGCAATGCTGTAAAGCGTTCGAGTGCTCGCCGCATAGCAGGTTCGTCCCGTTGTGCGCTTTCCAGCCGGGTGGTGACTTTCTGGCGTTCAGCGTTGGCCGCATCATAGGCCGCGCGGGCGATTGCGTAGCGGTCCAGCGTTGCACCGAGGAATCCCACCCCTACTACCAGCATGCCGACGGACGTAATCAAGGCGAGCACGAAACGGCGCAAAGAGCTGTTCCAGATCATGTCCGCTTCTCAATGGGGAAGCTGATGCGCAGGGAAACTCCGTCGTTGGTACTCTCAGCGGCACTGCGAAGCGTCCGGTCCGAGCCATATTCGAAAGGAAGTCGAATCACACTGGCTTCCTGTGCGCCCTCTCGTCGCATGTCTTCGAGGATTCGATGGACGACTTCTACGGTTTCACGCTGGCTTAGTGGGGTTCCTGAATTCAATCGTGCGTCCAGGATGATGATCGTTGCGGCCGATTCTTGAGGATTGGGCGCTTCCTGTGTGGCGTTCTTTCCTAGATTGGCCAATGTAAGATCGGGCAAGGACCATTCGATACGTTGAATGTCCACTTCCGGGTGGCGGTCCATGACCCGACTGATATGCGACAGCGCCTGTGTCGGGCCGGTGTCCAGTGCGGCAATTTGATCGATTTCTCGTACCACGCCCTGGATCGAGTCGATCGCTGCAGGCAACTTCGGCATCGTGGCTAGCAATCGCTCGTAGCGCAGGTGTCGCGCTTGTGAATCCAGGCGGATATCTTCTTTCGCCTGGTCAAGCGAACGGGTGTTGATCTCGGTTTCCAGCGATATGAGCAGCGCGGCGACCAGGCCGATTGCGCCGATTGCCAATGTTGCTCGTTGGGCGAGCCACCACCGGTAGCTTTGGCGATCTTGTGCAGGTGCCAATTGGGCTGCGCTCTTGCCGCGCGCGGCAAGGTGAATGAGAAGTTGTGTTGCGTCCGAGCCGCAGTTTGCAGCGCGCAATCCTACGCTTCGGATCCGGTCTGCAAGGTCAAGCAGGGAAACCTCGATGAGATCGCTGCTACTGCACGCCTCACGCAAGGCAGGATGCTCGGACGTATCCGCGAGCACGCTGACGGCGAGTCTCGAGTTCCGTGCGATCGCGCGCTGTGCAACGAGATACTGATAGGTCTTCTGAATCTCGAACATGACACTGTTTGACCAGTCTGTATCGTTGCCTGGCAGTGTCGCAAGGCGTGAGAACCGGAGGCGCCCCTCTTCGAGCAGAGTTTGTCGTATGCCGGCTGCGGTACGACACACGATGAGCGTCCTCGACGATTGGCGCACCGGGTTTCGTAGGGCTGCGCCAACTAGGAGGGCTGTCGTCGTGATGCCGACGATCACGACATCAGCCGCGCGGAGGCGCTCCATCCACGGTTCGAGCTGCGAGGGGCGCGTTAGCGCGACAAAGAGGATTTGCTCGTCGCGCCTGCCACTCCGTTCGCGTCCGCATGACATGCCTGCCGAGTAGGGAGATCCATAGAACAATTGGGTAAGCTTGCGGGAGAGCAGGGCGGTGCGGTCCCGTCCGGTGACGAACGGTACGTTTTCAAATTGAAAACCTTCTTCGACACAGTCTGCAACGAGCGTGAAATGCGTGCCGGCCTGCGAGCCAAGCCAGGTTGCAAAAGACTGGAGCCCTTCGTCGTCAGGCGCGAAACAGGGGCCGCGCCTAAGCCAGCCGCGACGCCAGAACCACGCGGCGACGCCTTCGAAATCGAGAAAGAGGATGCAGCGCTGCGTCATCGGATTGCCGGGCTCCGTTTCGATCGGTGCAACGGACTCGGCGGTGGCTCTTGGCCGATAGCCAAAGGCCGGGTCTCTGGGTTTGGAGTGCTTGTCGCCATCCTTCCACTCGAATTTGCGGTTCAGACTTTCATCTGGGTGATGATGTCGTAAATCGGGCTCAGCACCGAGACCATCACCCATAACAACAGTCCGCCCAGTAGAACGGTCAGCAGGGGTTCGATCATGGTCTGCAGCTTGAGGATCGACTCACGCACGTCACGCTCGTAAAAATAGCTGACGTTGGCAAGTGCGCGGTCGAGCGCACCCGTATTCTCGCCGACTCTGAGCATTCGTGTGACGAGTGGTGGAAAGAGGTCGACCTTCATGAATGCGGCGGTGACGTTGTGTCCTTCGGCAATCAATTGTTCGACCTGGCTGAGCGCCCTTCGTACGACCATGTTGCCCGCGATGTCTTGCGCGATTCGCACGGCATCGATGATCGCAATACCCGATGCGTACATCATTGAAAAAAGCGATGCAAAGCGCGCAAGCACGATCTTGCGATAGATGTTGCCGAAGACCGGTGCGGACAGTTTCAGCTGGTCAGCTTTCAATCGAGCCGCCGGGTTTTGGCGGATCAGGGTCCGTACTCCGGCAGCTCCAATGGCAAGGAAGACCATCAACAACAGTCCGTGACGACCGATGAAGGTCGAGATCGCGATCAGGATTCGTGTCTGCCAGGGAAGTGTCGCCCCGACGGACTGGAATAGCTTCGACAGTTCAGGGACTAGATAAAGCATGGCGACCATGATGGCCACACAGATGATCAATAAGACAAACGCAGGATAGATGACGAGCCGGCGTGCGTAGCCAGCCAGTTCGTCATTGCGCTTTAGCGACTCGTTCAGACTTGCCAACACTTCTGGCAGATTTCCGGTTGTTTCGCCAGCGCGGACGAGCGCGCAGAACACGGCATCGAAGGCCGTGGGCTGTTCCGTCATCGCCTGTGACAGGCTATGGCCGCCTTCAATGCTCTCCACGAGGCCGGCAACGATCTCTCGGAAGCGTGGATGCTCTGTCGAGTCGCGTAGATCGCAAAGGGATTCGATGATTGGAACGCCGGCCCGCGTCAGTTGCTCAAGATGGAAGCAGAAATGCATGATCTCCCGCGGCGGAATCCGACCGCGGCGCCAGATGGCTGTGCCGCGCGAGGGCTCTCCGTTGATGAAGTCCAGATCCATGCGCCGTAGGCGCATTTCGAGGTCCGCGAGGTTGGCGGCTTCCATCTCGCCGCGAACGATGCGACCAGCACGGCTCATCGCACGGTAGGCAAATACAGCCAATTCGTCAGCCCTCTCGCATCAGCCGCGATGCTCGGTCGCAGAGTTTAGGAGGATGCGAGGGACCTGGGGGCAGAGCCGGCATGGTCGGTGCCGTGTCCGTCTGGTCCACGTAGCAAGTTTGCCTCATCGCGCGTTTCAGCTCATGCGGTCGGTCATGTCGACAACGCGGGTTAGCTCGGCGAGCGAGGTCGTGCCGTCAAGCACGCGACGGATACCGTCCTCTGCCAATGTACGGAAGCCTTTGGCACGAGCAGCGTTACGGATTTCGCGCTGGGTTGCGCGGCGGGCGACCAGCTCATCCAGGTCTGCATCCATTCGCAGCAATTCCATGATCGCGGTGCGACCACGGAAGCCTTGGAATTCGCAGCGCGTGCAGCCGCCTGGGTCGAAGATTGCTGCAGGTGCGCGCTCGGGTGAAACCCCCATTAGGCGTAGTTCAAAGTCTTCGGGCGCCCGCGCCCGCCGGCAATGCGGACAGAGCTTGCGTACCAGGCGCTGTCCTATTACACCAATGATATTTCCCGCCATGATGTCGGGAAGAATGCCGATGTCGAGCAGACGCGGGACCACGCCGAGTGCAGAGTTCGTATGGAGCGTCGAATACACCTGATGGCCAGTCATGGCTGCTCTGAAGGCCATTTCCGCTGTGTCGGTATCGCGGATCTCACCGACGAGGATGACGTCTGGATCCTGCCGCATCATCGAGCGCACGCCACTGGCGAAGTCGAGTTTGGCAGCCTCGGAGATCGAGGTCTGGCGAATCAGTGGCATTGGGTATTCGACAGGATCTTCGAGGGTCATCACGTTGATGCCCTCGTCATTGATGTGGCTGAGAACCGAATACAGCGTAGTTGTCTTGCCGCTGCCGGTTGGCCCGGTACACAGGATGATACCTTCGGGGCGGGCGATCATCAGCTTCAGGGTATCCAGCTGCAATTCTGCGAGCCCAAGTTCGCCCAGCGCGACGATGCCTTTCTGTCGATCAAGCACGCGGAGGACGATGTTCTCCCCATGTATCGTGGGTTGAGTCGAGACGCGGAAGTCCACCGCGCGGCCGCTGATGTTCAAGGACACACGGCCGTCCTGCGGTGCGCGTGTCTCCGCGATATTGAGGTTGGCCATTACCTTGAGCCTCACCGACATCGCGGCCCAGTAGGAGCGGTGCAGTACGCGGATCTGTCGCAGCATGCCGTCTATGCGGTAGCGGATGCGGAGATAGTTGGCCTCGGGCTCGAAGTGCACGTCCGAGGATTCGCGCTTGACGGCATCGGCCATCAGCGCATCGACAAGGCGGACGACCGGCTGACTATATTCGTCGCCGGAGCTCGCAAGGCTGCGGAAGTCGATTTCGCCTGTTTCGATCTCGTGCAGGATGCCGTCGATCGATAGCTCGTATCCATAGTGCTGATCAATCGCGCGAATGATCTCGGTTTCGCCAGCGAGCAGCGTCTCGATGGATATGTCATCCGGCAAGGTGTTATGCAGCTTGTCGAGCGCGACGATGTCGTCGATGTCACTGATGGCCACTGTGAGAGCCCGTCCCTCGGCATCGAACGAGAGCGGCAGCAGGCGGTGACGCTTGGCGAGATCTTCCGGGACCATGCCCAAGGCGATCGGATCAATGATGGCGCGAGATAGATCGACACTCTGCTTGCCGAGCGTCTGTGACAGTGCGTCGCGAAGCGTTGCTTCAGAGACGAAGCCAAGCTTGACGAGGAGCTTTCCGAGGGCCTGATTGGTACGGCCTTGTTCCAGCAGGGCGATCCTCAACTGGTCTTCGCCCAGCAGGCCTTGTGTGATGAGCAACTGGCCGAGCGGTTGACGATTGAGCGAGAACGGGTGGTTCATGAAATGCTCCACCACGGCGCGGGCCGACGGTGCGGCAATCCGTGTGTCATTCGGATGTGAGTGCCTTGAGGCGACGGCTTGCAGCCTCGCGGTCGAAATGTGCCTGTCGCTGACTGGCTGCTGCGATGGCAAGTTCGTAATACTGGGCGGCAAGGGTTGGTTTGTTCAGATGATCCAGTGCGACTGCGAGATTGAACCGATAGTCCGGGTTGTCGGGTTCAAGCGAATACGCCCGGAAGAAAGATTGCTGCGCATCAACCCATCTTTCGGTGCGTGCCTGCAAGGTCCCTAGCGCAAAATGAGAAGATGCCATCTCGCCATCGCGCGCGATGGCGCTTCTTAGCCGACTCTCGATGGCGATCGGGTCCCCTTCACGGTTCAGGCTTAGTAGGCCTGTCTGTGCGATCGGGTCCGATGGATTGTTCGTAAGCGCCTGGCGAAACCACCGTTCAGCATCCTCGAGATGGCCGCTCTGCAATGCCACAGCTCCCAATCCGTTGATTGCATCGGCGGATCGGGGGTCGTTGCGAAGGGCTGCGGTATACCGTTCGCGTGCTGCATCCATGTCCCCGCGCATATAGGAGGCATAGCCAGCCTCAATGTCGCTGGTGGCCGGATTGACCTGCTTTGGTGCGCCGCGCCGAACGATTGGCGTGTCGTCAAATAGCGCACTTTGCTGGTGAGTACTGGCTCCCCCGTGGCGAGAATATGGACGCTCCAGCATCGCATCTGCTTCATCTTCGGATTTAGCCAACTGCTCGACCGGCTCCTGAGGCTGTGGTGGTTCGGGTTCGAGCGTCTGTGGAGGCTGTGGCTCGGGTGCTGTTTGAGGGAGTGGTGCAGACGGTTCTGCTGGACTGGGATGTGCAACCGCTGGCCCCATCTGGATTCCTCGAGGCTGGATTTCGTGCCAGACGTAAGTGCTGCCTATTGCCGCAATCACCAGTCCCATACCAATGGCCCAAGTTGTGAGCGAAACGGGTGCGCGTGACTGCTCCTTGCTTTCAAAGACGTTGCGCGCTGCGCTCGGGTCGCCAGCCGTACTCTGTCGCGAAAGCGGGATTGCAGAGGGTCTTTGAGGGCGACCTTGTGGTGGCCCGCTTACGGTCGGACGCGGTGCAGCTGGCGAGAGCTCCGCAGTATCGAGATCGATGGGTTCAAGTGCCAATGCTTCGCTGACTTGGGGCCGGGGAGTACTTGCGTCGCCGCCCCCTGCCTTCTGCCGATCGGCTTCAGCCTTGCGCAGGGCGTCGATCAAGAGGCTCATTGCGGTTCCGTCAGTTGTCGCAGCCGTTCGGTGTTAAACAGTGTCGGACCTGCTTCTTCCTTGAAGAAGTCCACGCCAGGCACGGCGTTGCGCTGGCCGGCGTAGTCCCCTGTCAGGCTTGCTTGTCGGATCACAGTTGGCCGAATCAGGATCACAAGTTCCGTTTTCTTGCGGGTGTCATTGCGATTCTGAAACAGTGCGCCGAGGATCGGAACGCTGGCGGCGATCGGGACGGTGTTCTTGTTGAGGTCGATGGCATCTTCCATCATCCCCCCCATCACTGCGATGTTGCCGTTTTCAACACGGATTACCGAGTCAATCTCGCGTGACCGGACGATCGGAATCTGATTTGTTACGTTGAGCTGTTTCAGAGTCGGATTTGGATCGGTAGCCTGCCCAACGATTCGCGACAGGCTTGGACGCACGTTGAGCAACACCGTGTCATTGTCTCCGATTTCGGGCGTGACGTTGAGGACGAGGCCGATCGGTACGGTGTTGACCGTGGTGGTGTAGGTAATGAGGTCTTCCGTGTTCTGGCCGCCACGATTGATGTTGGTCTGGATCGTGAAATACACCTCGTTGTCAACGACCTTGAGCACGGCTGTCTGGTTATTGAGGACCGAGAGCTTCGGGCTAGAGAGCACTTTCACAGTGCCAAAATTTTCGAGTAGCTTGACTGAGCCGGAAAAACTTGTGCCAGACGTATAGCTCAACTGGAAAAGGCTGGATGTCGGGCCCGTAAGGGGGCCGGTAGGGGTTTGTATGAAGGAAAATCCGGATCCAGACAGATTGAGCTTCGACCAGTCGATACCCTGTTGATAGTTCTGAGAGAGGTCAACTTCAGCAATCGTTGCCTCAATGAGCACTTGGCGTCGTGCGCTGTCGAGCACGCGATCCAGGAATTCCTGGACTCGCTCGTGCTGACGTGCGGTGGCTCGCACGGAGATCACGCCACTTTCCGGGTTGGCAATAACCGAGGCTGCTTCACGGTAGACCGCCACTTGTTCGTCGGCGCCCGGATCGACGTAAATGTCGGAGAACGGGTCCTCAGGGCCTGTGCCTGGCATCTTGCCCATTGTGGCCTTATTGTCGAGTCTGACGAGACCCCCGTTGTCCGTGTAGCACTTGCGTGCCTCCGCGACATCCTTCGGATGAAGCTGCCGGCATTGCCCAAGCAGCATGCGGTCTGCCGAGAGACGGCTTGAAAGCCGTGGCGCGCTTCGGGTGACAGTGGCAGACGAACTATTCTCGGTTGCGACGACCTTGTCAGTCTCACGCAGCAAATCCTTGAGGTTCTGGATCAGCGTTTCCCAGAAACGATTACGTGAAACATTGTCGATCTGGGTCTGCGAATTGTTGCCCATACCGCTTGCCGACCCGGTTGCGCTGGAGGTGACCGTACCAGTCTGGTTAGTCACGATGCCTGTACCGGAGGAGGCGATCTGGGTCGTAACGGAGACCGTGCCCGTCGTGTCGCGGGCGAGATTGACGTAGTCGACCTTATAGCTACGCAGGAACGGTGTGTCCGGCATGATGATCAGCGTTTCCCCCTGCAGTTCCCAACGCATATCAACCTGCTTACCGATGCGAGCAAGGAGCTGCGGCAGTGTCTGATCCAGAGCATTCAGGGTGACGGTACCCGTGATGCCGGGATGGATGTCGACGTTGATCTTGGCGTCGCGTGCGAGCGCAAACAGGAGTTCCTGAACCTTTACGTCGCGCACGACGACCGAATGGGTTTCGGTTTTCGGGCTGGATTTTGGCGGCGGCAGATTGAAGCCCTGGGTTACAGGTTCCGGGATGGGTGCGCTGGTGGCTGGCTTGGTGGGCTCGGCAACTAGATGCTTCGAGGTTTCGGGCGAAACGGGATTCTGAGCGCAGCCTGCGAGTCCGGTCAGCAAGGCGAGGAGAAATGTGGCGCGGCGGATCATGGCCTGCGGTTGGATTCCTGTGCTGAAGGCAACAGAACCTTCATATTAACTGAATTCGGGTTGACAGCTGTTTCAGCCTTGTCCGACGGGCTTGGTCGCAGGCTTGAAATGCTGCGGACATAAGGTGTGCCACGGCGGACCCAGGCGGGCAGGGTGGCGACCCCGTTCTGCGCCTCTGACACCGTACCGAAATCGCCCCAAACTACGCTGATGCGGCCTATCGGATCGCCAGGCGCCGCATAGATGCGGAATGGTTGTTCGCTGCCGAGTTTGTCGAGGCGGCGGAGAAAGACCTCCAATTCGACTGCACGTCCGGGGCGTGCATCGCTGATCTGCACACACCATCGCCTTCCATCGACATGATCAAGCCAAGCTTGCGATTCGGTCAGGCGTGCAGCGAGAAATTCACCCAGAAGTGCAACAACGGGATCGGGAGTTATTTCCGTTCTTGTCACCTGCTTCGACTCTGATACAGGCTCTGGCGTCGATTGTGGTTTCGCTTCCGAAGTGCCTTGTGGTGGTACGGGCGTCCTTACCGGAGCAGTCCGTTTCGTGGAGGATCCCTGGCTTGCGACGGGCGTCGCGGGGGCGTTGTCGGCGCGCTCGAGCAGCTGTGTTGTGACTGCTCCCGCCAGCGCGGCAAGCACGACGCAGCCCGCCAGGATTGTCAGCGGACGGATCGGGTCGCGCATTCTCGCGTCGCGCGCGGCCGCGCGCATGTGCGAGAGCCCGACATAGCGTGCTCCGGATGCGTAAGCAGCGAGAAGCGCTTTGTCCGCAAGAATGTTGATGCGCCGTGTCAGGCCTTCCGAGCTATGTGCCAGAGCGCGGATTGCTGGTCCGGTAAACAGTTCGCGCCCTCGGTATCCAGCGCGACCAAGGCGATGTTCGATGTATGCCACGACCTCGTAGCGCGAAAGCGGAAATAGTTCAAAGTGGTGGGTAATACGATCGAGGATCGGTCGCGTCGAGCGTTCTGTGAGTGTTTCGTCGAGTTCGGGTTGGCCGAACAGGACGATTTGCAGCAGCTTGTGATCTTCGGTCTCAAGATTGGACAGCAATCGCACCTGTTCGAGTGAATCAATTGGCATCGCGTGGGCTTCGTCGATCAGTGCGACGGCGCGGCGCCCCTTGGCCCAGAGGCAGATCAGCCGCTCGGAGATTGAGTCGAGCAGGGGCTTTCCGTCGTGCGCCTCCGCGCCGAGCTGGAAGGCAATGGTCCGCAACAGCTCCTCGGGAGATAGGGAGGGATTCGACAACCAGACGGGAACGGTGGTTTGCGGAAGCCTATCCAGCAGCATGCGCAGGAGCATGGTCTTGCCGGAGCCAACTTCGCCAGTGATCTTGATGATGCCTTCATCGTGATCGAGTGCATGCTGGAGGGCCGTCAGAATGTCGCCGCGCCCAGCACCAGCGAAGAAATAGCCGGTCGCTGGTGTGATCCGAAAAGGCGGCTCCTGGAGTCCAAAATGTTCGAGGTACATGAATCAGCTCGCTTCGCCTCGTTCATCGCCACCAAGTGCCCGGATGCCAAGGGCGGCGAGTCGCCCATATAGCGTGGAGCGATTGATGCCCAGCAGGCGTGCCGCACCACTGATGCTGCCTCGGCTTTCCCTCAGTGCGGCTTCGATATAGCGAGCCTCGGTGCGGCGCAGTGCCATGTCGAGTGAAAAGCCTTCGCCGAGTTCGTCCGCGGCGACAGCCTCTATGTATGTGTCTTCCAGATCCAGCTCGCCGGCAAGCGTTCCGCAGTCAATCTGTCCTGGACCGCGACGTGCGAGAAGACGCATCACGATATTGCGAAGCTCGCGCACATTGCCTGGGAAAAAATAGCTAGCCCAAAGCTGGCGGGCGTCCTCGTCAAGATTGAAGGGCGGAAGTCCGGTGCGGGCGCTGAGCTCGGCTACGAAATGGTCGAGCAGCAAGAATCGGTCATCACCGAGCTCCCGCAGTGGCGGCAGTGTCTGGGAGAGCACGCTCAAGCGATGGAACAAATCGGCGCGAAAACGGCCGGCGCGGACCTCCGCCCGAAGGTTTCGGTTGGTGGCGGCAATGACTCTGGCAGTGACTTGGCGCGGTTTTGTTTCGCCTATACGTTGGAAATCTCCACCTTCAAGCGCCCGTAGTAGCTTGGGCTGAAGTTCTAGCGGCAGTTCGCCGATCTCGTCGAGGAAGAGCGTGCCATCGGCGGCGTCCTCGAAATAGCCAGGGCGGGCTACAGCCGCACCTGTATAGGCGCCGCGGGCGTGGCCAAACAAGGCCGATTCGATGAGGCTTGGAGCGATCGCTGCGCAATTGAGCACGACGAATGGTTTTCCGGACCCGCGGCCCGCTTCGTGCAGGGCTCGTGCGACGAGTTCCTTGCCTGTGCCGGACTCGCCTTCGATCAGGAGCGAAAAGGGTGTTTCGGCGAGCTGAGTGATCCGTGAGCGCAATTGCCGCATGGGGGCCGAATTGCCGAGCAGAGTTGCTGTTGCTCGCTGGCGCTGGCGTTCATCACGCGCCAGTTGGGCGGCGCGCAGAAGGCTTTCGCGCAGTTGTGCGGGGGGGATCGGCTTGGCATGGAAGTCATAGGCGCCCAGCGCACGTGCATGCCGGGCGCTGGCTTCGGCGTCCTGGCCTGATAGCACGACGATCTTGAGCCAAGGGGCTGCGGCCAGAAGTTCGCCAATCAGTGCGAGCCCCTCGTCGGGACGGTGCTGCAACGGAGGAAGGCCGAGATCAATCAGTGCGGCATCAAGCGGGCGGGGCGGGTTGTGCAGGAATACACGGGCAGCGGGACGGCTTGCCGCTGTCAATATGTCAAAGTCGGAAGCAAGCGCCCACGCCAAGGTTTCGGTGATTGCAGGATCGTCGTCGACCAGAAGCAGCAAAGGGCGTGTGTCGGTGTTCGGGTCCATCTGAGGGCTTGCTGGGCAGGACGTAGCAGTGTACCGGGAGGAGCCGCTTCACCATAGTGATGTGCGAGCGCCAGCCAGCCATGTTGCACGCTTGCCGCGGTTGCGTCTTGTTGCACAGGTGTCCGCGCGACCAGAAAAGGCTCATGGAGCTCTCTGCTAGACTTCGCTGTTTCCCAAAGAACACGAGAAACCGTGTCCGACAACGTCGTTGATCTTCGCAACGCAACATTCGCCTACGACACCCGGCCGGTGTTGCAGGGCGTCAATCTCGTCGTGCCACGCGGCAAGGTGGTCGCGATCATGGGCGGCAGCGGTTCGGGCAAGACGACGCTCCTCTCGCTGATTGGTGGGCAGTTGCGTCCGGCTTCGGGTGATGTGGAGGTCGATGGGAAATCCGTGCCCGACCTCAAACGCGATGAACTGTATGTGCTGCGCCGTCGCATGGGGATGCTGTTTCAGTTCGGCGCCCTATTTACCGATCTGACGGTATTCGACAATGTGGCATTTCCACTGCGCGAGCATACCGATCTTCCAGAGGAACTGATCCGGGACCTCGTGTTGATGAAATTGCATGCCGTCGGATTGCGTGGTGCCGCCAGCCTGAGGCCTGGCGAGCTTTCCGGTGGCATGGCGCGCCGCGTCGCGCTTGCTCGCGCCACGGCGCTGGATCCGATGCTCATGATGTATGACGAGCCCTTTGCCGGACTCGACCCCATTTCGCTCGGTGTCGTCGGCCAGTTGATCCGGCAGCTCAACGACGCCCTCGGCGCTTCGTCGATCATCGTTACTCACGATGTGATCGAGTCACTCGAAATCGTCGATTACGTCTACTTCATCGGCGAGGGGAAGGTAGTGGCCGAGGGCTCCCCGGAGGAAATCCGCTCCTCGCAGGATCCGTATGTCCATCAGTTCGTCCATTCGGAAATCGACGGACCAGTCCGCTTTCACTATCCAGCCAAGCCGTATCGCGAGGCCCTGCTGTCCGGAGTCGCATCATGAGGAATCCGAGCGCCAACCCGTTCGAGCGCCTCGGAGACTGGGTGGTCCGCAGCATCTGGCGACTTGGTTTTGCCACGCACTTCTTTTTCATGCTGTTGGTTTTTTCGGGGCAAAGCCTGCGCCGTTTCCATAGCCTGACGATGCGCGAAATCTACATGAGCGGAGTGCTTTCGCTCGTGATTATTCTTGTCTCGGGACTCTTTGTCGGCCTCGTACTTGGCCTTCAAGGGTACGAAACGTTGCAGCGTTTCGGTTCGAGTGAGGCACTGGGCGTGCTGGTGGCACTCTCGCTGGTGCGCGAACTGGGGCCCGTTGTCGCTGGCCTGCTGTTTGCGAGCCGCGCCGGGACGGCCGTGACCGCCGAGATCGGTCTCATGAAGACGACGCAGCAGCTCAAGGCGATGGACATGATGGCGGTCAACCCGATTGCCCGCGTTGTCGCGCCACGCTTCTGGGGTGGAGTGATTGCGATGCCCCTGCTTGCTGCACTGTTCTCGGCAATGGGTGTGTTCGGTGGCTGGCTGATCGGAGTGGTGCTGATTGGCGTTGACGGCGGTGCCTTCTGGTCGCAGATGCAAGCGTCAGTGGATTTCCGGATCGACATCCTTAACGGAGTGATCAAGAGCGTTGTATTCGGATTCGCCGTCTCGCTGATCGCTGTCTTCGAGGGTTACGACTGTGTGCCGACAGCCGAGGGCGTGTCGCGTGCAATCACACGCACGGTCGTGAGTTCCGCGCTGGCGATCCTGACACTTGATTTTGTCCTTACCTCTTTCATGTTTCGAGGCAATTGATGGTCTCCAAGTTTCACCCGGTCGCCTGCCCAAGGAGGCCGGCATGAATCGCTCCCGTATCGACCTTGGTGTTGGCATCTTCGTCGTGATCGGTGTTGCTGCACTACTGTTCCTCGCACTTAAGGTGGGCAATTTGGGGGGCGAGAAGATCCGCGATCCATATACCCTTGAGGCGTATTTCGACAACATCGGCGGATTGAAGGTGCGCGCTCCAGTCAAGGTCTCCGGCGTTCTCGTGGGCCGTGTGGCGGATATCCACTACGACCCGGACAAATTCCAGGCGCGGGTGAGTCTGAATGTGGACGGTCGCTATCAGTTTCCGCGGGACACTTTTGCCACGATCAATACCTCTGGCCTGCTTGGCGAACAGTATCTCGGACTGGAGCCCGGCGGCGATGAACAGCACCTGAAGCCGGGCGAGACAATCAGACGGACACAGTCGGCAATCGTGCTTGAAAAGATGATCAGCCGTTTCATGTTTGAAAAGGCTGCCGAATCGGGAGACAGCAAGTGAAATCCCGTCTGGTGCTCGTTGCACTATGTCTTCTGCCCCTTTCGGCGCTAGCCGACGATGGTGTGCCCAACGATCCGTTCGAGGGCTATAACCGAGCGATATTCAGGTTCAACGATGGTGTTGACCGGTACTTCCTGAAGCCGCTTGCGCAGGGTTATCAGGCCGCCTTGCCATTGCCCGCACGCGTCGCGTTTACAAACTTTGTCGCCAACTTCGCGGACGTACCGAACGCGATGAACAATCTCCTGCAAGGTAAGGTGGGAGAAGCTGTCTCCGATCTAGGGCGTGTTCTGATCAACAGCACGCTTGGTATCGGTGGAGCGATTGATGTCGCCTCGGAATTCGGCTTGGCCAAACACAACGAGGATTTCGGCCAGACTCTCGGGGTCTGGGGCTTTGGAACTGGACCGTACATCGTTCTTCCACTGCTTGGTCCGAGTTCCGGTCGAGACACGTTGGCGCTCCCAGTCGACTACTACTCGGGGCCGCGCAACTATGTCATCGACGATGTACCGACCCGCAATATCGTCACTGGTGTCGATATCGTCGCCAAGCGGGCCAGCCTGCTGGGCGCTGACACCACGTTGGAGCAGGCGTCGCTCGACAAATATGTGTTCATGCGCAATTTCTACTTCCAGCGGCGGCTGAGCCAGGTCTATGACGGACAGCCTCCACGCTCGAGAGACGATGATCTGGACGAGGATGAGCAGGAAAATGCCGCTCCTGTCGGCAACGAACAGAAGGAAAGTACCGAATGATGAAGAGGACTCTCAAGCAGTTTCGCAATTTCGTCGCGGTAGCTGGCTTGGCGCTGGCGCCAATGCTGGCCCTTGCAGCTCAGGCGCCGGATGTGTTGGTCAAGAGCGTCAGCGAGGAAGTGCTGACGATCGTGCGCCAAGACAAGGCGATCCAATCGGGCGATCGCAGGAAGAGCCTTGAGCTGATCGATGCGAAGGTGCTTCCGCACTTCGACTTCGAAGGCATGACAGCGCTGGCACTCGGTCGCAACTGGCGGCAGGCTTCGGCGGACCAGAAGACAGTGTTGACCAACGAATTCCGCACATTGCTTGTGCGCAGCTACACCAATGCGTTGACCAACTTCAAGGACTACCAGATCAGCTACCTTCCACTCAAGATGAAGGACGGCGACAGTGAGGTGATTGTGCGCACCAACGTGCGCAAGGTAGGCCAGCAGCCGGACAGCGTGGACTATGTGCTGCACCAGGTGGGCGGTGAATGGAAGGTGTTCGATGTGGCCGTGGCAGGCGCGAGCCTGATCACTGCGTACCGCGATGAGTTCAATCAGGATGTCAGGAGCGGCGGCGTCGACGGTCTCATCCAGTCGCTCAAGTCGAAAAACGCTCGCAACGAGGGAGCGCCAGCCCGCAAATGATTCGCGAAGAAGGTGACCGCCTCCATATCGAGGGGCCGATCACGATGGAGACTGCGGCCGGCCTGCTTGAGGCCGGCCGCACGCTTTGTGGTGGGCGTGATGCGGCCCACGCCCCTGTGGTTGATCTCTCTCGGGTGACGGAGGTGGACTCGGCCGCGTTAGCGATGGTGCTTGCCTGGATGCGGGCGGCCGTTGCTGGTGGTTGCGAGTTTCGGCTCGTCGGAGTACCGAACCAGTTGCGTTCGCTCGCGCGCCTCTACGATCTCAGTGATTTGCTGCCCCTCGATGGAGAACATGCGTGAAGGCACTGGATATTTGCGGTGCCACCAAACAGTACGGGAAGCTGCGTGCACTGGGCGGTGTGGACCTGACGGTTGAGGAGGGTGAGTTTTTCGCGTTGCTCGGTCCCAACGGTGCTGGCAAGACAACCCTGATCTCCGCGCTTGCGGGGCTCGTGCGCCTGACTGAAGGGTCGATCCGCGTCATGGGCCACGATGTCGTGGGTGATTACCGCAGCGCACGCCGGATGGTTGGTGTCGTGCCGCAGGAGATCGTCTTTGATCCCTTCTTTTCGGTGCGCGAAGTGCTGCGCATTCAGTCCGGCTATTTCGGCCTGCGTGACAACGACGACTGGATTGACGAACTACTTGAGAATCTCGATCTAACGGGCAAGGCCACCGCCAATATGCGCCAGCTTTCGGGCGGTATGAAGCGCCGTGTGCTCGTGGCCCAGGCGCTGGTACATAAGCCACCACTGATTGTGCTGGATGAGCCGACGGCAGGTGTGGATGTTGAGCTGCGCCAAGGGCTCTGGGCGTTCATTCGCTCGCTAAACCAACGTGGCCATACCATCGTGCTGACTACGCACTACCTCGAAGAGGCGCAGATGCTCTGCAACCGCATCGCGATGCTCAAGGCGGGGCGTGTCGTAGCGCTCGACGATACGGCCAAGCTGTTGCGCGCGGTGGACGGGCACACACTGCGTGTCAAGATCTCCGGCACGCTGCCGGCGGCACTTCCCGCACCCGAGCGGGATGGTGAGTGGCTGGTCTGGGCGTCGGATACCTACGATTCGCTCGTTGACCGGCTTGTAGCACTACGTGAAGCGGGCGTGCAGGTCACCGAATTTGAGGTCGGCCAACCTGACCTCGAACGGGTATTCGTCGAAGTGATGCGGAGGGCGGCATGAAAGTGCCGGTCGGGCTAGACGCGGTAGCTCAGGTCGTCGGATCGGGATTCCGTACGCTGCTGTATAAGGAAGTGCTGCGCTTCTGGAAAGTTGCGTTCCAGACGGTTGCTGCGCCCGTCGTTTCGGCCGTGTTGTACCTGATGATCTTTGGCAACGTGCTGGCGCCGCACGTGCGTGTGTATGGGGAGATCGAATATGTTGCGTTCATCGTTCCAGGACTTGTCATGATGTCGGTCCTGCAGAACGCGTTTGCCAACAGCAGTTCGTCGCTGATCCAGAGCAAGATCACAGGCAACATCGTGTTTGTGTTACTTCCGCCCATCTCGTATCGCGAGTTCTTTGGCGCCTATGTGATTGCCGCGTTGATCCGGGGCATCGCAGTTGGCTTCGGTGTCTGGATGGTTTCACTCCTGTTTGTTCGCCTGCCCCTTGCCAACCCGTTCTGGGCCGTAGCATTTGCGGTCCTAGGTGGCGCTCTGCTCGCAACGCTTGGTGTGATCGCGGGTATTTGGGCTGAGAAGTTCGACCAGCTCGCGACCTTCCAGAATTTCCTGATCATGCCGCTGACTATGCTCGCTGGTGTTTTTTACTCTGTGCATTCGCTCCCCCCATTCTGGAGCGCTGTCTCGCATTTCAACCCGTTTTTCTTCATGATTGATGGCTTCCGCTATGGCTTCTTCGGCGTTTCTGATGCATCGCCGTGGCTGTCGCTGACGATTGTTTTCGTATTTCTGACCGCACTGTCCGCCTTGACGCTGCACTTGTTGGCGCGTGGCTGGAAACTTCGCGGCTGATTTCCATATCCAGATCGGTTTGGCCCTTGCTGACTCATTCTGCGCGTTTTCGCGACCTGATTGATTCGGACATGGAAAACAAGAAAGGCTAGTTACATGTTTCATGCAAGCGAAATCGAACGACTGATCGTAGCGGGCCTGCCCTGCGAACTTGTGCAGATCGCCGGCGACGATGGCGTGCATTTCACCGGTATCGTGGTCAGCGCCGTGTTCGAGGGCAAGCCTCGCGTACGCCAGCATCAGGCGGTGTATGCCACGCTTGGCGCCCTGATGGGCAACGAAATCCACGCACTGCAACTACAAACCTACACCCCCGAACAATGGGCCGAATTCCGAAAGGAACTCGAGTAATCGACCAATGGACAAGCTCCTGATTGCTGGCGGCAGCCGCCTGGAAGGCGAGATCGCAATTTCTGGCGCCAAGAACGCCGCTCTCCCTATCCTGTGTGCAGCGTTGCTCACTGACGAACCGCTTGTGCTACAGAACGTTCCGCGCCTGAACGATATCGGCACGATGCTCAAGCTGCTGGCCCAGATGGGTGTCAAGGTTGAGCGTGATGGCGACAGCGTCGTGCTTGATGCGAAGGGTCTCACCCATCCGGTGGCGCCGTATGAACTGGTCAAGACGATGCGTGCGGCGGTGCTCGTTCTGGGGCCGCTGGTCACCCGTGTTGGCCATGCCAAGGTATCGCTGCCGGGCGGTTGTGCGATTGGGGCGCGCCCCGTGGATCAGCACATCAAAGGGCTGCAAGCCATGGGTGCCGATATGCATGTCGAGCATGGCTACATCGACGCGAAGTGCGTGAAGCTCAAAGGTGTGCGCGTCTTCACCGATATGGTTACCGTCACTGGCACCGAAAACCTAATGATGGCAGCATGTCTCGCGTCTGGAGAGACCGTGATCGAAAACGCTGCGCGGGAGCCAGAAGTCGTCGATCTGGCCAATTGCCTTAACGCTATGGGCGCCCAGGTTTCCGGTGCCGGTTCGGATGTCATTCGGATTCGTGGTGTCGAAAAGCTGCATGGTGCGACATACCGGATCATGCCCGATCGCATCGAGACAGGTACCTACCTTTGTGCCGCGGCGGTTACTGGCGGCTCGGTGCGGTTGACCAATACCAGTGCGCACTATCTTGATGCAGTTATCGACAAGCTGATGGACGCTGGTTGCGAGATCGACATGGAGCGTGATTCCATTGTCCTGCGCGCACCGGCACGGCTCAAGGCCGTGAGCCTGCGCACCGCTCCGTATCCGGCATTCCCGACCGACATGCAGGCGCAGTTCATGGCAGTCAATTGCGTCGCCGACGGCACCGCCGTGATCCGCGAAACGATCTTTGAAAATCGGTACATGCACGCGGTCGAACTGGCCCGTCTTGGAGCGGATATCAAGATCGACGGCAACACCGCAATCGTGACGGGCGTAGACAAGCTTGAGGGCGCAACGGTGATGGCTACCGACCTGCGTGCCTCGGCTAGCCTCGTCATCGCCGCTCTCGTGGCTGAGGGCGAGACACTGGTTGACCGTATCTATCATCTCGACCGTGGCTATGAACGGCTCGAGGAAAAACTCGGCGCGCTTGGCGCGTCGGTGAAAAGGGTGAACTGATGGCGTTTGAAGGCATCACGCTCGCGCTCTCCAAGGGCCGCATCTTCGAAGAGACGTTGCCGCTTCTCGCGGCTGCTGGCATTGAGCCAGCCGACGACCCCGACAAGTCGCGCAAGCTTATCATTGGCACCAATCGGGCCGATGTGCGTCTCCTGATTGTGCGTGCGACCGATACGCCGACCTACGTCCAGTATGGTGCGGCTGATCTTGGTATCGCCGGTAAGGACGTCTTGGTGGAGCATGGTGGCGATGGCCTGTATCAGCCGCTTGACCTCAACATTGCGTGCTGCCGTATGTGCGTGGCGGTGCGGAAGGGTTTCGACTACACGACCGCCGTGCGACGCGGGGCCCGTATCCGTGTTGCGACAAAGTACATCCAGACCGCGCGTGACCACTTTTCGGCCAAGGGCATGCATGTCGACCTCATCAAGCTCTACGGCTCGATGGAGCTTGCGCCACTCGTAGGTCTGGCCGACGCAATCGTCGATCTCGTTTCCAGCGGTAGTACCTTGCGGGCCAATGACCTCGTGGAGGTCGAGGAGATCTCGTCCATCAGTTCCCGATTGATTGTCAATCAGGCTGCACTCAAGCTTAAACACGGCCTGTTGCAGCCAGTCATTGACGCGTTTGCGGGAGCGGTGCAATGAGTCAGATCCGGAAACTGTCTTCTTCCGAGCCGGATTTCGGAAGCCGACTCAAGACGCTGCTTGCCTTCGAGTCCGCGACCGACGATGCCGTCGAGCGCGCCGTGAGCGAGATTCTCGCCGCGGTGCGGCAGCAGGGAGACGCCGCTGTGCTTGCGTGTACCAAGCGCTTCGACGGCCTTGATGCGGTAAGCATGGCCGATCTCGAATTGCCGAAGGCCGAACTGCAGGCAGCCCTCGACGGCCTTTCGCCCGAGCAGCGTTGCGCGCTTGAGGAGGCCGCCGCACGCGTCCGCGCGTATCACCAACGCCAGCCCCTATCCGGATGGGAGTTTGAAGAAGCGGACGGTACGCGGCTCGGGCAGAAGGTTACGCCGCTCGATCGTGCCGGCCTCTATGTGCCGGGCGGCAAGGCTGCATACCCGAGCTCCGTGCTGATGAATGCCATTCCTGCCAAGGTGGCAGGAGTCGGCGAACTCATCATGGTCGTGCCGACGCCGCGCGGCGAGCGGAATCCGCTTGTACTGGCTGCAGCCGCGGTGGCTGACGTCGACCGCGTGTTCACCATCGGTGGCGCACAGGCCGTGGCGGCGCTGGCCTACGGCACTGAGACGATCCCGCAGGTCGACAAGATCGTAGGCCCCGGCAATGCCTATGTCGCGGCAGCAAAGCGTCGCGTCTTCGGAACAGTCGGTATCGACATGGTCGCGGGGCCGTCGGAAGTGCTCATCGTATCGGACGGCACGGGCGACCCGGACTGGACGGCGATGGACCTCTTCGCTCAGGCCGAGCACGACGAGCTTGCGCAATCTATCCTGCTTTGTTCGGATGCAACCTTCATCAAGCGCGTAGAGGCCTCGATTGCGAAGCTCCTGCCCACGATGCCGCGTGCCGCGACGATTGAAGTCTCGCTGAAGAATCGCGGCGCGCTGATCCAGGTTCGCGACATGGACGAGGCATGCGAGATTGCCAACCTGATTGCTCCAGAACACTTGGAACTTGCGGTGCATGATCCTGATCCTCTGGTACCGAAAATCCGCCACGCTGGCGCGATTTTCGCGGGGCATTGGTCGGTCGAAGCGCTCGGCGACTACTGCGCCGGCCCGAACCACGTACTGCCGACCTCGCGTAGCGCGCGCTTCTCATCGCCGCTGGGTGTGTACGACTTCCAGAAGCGGACGTCGATCATCCGCATGTCGAAAGCTGGTGCGCAGCGACTTGGCAAGGCCGCATCGGTGCTGGCTCATGGAGAAGGTTTGCAGGCGCACGCACGGTCGGCGGAGATGCGCGTCGAAGCTGACTGATGCGTTGCATGCGATAAAAAGAAAATGGCCCGTGAGGGCCATTTCAGACTGCTGACAAAGCCCCGGGAATCGGGGCTTTGTAGTATGGGTGCGGGTGTATGATATTGGCATGTTAAAACCCGCCTGCCCGATTCAAAGCGAACTGGAAATGGTGACGCTCGAGCAGTTGGTCCCGCAGGACCACCTGCTGCGCCTGATCGACCAGCACATCGCGTTC
>JAVBUM010000023.1:0-46058 GCA_031555325.1 Niveibacterium sp. | reverse complement strand
ATACTTCTTTGCAGAACCACCGAACTTCGCCGACAGCACCGTTGCGATCGCCGCCGTCAGCGTCGTCTTGCCGTGGTCGACGTGACCGATCGTGCCCACGTTCACGTGCGGCTTGGTCCGCTCGAATTTTTCCTTGGCCATATCGCTCTACCCCAGATGTCGAACACACGCCCGACGCTGGATGATTTGCATCCGGCACCTAGGCGAAAAGTTTTTATGGTGCCCATGGCGTGGATTGAACACGCGACCTCTCCCTTACCAAGGGAGTGCTCTACCACTGAGCTACATGGGCACAACTGAAAACCTTTTTTGGAGCGGGTGAAGGGAATCGAACCCTCGTCATAAGCTTGGAAGGCTTCTGCTCTACCATTGAGCTACACCCGCAGCCGAGACCACTTACCGCCGCCAAAAAACCCGGGAACGCCGGGCTTTTTTGAATCTTTGCTTGGTGGAGGGGGAAGGATTCGAACCTTCGAAGGCAGAGCCGTCAGATTTACAGTCTGATCCCTTTGACCGCTCGGGAACCCCTCCCCGTGCGAACCCAACATTCTAGAGAATACAAAACAGCCTGTCAAGGAACTGTTTCTACATTCCAACGAAGCATCGGGTAAAGACTGACGAATATATATGAACTCGGCAGTCTTGCCAAGACTTTCTCTAAATTATCGTGTTGCCGATAGGCGTTCGCGGGCTGCTGAACCCTGGATCTGCCAGAAATGTCAAAGGGCAGGGGGATAGTCACCCGACTCGCAAGGGCAACAATTGACCCGCATCCTCGATCCAAACGGGGTCGCAGTGACAAAGGCGCTCACAAAGCTTGCCGACGTCACCCTTGCTCCAAGAACACGATTTTTGTGTAGGAGACCGATATGGCAAGCATAGGGGCATCTCACACCTCCCCGCTTCCGGTGAGTCTGGAGGACAAGTACGTAGTGCCTTCCGGGCGCGTATTCATGTCCGGCTATCAAGCCTTGGTACGCCTGCTGTTGATTCAGCGCGAGCGCGATCGTGCCACTGGGCTCAATACAGCCGGCTTCGTTTCGGGATATCGGGGCTCTCCGTTAGGCGGTCTCGATCAGACACTCTGGAAAGCCAAGAAGCATCTCGCTGAGCATGACATTGTCTTTCAGCCAGGCGTAAACGAAGATCTCGCAGCGACCGCAGTTTGGGGAACGCAACAGGTAAATCTGCACCCTGGGGCCCGAGTCGATGGCGTGTTTTCGATGTGGTATGGGAAAGGACCAGGCGTGGATCGCTGTGGCGACGTGTTTCGGCATGCCAATGCTGCTGGCACAGGTCCACACGGCGGCGTGCTCGTGATCGCGGGAGACGACCACGCAGCAAAGTCTTCCACGCTTCCGCATCAGACCGATCACTTCTTCAAGTCGATGATGATGCCGGTACTCGCCCCTGCGGGCGTTCAGGAATACCTAGACTATGGGATACACGGCTGGGCCCTGTCCCGCTATTCCGGCTGCTGGGTAGCCTTCAAGGCACTGGCTGATACGGTTGAGACCTCCGCTTCTGTGGACGTCGATCCTCAACGCTTGCAGGTACAGCTACCCACAGACTTCGCCCTACCATCAGACGGACTGAACATCCGCTGGCCAGACCCCCCGCTGGTGCAAGAAAAGCGGCTACTCCATTACAAGCTGTATGCAGCACTCGCCTATTGCCGAGCCAACGGGCTCAACCGGATAGTGCTGGATTCACCCGATGCCCGCCTGGGCATCATCACGGCAGGCAAAGCTTATCTCGATGTCCGGCAGGCACTGGATGACCTTGGGATCGACGAGGCACTGGCTGCCGAGATTGGACTGCGCGTGTACAAGGCAGGGATGGTCTGGCCGCTTGAATCCGAAGGTGTGCGCCAGTTTGCCGAGGGCCTTGACGAAATTCTCGTCGTTGAAGAAAAGCGCCAGCTACTCGAATACCAGCTCAAAGAGGAGCTCTATAACTGGCGTGAGGACGTCCGCCCTCGCGTGATCGGCAAGTTCGACGAAAAGGGCGAATGGAGTTTCGAGCCGGGTGCCCAGGGCAAGGTGTGGCATGGCGACTGGCTGTTGCCTGCAGCGGGAGAACTGACTCCCGCCATGATCGCCCGTGCAATCGCCAGCCGCATCGCTCGCTTTTTTACATCAAGCCATATTAAGGCGCGACTCGCTTTCCTGGAGGCAAAGGAAAGGGCTCTGGCCACGAAGACGTTTTCAATCGATCGCGTCCCGACATTTTGTCCAGGCTGCCCGCACAACACCTCGACCAAGGTGCCTGAAGGCTCCCGTGCGGTTGGCGGCATCGGCTGCCACTATATGGTCACCTGGATGCATGACCGCAAGACCTCGACATTCACCCACATGGGTGGCGAAGGCGTCACATGGGTTGGCCAAGCTCCGTTCACAGACACCCAACACATTTTTGCCAACCTGGGTGATGGCACCTACTTCCACTCGGGCCTGCTCGCCATCCGCCAAGCGGTGGCAGCGCACATCAACATCACATACAAGATTCTGTACAACGATGCCGTCGCGATGACCGGCGGCCAGCCAGTAGACGGAACGCTGACGGTTCCAATGCTCATCTCGCAGCTTTTGGCTGAGGGCGTGCACAACATCGTTGTAGTCACCGACGGGACGGATCGCGCCTACGGGCCGACAGACCTCCAGCACATACCCATCCGCAATCGAGAAGAACTCGATGTGATCCAGCGCGAATTCCGCGAATTAGCCGGCGTGTCGGCGATCATCTACGACCAGACCTGTGCTGCAGAAAAGCGGCGGCGGCGCAAGCGCGGCGCCTATCCCGATCCGCACGTGCGCGTCTTCATCAACGAGGCAGTGTGCGAAGGTTGTGGCGACTGCGGCGACGAATCCAACTGCATGGCAATCGTCCCCATCGAGACCGAATTTGGCCGCAAACGAGCGATCAATCAATCCGCATGCAACAAGGATTACTCCTGCCTCCAGGGTTTCTGTCCGAGTTTCGTCACGATCGAAGGTGGCACCCTTCGGCGTGGCAAGGCCTTGTCCGAGACTGCCGAGAATGTACCTCCGCCGCCAACCCCACGCCTTCCTGCCACATCCGCACCATACGGGATCCTCATTACCGGCGTCGGCGGCACCGGGGTCGTGACCATCGGGGCCTTGATCGGGATCGCAGCACACATTGACGGCAAAGGCGTCACCGTGCTCGACATGACGGGTTTGGCTCAGAAAGGTGGATCGGTGTATTCGCACGTCCGGATTGCTGATCGACCAGATGACCTTCATGCTGTTCGAATTGCCGCGGGCGAAGCAGATGCCGTGATCGGTGGCGACGTCATCGTTTCGGCCTCCAACGAAGCGCTCGCCAAGATGTCGCTTGGCAAGACCCGTGCAGTGATCAATTGTGCCGAAGCGCCCACTTCAGACTTTGCTCACGACCCCGACTGGCGGTTTCCGCTCATATCCATGCAACAGGCAATCTCAGACACGATCAGCCCCGCTGCAGCCGATTTCCTTGATGCACAGGAACTCGCGTCGGCACTCATGGGTGATTCGATCGCAACCAACCTCTTCCTTCTTGGCTATGCATGGCAGAAGAGCATGGTTCCGGTGTCCGAAACTGCTCTGATGCAGGCAATCGAACTCAATGGCGTTGCAGTCGCCATGAATCGGGCAGCTTTTTTGTGGGGCCGTCACGCCGCACACAATTTGGCCGAAGTCGAGCGCGTAGCACTTCCTGCGAAGGTCATTCCCATGACACCGGACATCACGCTCGACGAACGCATTACTCAGCGTGTTGCGCTTCTCACCCAGTATCAAGATGCTGCCTATGGCGCACGCTACCGCGACCGCATCGAAGCGGTACGCGCAGCGGAAGTGCGCTTTGGTTCGGTGCGTCTCACAGAAACTGTCGCCCAAAGCCTTTTCAAGCTCATGGCGTACAAAGACGAATACGAAATTGCGCGCCTTTATGCCGACCCGAACTTCTTGAAGGCTGTTCGAGAAACCTTCGAAGGCGACTACCGCATCCGCCTCCACTTGGCACCACCACTCTGGGCAAGAGCCGATCCAGAAACGGGCAAGATCCGCAAGAAGACTTATGGCGCCTGGGTGATTCCAGCGTTCCGGATTCTGGCCCGCCTAAAGAGATTGCGAGGCACCCGCTTCGACCCCTTCGGCTGGCTACCGGAGCGACGTACCGAACGCTTGCTGATCGAAGAGTACGAAGCAGATCTGGAACGCATGCTTGCCGATCTGTCCCACGACAAGCTTGATCTTGCTGTCCAACTTGCAGGCCTACCCGAAAAGATCCGCGGTTTCGGGCACGTAAAGGATCGCCATTACGCGCAAGCAAAACGGGAGCGCGATGCACTTTGGCTGAAGTGGCACCATTTCAACGCGGGCGGTAAGCCGAATTTGAAGGTGGTGCGCGTGGCGTGATGCAAGAGGCGCGGCGCCACGCCTCTTGCCGGCGTGGCGCCGTATCGACGAGCATTGCGCCATGACCGCGTCCATCTCTGCTTCGCCGATCCTTCGTGCCGTCACGGTTCAGATCGGCGCCCTCATACTCGTCCTTCTGCTGGCACGGCTCGGCGTGCTCGCGGCCATACCGCTTCTGGGGCTTGCCACACTCCAAGGCGCCTTGGCTGCTGCACTGGCCACCGCTTTCAGGGCTTCGCCCTGGTGGCTGCCAATTCACCTTTTCTTCATGCCAGCACTCATCCTCGGAGCGGAGCTGAGCCTCCCTAACTGGTTCTGGGCTGGTGGTGCAGCACTACTGATACTGGTGTACTGGACTGTTTTCCAAACACGAGTCCCGCTCTTTCTGTCCAACCGCAAGACAGTCGAAGCACTCGCCGAGGCACTACCGAAGGGAACCCTTCGCGTCCTCGACATCGGCAGTGGCACAGGCAGCTTCGTACGCAGATTCGCCGAGCTACGGCCCGAATCCCATGTCGTCGGAATCGAAGCGGCGCCCGGCCCTGCGTGGCTCGCACGCCGACTCGCCCGCAATTTGGCCAATGCCGAGCTGATCCGCGGAAACTTCTTCGGCGCCGACTGGAACGAGTTCGACGTGGTTTACGCGTTTCTGTCCCCTGTCCCCATGACTGCAGTATGGGAAAAAGCATCATGCGAAATGCGGCCCGGAGCGGTGCTTGTCTCAAACAGCTTTCCAATTCCAGGCGTCGCAAGTGATGGGGTGCTTTCGGTGGGTGATCGGCGTCGAACGCAGCTTTTCTGTTACACGATTCCGGCCGATACGAAATTGGTTCCTAAGGCCCGGCACCGCATCTGGCCTAGACGGCAGAGGATGGCTTGATCAGCGCTACGGCGATCCCACCTCAGTAACAAGAGTTCCAGCTTAGCTGCAACCGGCACAATGAGCGGCTGGGCTATCATCACAGCGAAACAACCTCAGGAGGAACTGCCATGAGCGACGCAAGCGGTAGCACCGATCCACTCGAATTCATGAAGAACCTCTGGGGTCAGATGGGGTTTACGGTTCCGGGGATGGTCGTCCCTACACTCGATATCGAGGAGCTTGACCGACGCATCAAAGACCTACGTGCGGTCGAGGGTTGGTTGCGAATGAACCTGAACATGCTGCAGGTAACGATCCAAGGACTCGAAGTCCAGTCGGCAACACTCGGCGCAATGAAGGCAATGGGCGAGCGCATGCGAGCGGCCGCGACCACATCGGCAAGCGAACCAACGGACGATCACATACCTGACAACACGCCTGATTCAATACCGAACCCTTTCAACCCAGCAGTCCTTTGGCCATGGAACCTGGTCAATCAGGCAGGGATTTCGCCAACCGCAGAACCGAGTTCCCCCGTCACGCCGAAAGCCACGCGCAGTCGCAAACCGCGCAAAGAAAGTGATAGTGCTGGCGAGTGAACACGGACAAGCAATTCGCGAGCGCCTTTGCGCTCTCGTCGGACTGGCGCAATGCACTCGGCGCGTGCCTTGAGCGTCTAAATGCGCCGCTTGCTGCGAATTTGGGCTTCGTCTATTGGTCCGATACATTCAACACGGACGCCGAAGCCCTTCTGCACCAGTTGCGCGCCTGCACAGGCATCGATCATTGGGTGGGCGGCAGCGCAGCAGGGCTTCTCGGGAGAGAAGGCGCACAGCTGGAAACCCCTGGGATCAGTATGCTGGTCGCCCAGCTACCTGTTGAGAGCTTTCGCGTTTTCTCAGGCCGCCAGCCGCTCAGCCTCGCCCGCGGTTTTTCCCCCGAAACGGCCATCGTGCACGCCGATCCCGATACGCCCGACATGCCGGAATTAGTACGAGACATGGCCGGTAAATTGCCGAACGGACGACTGTCTGGCGGCCTAATGGGCGGTCGCGATGACACACTACTACTTGCAGACGGAATCTTGAGGGGCGGGCTCTGCGGCGTTGCCTTTGACGCCAGCTTGGCGATTGTCAGCGACGTTTCGCAAGCCTGCCATCCCATCGGACCACCACGGGAAGTCGGCGACGCCGAAGACAACCTATTGGGCAAGCTCGACGGACGACCTGCGCTTGCCGTGTACCGGGATGCGGTCGGCCCCCTGCTCGCCGACAATCTGCGTCATGCGGTGCGCAGTGTTATGGTGGGCTTGGTCAGCGACGACAACCCGTCGCGTTACATCGTCCGCCAGATCGTCGGTGTCGATCCTGCAGGCGGACGCCTCGCGATCAACGACTCGGCAACCGATGGCCAGGAACTGCTGTTCGTCCGCCGGGACGCCATCACCGCCAAGCAAGACCTGGAACTCATGCTTTCGCGTATCCGAGAACAGTCTCCACATCCACGCGCTGCGCTGTACGTCAGTTGCTGCGGTCGTGGCGCTCAACTCTTTGAGCGCGACGACAGCGAGGTCGAGGCAATACAATCTGTGTTTGGAGGAATTCCTCTCGCTGGTTTCTTTGCCAATGGCGAGATTCTGGGCCGTGAACTTTACGCATACACCGGTATCCTCACACTCTTCATCTGAACGCAATCGGGTTCAGATGATCGGCAAGCCCCCAACAGCACAGATTTGGACTCCCCCTCAACAACAACTTTTCCAGGAGTAACTCAGCATGCAACGCCCATTCAGAATTCTGGGCATCCAACAGATTGCGGTCGGCGGCCCCGACAAGCAGCGGCTCGCACATCTGTGGGGAAATCTGTTCGGCCTGACCCGTACTGGCGACTTTCGCAGCGAACGCGAAAACGTCGATGAGGATATCTATGTGGCCGGGCGCGGAGCCGCGCGCTGCGAAGTGGACCTGATGCAACCCCTCGACCCCGCCAAGAAACCGCGCGTGGACGAACCACCACTCAATCACATCGGACTATGGGTGGATGACCTGCCCCGCGCCGTAGAGTGGCTGGGAGCGCAAGGCTTGCGTTTCGCACCAGGAGGGGTCCGTCGCGGTGCTGCGGGTTTCGATATTTGCTTCGTGCATCCCCGTGCAAACGACGAGTTTCCATACGGGGGCGAGGGCGTCCTAATCGAGCTCGTGCAAGCACCATTGGAGGTGATTGCCGCATTCGATGCGCTACCAGATATCGGCTAAAGTCGGGAACCAAGACCGAACTCACGCCATAAAGCAGAACGCCACCGGTTTCGGTGGCGTTCTGCTTTATGGCGTGCCCAAAAAATCGGGGTCGGCTCAAAAGCCGACCCCGCTAAAAGAGGGAGCCCTGACAGGCTCCCCTCCCCCTTGAACCGTTTGTCCCTTCGATACCAGCAAGCTCATCTTGCATCCCGAACCAACTGGTACGAAGCGACAGTAAGCGCCAAGTATTAGCGGAACCGGATGATCACCTGATCAACGGCAAGGCTTTCACCAACCTTTGCCGTCACTTCATCGACCACGCAATCCCGTTCGGCACGCAACACGTTTTCCATCTTCATTGCTTCGATCGCTGCGAGCCGTTCACCGGCCTTCACTTCTTGCCCCGCAGTTACCGCGAGATCGGTCAGAAGACCGGGCATCGGAGCCAGAAGGTACTTCGACAGGTCTGGCGGCTCCTTGCGCGGCATCAATGAAAGCAGGTCAGCCACACGGGGACGGAAGACGTGCGCGTCAACCCTCACACCTGCATGGAACAAGCGCCATTGCGTACCATGACGTTCAACCTGAACGGTGATCGGCTGACCGTCGACGCGCCCTTCGAAACGCGCATCGCCGAAACCCCATTCTCCATCGAGCACATGTTCCCGACCGCCAACGGCCACCTTCTCGCCATCAGCGAAATTGGAGACCTCGCAGTCGAAGCGCTGCTCGTTCATCAGCACTGCGTAATGGCCGTTCGGCTTGCGCGGATGCCCAGGAAGTTGGCCCGAAATCTCGGTTTCGCGATGATCCATGCGCTTGTACAGTGCGGCAGCGATTGCTGCCAGACGGCCAAGCTCAACCTCGTCAACAACCGTTCCGTGGAAGCCGTCCGGATATTCTTCGGCAATGAACGCCGTAGTAAAGTCACCCGAGATAAAACGCGGATGACGCACCAGCGCCGCCTGCAGCGGAACGTTCGACGACAGCCCGCGAATCACAAACGCATCAAGCGCGCTGCGCATGCGCGCCAGCGCCTCATCGCGCGTTGCACCGCAGGTGATCAACTTGCCGATCATCGAGTCATAGAACATCGAGATCTCGCCACCCTCATACACGCCAGTATCGACACGCACCGCGCCAGGAACTTCCTGCGGCGGCAGGTAGGTGACAAGACGACCAGTCGAGGGCAGGAAACCGCGATACGGGTCTTCCGCATTAATGCGGCACTCGATCGCCCAGCCTTCTCGCTTGATGTCGGCCTGCGTAAACGCGAGCTTTTCACCTGCGGCAACACGGATCATCTGCTCGACGAGATCAAGACCGGTGATGAATTCGGTTACCGGGTGCTCGACCTGCAAACGCGTGTTCATCTCAAGGAAGTAGAAGCTCTTATCCTTGCCAACCACGAACTCCACCGTACCGGCTGACTGGTACTTCACGGCCTTGGCCAGCGCAACAGCCTGCTCGCCCATCGCTCGACGAACTTCGTCAGTCAGGAAAGGCGATGGCGCCTCTTCAATCAATTTCTGGTGACGGCGCTGAATCGAGCACTCGCGTTCCCACAGGTACACGACGTTTCCATGACCATCACCGAGCACCTGGATTTCAATGTGACGCGGCTGCTCGACAAACTTCTCGATGAAGACACGATCGTCGCCGAAGGCGTTGCGCGCTTCATTACGGCACGAGGCGAAGCCTTCGTGTGCTTCCTTATCGTTGAAGGCAACGCGCAGACCTTTGCCGCCGCCGCCAGCCGAGGCCTTGATCATCACGGGATAGCCGATACCGCGCGCGATCTCGACTGCCTGCTCTGGCGACTCGATCGGATCGTTGTAGCCCGGAATCGTATTGACCTGCGCATCCTTCGCAAGCTTCTTCGAGGCGATCTTGTCGCCCATCGCCGCGATCGAATAATGCTTTGGCCCAATGAAGGCGATGCCCTCTTCCTCTACGCGGCGCGAGAAGTCTTCGTTCTCGGACAGAAAACCGTAGCCCGGATGCACAGCCTGAGCCCCGGTTTGCTTGCACGCGGCGATGATCTTGTCCGCAACGAGGTAGGACTCCTTCGAGGCCGCCGGGCCAATACACACTGCCTCGTCAGCGAGTTCGACATGGCGCGCATCCTTGTCGGCTTCGGAATACACCGCGACGGTCTTGATGCCCATGCGACGCGCGGTCTTGATGACGCGGCAAGCGATCTCGCCGCGGTTCGCAATCAGAATCTTTTCAAACATGCTCTGTCCTCCCCGAAGCTCAAAGCGGGATGTTGCCGTGCTTGCGCCACGGGTTTTCCAGTTTCTTCTCGCGCAGCATCGCGAGCGAGCGGCAGATCCGCTTGCGTGTCTCATGCGGCATGATCACGTCATCGATATAGCCACGATGGCCTGCGATGAACGGATTCGCAAATTTGGTGCGGTATTCGGCTTCACGCTCCGCGATCTTCACCGGATCCGATTTTTCTTCGCGGAAGATGATCTCTACGGCACCCTTCGGGCCCATGACCGCGATTTCGGCTGACGGCCACGCGAAGTTCACATCGCCGCGCAGGTGCTTCGAACTCATGACGTCGTACGCGCCGCCGTACGCCTTGCGCGTGATGACAGTCACCTTCGGTACCGTGCACTCAGCGTAGGCGTAGAGCAGCTTTGCACCATGTTTGATGATGCCGCCATATTCCTGCGCGGTACCCGGCATAAAGCCGGGCACATCGACGAAGGTCACGACCGGAATGCCGAACGCATCGCAGAAACGCACGAAGCGTGCGGCCTTAATTGAGCTCTTGATATCGAGGCAACCAGCCAGTACGAGCGGCTGATTCGCCACGATCCCAACAGTGCGCCCTTCCATCCGACCGAAGCCAATCAGGATGTTCTTAGCGTATTCGGGCTGTAGTTCAAAAAAGTCGCCTTCGTCAACGATCTTGATGATCAGCTCGCGCATGTCATACGGCTTGTTCGGATTGTCCGGAACCAGCGTATCAAGCGACTCATCCATGCGCTCCGGGCTGTCAGTCGTCGGACGCACCGGTACGCCAGCCTTGTTGTTGGCCGGCAGGAAATCGATGAGGCGGCGCGACATGAGGATCGCTTCGACATCGTTCTCATAGGCGCGGTCGGACACGCCCGAGCGCGTCGAATGCGTCGAAGCGCCGCCAAGTTCCTCGGCCGTCACTTCCTCGTGCGTCACGGTCTTCACGACTTCAGGACCCGTCACGAACATGTACGAGCTGTCCTGAACCATGAAGATGAAGTCAGTCATGGCCGGCGAGTACACCGCACCGCCCGCGCAGGGGCCCATGATCAGCGAGATTTGCGGGATCACGCCAGAAGCCAGCACGTTGCGCTGGAACACTTCGGCATAGCCGCCGAGAGAGGCCACACCCTCCTGGATCCGCGCGCCACCCGAGTCGTTGAGGCCAATGACCGGTGCGCCGACCTTCATCGCATGGTCCATGATCTTGCAGATCTTTTCGGCGTGCGCTTCGGACAGCGAGCCGCCGAACACGGTGAAGTCCTGGGAGAACAGGAACACGAGCCGGCCATTGACCGTACCGTAACCGGTCACCACACCATCCCCCGGCACCGCCTGCTCCGCCATGTCAAAGTCGACACAACGGTGCTCCTTGAACATGTCCCACTCTTCGAAGCTACCCTCGTCGAGCAGAAGCTCAATCCGTTCGCGCGCAGTCAGCTTGCCTTTCGCATGTTGGCCATCAATGCGCTTCTGTCCGCCGCCGAGCCGCGCCTTTTCGCGCTTGGCCTCCAGCTGTCGGATGATTTCGTGCATGGTGTTGTCTCCTCAAATTACAACGGACAGCTATCCGTAAAACCCGGGCGAATGTGTCGGGGAGCATCCGCCAGTGTCGTCATTCGAAGCGCCCGAGCAATTGCGCTGCGGCAATCCCGGGTGCCAGTTCTCCGCGCGATACCGCGTCGCAGGTTGTCGCGAGCACCTCCTGAACAGCAGGACTCGCATGAAAGCGGATCTTCAGTCCGCCTTCGATCATGGCCCACATCCAATCGAGCGCCTGCGCCTGACGCTTGGCCTCGAACGAGCCGGTGCGTGAAAGCGCTTCCCGATGGGCGAGCACGGTTTCCCAGAATTCGGCGATACCTTGGTGGCGACGCGCCGAAACCTTGAGTACAGGCGGTTCCCACTCGGGATACAACCGTCGCAAAACGTGAAGTGCAGAACGGATCTGCGCCTCCGCGAGGCCCGCAGCAGACGGATCAATGTCGGCCTTGTTGATGACAATTCCGTCGGCGAGTTCCATGACCCCCTTCTTGATCGCCTGCAAATCGTCGCCAGCATTAGGCAACTGAAGCAGACAGAAGAAGTCGGTCATGCCGGCGACCGCCGTCTCGCTCTGACCAACGCCAACCGTCTCGACGATCACAACGTCAAAGCCGGCAGCCTCGCAAAGCAACATGGACTCGCGCGTCCGTGCTGCGACACCGCCAAGGGTGGAGCCAGAAGGCGACGGACGGATGAATGCTTCGGTACGCTGCGACAGTGCCTCCATCCGGGTCTTGTCCCCAAGAATGGAGCCCCCCGTGATGGAAGAACTGGGATCAACTGCGAGCACTGCAATGCGATGACCCTGTTCGACCAGCCAGATGCCGAGAGCCTCAATAAAGGTGGATTTCCCGACCCCGGGAACGCCGGAAATTCCAACCCGAACCGCTTTGCCGGAACGCGGTAAAGCAGCCTGGATGAGAGCCTCGGCTTGCGCCCGATGGTCGGGGCGCGCGGATTCGATAAGCGTGATCGCCTTAGCGAGCGCCCGCCGCTCTCCGGCGAACAGGCGATCGGCAAGGTCCTTCGGCGGAGGCATCATTGCGAACCTCCGCCGCCGAACGTCACGATTGAAACCCCCTCGCGCTGCGCGCGCCCCAAGCGGGACGGCGATGCGAAGAAAGCGCTCATCCCAGGCGCGTCCTGATCTGCTTGAGCACTTCGCGGGCAGCACTCGGGATTGGTGTACCCGGGCCAAAGATGCCCGAAGCACCAGCCTTGTACAGATACTCGTAATCCTGAGCGGGAATCACGCCACCAACGAAGACGACGATGTCGTCCGCGCCTTGTGCCTTGAGCGCACCAACCAGTTGCGGCACGAGCGTCTTGTGGCCCGCGGCAAGTGTCGACACGCCAACAGCGTGCACATCGTTCTCTACTGCATGGCGTGCTGCCTCTTCCGGCGTCTGGAAAAGCGGACCGATGTCGACATCGAAGCCAAGATCGGCAAACGCCGAGGCGACAACCTTTGCACCACGGTCGTGACCGTCCTGCCCGAGTTTGGCAACCATGATCCGCGGGCGACGGCCCTGATCCTTAGCGAAGCTTTCGATCTCAGACTTCAGCGCCTTCCAGTCTTCGTTCTCGCCCACCACGCCTCCATACACTCCGCTCACAGACTGCGGGTTCGCGCGATGACGACCCCAGACGTTCTCGAGCGCATCCGACACTTCCCCGATAGTTGCACGCGCACGCATTGCATCGACAGCAAGCCCCAGCAGGTTGCCCTCACCTGTCTTCGCCGATTGCGTCAGTGCCGCAAGGCACGTATCAACCTTGGCCTGGTCACGCATCGCGCGGACGCGGGACAAACGCTCAAGCTGCGCCTCGCGTACGGCCGTGTTGTCGATCTCCAGAATGTCGTGCTGGTCTTCCTTCGCCAGCTTGTACTTGTTAACGCCGACGATCACGTCCTTGCCGGAGTCGATCCGAGCCTGCTTCTCAGCCGCGCAGCTTTCGACCTGCAGTTTGGCCCAGCCTGATTCGACAGCCTTGGTCATGCCGCCCATCTTCTCGATTTCTTCGATGAGCGACCAAGCCTTGTCAGCCATCTCTTGGGTCAGCTTTTCCATCATGTACGAGCCGGCCCACGGATCGACCACGTTACAGATGTGAGTCTCTTCCTGAATGATGATCTGCGTGTTGCGCGCAACACGTGCGGAAAACTCTGTAGGCAGCGCAATCGCTTCGTCGAGCGCGTTCGTATGCAGCGACTGGGTACCGCCAAACACGGACGCCATAGCTTCGATCGTGGTCCGCACGACGTTGTTGTACGGATCCTGCTCGGTCAGCGACCAGCCCGAGGTCTGACTATGCGTGCGCAGCATCATCGACTTCGGCTGCTTGGCACCGAAACCACTCATGATGCGGTGCCACAAGAGGCGTGCGGCCCGCATCTTGGCGATCTCGAGATAGAAGTTCATCCCGATCGCCCAGAAGAACGATAGACGGCCAGCAAAAGTGTCGACGTCCATGCCGCTCTTGATACCAGTGCGCACGTATTCCATGCCATCGGCGAGCGTGAAAGCCAGCTCGATCGCTTGGTTCGCACCCGCTTCCTGGATGTGGTACCCGGAGATCGAGATCGAATTGAACTTCGGCATGTGCTGCGCGGTGTAGCCGAAGATGTCCGCAATGATCCGCATCGAAGGCTCGGGCGGATAGATGTAGGTATTGCGGACCATGAACTCCTTGAGGATGTCGTTCTGGATCGTCCCCGAGAGTTTGTCCTGTGGGACTCCCTGCTCTTCGGCCGCGACGACATATCCTGCGAGGATCGGCAGCACCGCACCGTTCATCGTCATCGATACCGAGACGCGATCCAGCGGGATACCGTCGAAGAGAATCTTCATGTCTTCGACCGAGTCGATGGCCACGCCGGCCTTGCCAACATCGCCGACAACACGCGGGTGATCAGAGTCGTAGCCGCGGTGAGTCGCCAAGTCAAAAGCGACCGAGACTCCCTGCCCTCCGGCCGCGAGTGCCTTGCGGTAAAAGGCGTTGGATTCCTCCGCGGTCGAGAAACCTGCGTACTGACGAATCGTCCACGGTTTGACCGCGTACATTGTCGGTTGCGGGCCGCGCACAAAGGGCGCGAACCCAGGGAGCGTGTCGGCGTATTCAAGGCCTTCCAGATCAGCCTTTGTATATAAAGGCTTGATCTCGATTCCCTCCGGCGTATGCCAGTTGAGGGCCGACACATCTCCGCCGGGCGCGGACTTGGCGGCCGCAGCATTCCACGCGGCCAGATCTTTTGACGTTTTCAGTTCGGACACGGTCCGGTTCTCCCCAGATACCGCGTCGCGCGCCGTCCGGTCCTTGGAGGAGAACCAACTTCAGGTCGCTCGCCCCCCACTGTCCGGACTACGCCCGACCGCAGGCACAAATAAAAGGGCCCGCGCGAATCGCGCGGGCCGGAGCCATCTGACGCATCACCCAGCCTCCCCCCAGACGCTGTGCGACGCCTGCCTCAATCCGTGAAGGAGCACTCCCCCAAGCGCCCCGCCGGATTACTCCGGCCACGGGCTTCGGCTTGACAGCCCACTGACTGGATAATACGGTATCCATAATTATGAATTCAACTGGATTCGGGAAAGTACCTACCACGCCGTGAACACCATCGCTCGTACAGCGCTTTTTGAAGAAGTGGCGGAGCGTCTCCGCAGCCGGATCTTTGCGCACGATTTACCGCCCGGGAGCTGGATCGACGAACAAGCACTTGCTGCCGAATATGGCATTTCGCGCACGCCTCTCCGCGAAGCGCTGAAGGTTCTTGCATCCGAGGGCCTCGTTACCTTACGGCCCGGGCGAGGCTGTCAGGTCACCGAAATCGGCGAAAAGGATCTGGACGAACTATTCCCCATCCTCGCTCTGCTGGAGGGTCGCTGCGCCTTCGAAGCAACGGCACGAGCATCCGAACCGGACCGAATCGCCATCCGCACCCTGCATGAAAAGCTGGAGACGCTCGCCAGGGAAGGCAACATCTCTGGCTTCTTTGAGGCTAACCAACAGTTTCACCAGCTCGTACAAGAAATCGCGGGAAACCGCTGGCTCACCCAGCTCATCCAGGATGCCCGCAAGGTGGTGAAGTTGACACGCTTTCACTCGCTGTTTGTCGAGGGACGGCTTCAGGAATCGCTTCAGGAACACCGAGAACTGGTCGACGCGATTCTCAAGGGCAATCCAGAACGTGCACAGCGTGTGATGGAGCATCATCTGCTCCAAGGGCGTCGTGCGATCGGTGCGCTCGAATAGCACCATTGCGATTCCGTTACCGCTATGGAACGACTGGACGCCCGCGAAACGCTTCTGGAGACTATCCTGAGCGTTTGATCTAGCGGAGGAATGCCTCCTCAACAATACGACCGCCATCTACGAAGATCACTCAATCTGCCACTTCACGCGTAAATCCCCATTTGTACGTGACCACCAACATCGTCCCACCGCTCTTCGCCTGTGCATCGTCACATTGCCAAGTGCCCTGAAGGCACCCTACGACTTGCAAACGGCATCAACCGTGACAATGGCTTTCTCTGCACCATGACCAGGGCTTTTCAGTCGCCAGCTTGCGCTCCAGGGCACCTGCAAATTGGGTAAATGTTGTCAGGACGAGGCAGACGGCTGCCGAAGTAACGAACACCGGAATCGGCTGAAAGCTCTCCGCCTATACGCGTGGACTCACCATCGACAACTCCAATGGCATAGGCGAGTGACGAATCATTGAGCAGCGCACCAGATTGTTTGCAGGAGGCAGAAGCGAGATCCGCACCGCTTGTGGCAGCGTAATGTTGATGAATGTGTAGAAGCTCAAAAGGCCCAGCAAGCGAGCAGCTTCGATCTACCCTTGAGGTACGGCGGCGATGCCTGCGCAAATGACTTCGGCATTGTACGCACCCGCATTCAGTGAAAGCGCAATCACCGCGGACCAGCATTCAGACCGTTGCCGTGCGTAACACTCATCAGCTGGCCCCTGGATTTGGCTTCAATCCAAAACAAAATGGAAATGTAGGCACGCGAAATAGACAGCCTCCAACCGCCCCGTCAAATATGGAAGACGTTCCACAACATCTTTGCTGAAAGCAGAACCAGTACAACCGAAAAAAGACGCTTGAGCGTTGAAACTGGGAGCCTGTGTGCCAAGCGTGCGCCGACAGGGGCGGTCAGGACGGACATCGCCACAAGCATCGCAAGAGCAGGAAGGAACACGTAACCGACACTTCCTGCAGGCAGCCCCCTCTGCCCCCAGCCCGCCCAGACATACCCGATCGTCCCGCTGATTGCGATTGGCAGCCCAACCGCAGCCGAAGTCCCGATTGCGCGATGCACCGGTACGTTGCACCACGACAAATATGGTACCGTCATTGATCCGCCACCGATCGCTGCAAGCGCCGACACCACTCCGATACCCGTTCCAACGCCGGCCAATCCAACGCTGCCCGGCAAATCACGTGCGGCCTTCGGTTTCAGATTGAGGCCCATCTGGATAGCTACGATCGTGATGAATGCGGCAAAGAACACCGCCAGACCGCGAGTCGAAACGTGGGACGCGATCGCCGTCCCGAGCAGCGTGCCAAAGACGATGCCGGGCGAAAATGCACGCACCACATCCCAGCATATCGCCCCATGGGCGTGATGGGTACGCAGGCTTGATGCTGCCGTAAAGACAATCGCCGCCATGGACGTGCCCAGTGCAAGATGCAGCACATGAGCCGCAGGCAAACCACTCGCACTGAAGATCATGACCAGCACTGGGACCAAAATTGCCCCACCGCCGATTCCCAGCAACCCTGCCATGAAGCCCGCGAAAGCCCCCAACACCAGATAGGCAAACCACCAGACATCAGGCGCCATCGGCAATACCCATGAGTTCGTGGGTCACGATGAGCCACTCAAGTGGATCCACTGGTGTGATTGACAAACGGTTGCCTCGTTGCAGCACACGCATCGCATCCAAGCCTGGCTGGGAACGGAGTTCCGTAAGCCCGATGAGCCTTGTCTTGCACTCGAACTTGACATCGACATTGAGCCATCGCGGCACATCCGGATTTGAAGCCGGATCGAAAAAGCGACTCTTGGCGTCAAATTGGGTAAGGTCAGGATAAGCGCGCTTGCTGATACTCACGATGCCCGCAATACCCGGCTCGGGACATGACGAATGGTAGAAAAATGCTCGATCCCCAAGCTGCATCTGATCACGCATGAAATTGCGTGCCTGATAGTTGCGAACCCCATACCAAGCGACGGTCTGGTTCGGCATCGCTGCGAGATCGTCAATCGAACAATCGTCCGGCTCGGACTTCATCAGCCAATAGCGCATCGCTTTCGGCTCCACAAACGCGAAGGGCGCGGAGCTTTCGCTTCGCGCCCTGCATCATCGGGATCCCCCGCCTGTGCCGTCGGGCCTGCATCCTGAACCTAGGTTCAGGTCGGCAGCGTTCCTGCCGCATCAGGAGCCTTCAATAAAGAAGGCTCACAACAGCGGTTGTTTAGGTCAGCCACCATGTCGCAAAGACATTGGTTCAAGGAATTTAGGACCCAAACGAACACCGCAGGGGAAAATCTTGCGCAAATCTGCGCGAGGCGCCATCCGCACCTCATGAAAACCTTACTGGGAGTTTCCTTTCTGCAACTCAAAACAAAGCCTCATCTATTTCCAGTGCCTTGTCTATCTTCTCTCCCATGGCTTGCATTCTACGCTTGTACCCAGGCATATCCAAGCCGCCCCTGCGCTGCAACTGAATCAATTCGTGGGCCACGTTGATCGCAGTCATGACGGCCAACGTCTCGGAAGCTGCTTGAGTGCGTACTTCGAGTTCACACATCCGCGCGTCGACCAGTTCAATCGCGGCAAGCAGCATTTCGCGCTCTTCCGACGAAACAGTGACACTATATTCGCGTCCGCGAATCGAGAAATCGACTTGCTCCATCAGGTCTCTTCTTCCGGTATCAATGCCAGCACAGTTTCGATCCTGTGTACCGCAAGATCAACCTTGTCGGTGAGCCGCCGATTCTCGGCCTCCAACCTTTCGACGTGCGCACGCAGGGAACGATTCTCCTCCCCAAGCACGGCCGCATGCCGAACCAAGTCATCGAGTTTCTGCTCGAGTACTGCCAGTTCCGTTTCCATGGGGGCGATGTTAGGGGGCGGCTAGAGCAGGGGTCAAGACGTTTGGGGTTGAGCGAGTGATGCAATGTGCCCCTGTCGGGACAGTAGAATGCTCTGTTTCTGGACAGTTCCGCCGTCAATCCATGCGCACTGTAGCCCTCCGTCAACCGAAGTCGGCTTGCTGCCTCGGGTTGTGTCTCGCACTCTGTCTGGCAGGGACCGCAAGTGGCGCGGTCGAGACGATCGATGACAGTGGCAAGTTGGTACGGTTGCCTGGGCCCGCACGGCGAATCGTAAGCTTGGCACCCCACGCAACCGAGCTGGTCTTTGCTGCTGGCGCGGGGAAGGAGCTGGTGGCGGTGGCCAACTATAGCGACTGGCCGTCCGAGGCCCGCAAGCTGCCTGACATCGGCGGCTACCAGCAACTGGACCTCGAACGAATCGTCGCCCTCAGGCCCGATCTCGTGGTGGGTTGGGCGAGCGGCAATTCAACAGCCCAGATCGACCGATTGCGCCGATTCGGAATCCCCGTGTTCCTGAGCGAACCGCGCCGCCTTGATGACATCGCAACCAACCTCGAGCGGATTGGCACACTCGCCGGCACGGCTCCTACCGCACAACGCGAAGCTGCACGATTTCGCCAGCGCATCGCCGCGCTCCGTGTGCGAAGCATCCCGCCTCCGCCGGTGCGGATCTTTTATCAGATCTGGCCGGCACCACTGATGACACTCAATGGCCACCACATCCTCAACGAGGTGTTTACCCTCTGTGGCGGCGAGAACGTGTTTCGCAGCCTCGCGCCGCTCGTGCCAACGATCAGCGAGGAAGCCGTCCTGAAAGCCGCGCCAGAGGTCATCATGTCCCCCTCCGAGCCGGGCATTGCCGATAATGGGCTGGCACGATGGGGAAAGTGGAAATCACTGCCCGCTGTCGCTCACGGCAATCTGATGCCGGTGGATGGCAATCTGCTCAACCGCTCAGGGCCGCGACTGGTAGACGGAGCCGAATCGATCTGCCGACTTCTCGACTCGGCACGTGCCCGACGCTGATCAAGCGGCCTTGCGCACGCCACGTCGCCGCGAATAGATCTTGCTGCCACGAACCTTGTGCAGCAGCGCTTCATCCGAGCTGCCAGCCAACAGGATCTGGACACGCCACAAACCCGCAACGGCAATACCCGCCTCAATGTCACGAGCAATCGACTCGGCCGCCTCCAGCGCCTCGGGTGCCACACATATCACGAGCAAATAGGCACGCCAAAGGGGTGCAGCCTCGGTGCGGCGCCGCGTGATGTACGCAGAGAGAACCGGATCGTGCTGGCGCAGCTGGCGGACCAGACTGCGCAGCTCAAACATCTCAAGCCCCGGACTCAGGTTGCGTAAGGCATCGATCGGGAGGTCAAGCGCCGCCTGAACCTGCACGGCCTGCTGCAACAGCTGAGCCAGACGATCGCGGTAGAAGGACGTCGCCAACTCGTCGCCGGAACCTTCGAAATACTCCAACAGCAGTTCCGCAGCTTGCAGCCCTACTGCATCGTCCTCCGCCTGCGCTCTCCGTAAGTAGATCGCACCAGACGGGTCACCCCGGTTCAGCAGCAGGCGCCCCATTGCCAGAAGCGCTTCGGGGTGGCCGCTTGCCTCGGGCACGATGTCCCGGTAAGCCATCAACGGGTCGCGATCGCCGTCATATCGCTCAATCAACATCGCTAACTCAAGACGGTCAGAAGGCCCCAACTGGGCGCCTTCGCGTTCGAGCCGGGCAATACGCTCAAGCGCCCTGGAGACTTCCCAGTGTCGCCGCCGCCATCCCACCCGTTCGGCATCCCACCACTGGCGATCGAGCATTCCCGCGAGCCGACCGATCGCGTCGCCAAAGAAACGGCGTGCCGCATTGTCGCGGCTTTCAGTCGCCAATTCCGCCGCGGCCTCTTCGTCCAGGCCCAGCGCGCGCACGCGCGTGCGCAACGTTGGATGCGTACCCGGCGGATCAGCCTCCGAAGCGTCGATCAGATCATCAAGCCAGTCGGCAGCGATCTCTCGATCAAAGCCCGCCCGGAATGCAACACCCATATACCGGTACGGCGGGAAGCTTGGAAGTTTGGCATGGTCAGCCTGCGCATAGACCCTGCGCCAATAGTCTTCCGCCAGAAAGCGGTGCTTGAGCGCAATCTCAGCCAGCGCGCGCCCCAGCCTGTGAGCACCGACCACGCAGGCGGCAGCTTCGTCGGCTTCGAGCTCGTCCAGATGCGACAAGGCGAGGGATTCGGCGCAGTAGGCAGGGCTTTCCCTGCGCGACCAGGCAGCAAACGCCGGCTGCATCCACGTGGGCACGCTTTCCATGTTCCCTAGCAACCGGTGCCAGCACGCCCGCGTATAGGCACCCCATCCACCAAAAAAGGTTCGCTGTCGTCGCAAGTGGCCAAATTCGTGCGCGAGGACCGCCACAAACTGGCGCGGCGTCACCGCCAGAGCCAGTGGCAACCCGAGGACAAGGGTATTGCGCATGCACAATGGCAGGCACCAACCGGGTTGCTGCATGATCGCCACATTGAGATCCCCGGTCACGCGGACCTCATGGATGCAGGGTGCGCCGAAGCGGTGAGTCATCCGGTCGAGCATTTCGAAAAGCCGCGGAGCCTGATCGCGCGGCAGCACGATTCCCTCCGGTTCGGTGGCACCGCCACGAAGCACGCGCACGCAGCCCACCAAAACAGCAATGGCCAAAATGATCAGCAAAACCCGCAGCACCAACTGCCAGTCAACAGGAGGAGCTCCGCCGGTAAGCAGCGGCATGCACGACCAAACCCCCGCGAGCAACGCCGCGAGTGAAAGGCCGAAAAGAGAACCGACTCCGCGCGATGCTCGCAGCGTCACACGGAGCCTGAAGAGTTTTGGGGCGCGCTCTGCGCGCTGCTGGGCACTTTCAAATAGTGCTTCGAAATCTTTTTGAAGCATGCCCGGCAGTCTCCACAGCGAACCTCGGCAAGGCAAGCCGAGCCGCCGAACGGCAAATCAAACCGGTAAGAATACCCTAGCGTCGGCATCAGGCAGCCGACGCAACGGATGGCCCAATGCCCGCGATAGCGATTCGGGCTTGGCCAGCTCGGTAACCGGGCCGGCGGCCCACTCCCCGTTCCCAAAGAGCAGCAAGAGACGGTTGGCCCAGCGCAAGGCAAGGTTGAGGTCATGCGCGACGATGACCACCCCCGACCCGGCTTCGGCGAGCCCTTGGAAGTGATTGAGCACACGGATCTGGCTGGCCAGATCGAGGTGCGACAACGGCTCATCAAGCAGGTACAACCGCGGCGCTTGCGCCAACAATGCCGCAATGCCCACCCGCTGACGTTCGCCGCCAGAGAGTGTCTGCACATTGCGCTCTTCGAATCCGGTGAGCCCCATGGCGCCCAGTGCCTCGCGCGCCAGCCCACGATCCTCGGCGCTTTCCCACGCGAAACGACCCAGCCACGGGTGCCGCCCGACCAGCGCCGCCTCTAGGACGGTTGCGGCAAACGGATCGTCTGGACTCTGCGCAAGCCAGCCTCGATGGCGAGCGAGTGCCGCAGGCTGCCAGTCGGCGAGCAGCCGTCCGGCGCACCGGACATCGCCGTACCGCGGCCTCAGCAAGCCAGCCAGCGCAGCCAACAGCGTGCTCTTTCCAACACCGTTGCAGCCGAGCATCGCCACGCGATCCCCCGGCGAGACCTCAAAGTCAAAGCCTCGCACCGCCGTGGTCCGGCCGATGACGACTTCCAGCCCATGCGCAGAAAGAAGCAGCGGGGCCGTGCTCATCGGGCACCCCGTGACAGCAACCACAAGAACACAGGCACTCCGATGAGCGCCGTGAGCACGCCAACCGGCAACTGGACCGGAGCAACGATCGTGCGCGCGAGCGTGTCGGCAACAAGCAGCAAACACCCTCCAGCGAGCGCACTACCGGGTAACAAGAGGCGCTGATCGTTGCCGATCGACAAGCGCAACAAGTGCGGAACGACAAGCCCGACAAAGCCGACCGCCCCCACCGTGGTCACGGCCAGAGCGGTAAGCAGTGACGCGACAATAAATACGCCGAGCCGCAACCGCAGCGTAGCAACACCCAAGGAGCGGGCAATTTTCTCACCGCGCGCCAAGAGATTCAGTTCGCGCGCAGCCGGAAAACTCACCACGAGTCCCACTGTGAGCCCCACGAGTGCCGGCCACGGATGCGCTGCCGAGCCCGCATCACCCATCATCCAGAACAGCATGCCCCGTAACGCCCGATCCGGCGCGAGCGTAAGCATCAGCGACACCACCGCGCCACACCCTGCCGCAACAACGACGCCGGTAAGCAGAAGCCGCGCGGGCGTCCAGCTACCATTACCGCGCGCCAAGCCAAACACACAGATCATGGCCGTCAGCGCACCAATGAACGCAGCAGTATCGACCCACAGACCGGCAGCACCCGCCATCATTGCGCCAAGCGCAGCCACCGCCGCACCCCCCGACACCCCAAGCACATAGGGATCGGCGAGCGGATTGCGCAGCAGTACCTGCATCAGCGCGCCTGCTAGAGCAAGAAGCCCCCCGCAGGCGAAAGCCGCAAACGCACGAGGGAGGCGCAGCTCGCGCACCACGGTCGCGGCCGTCGAATCTCCCCCGATGAGCGCCTCAAGGATGTCCACCAGCCCTGCCCCCACCTCACCCGCGGCGAGTGCCCACGCCATTGCCACCACCGCAAGCATGACAAGCGAGGCAAGGACGAAAACGGCACGGCGTCGATGCATCGAGATAGCGATCTCCACTGGCAGGACGGCAGACATTGGCAGTGCCTCTTTAGCGAGTCATGAAACGAACGCCCGCGAAAACGCTCGCACCTGCCGTGCCGTAGCCCCACACGGTTTCGTACTTTGTGTCGAACAGGTTGTCGATCCGGCCTTCAAGCCGAACCATCGGCGCCCATTGATAGTGGGCAAAAAGGTTCACCAGCGTATAGGCATCCATTCGCTGGGTATTGGCTTTGTCTTCATAGCGAGCGCCCACCATCTGGATCTCTGCGCCTGCACGCCAGATCTCGTTTGAATAGGTACCGCCAAGCATCCCCTGCCACTCGGCACGGCGTGTAAGGCGGTTGCCCGAGCCCTGGTCGCGCGCATCAAGCCAGTCGAGGCTGGCAGAAAACGCATACCCGGCCTCTGTGTTCATATGGCCCGCCAGCGTCGCACCATCCAGCTTCGCCCGGCCGATATTCTGCGGAACAAAGTGGGTGTCGAGCTGGATCATGTCGGTGACACGGTTGCGGTAGCCCGTGAGCGACACACCAATCGCTTTCGTCTCATATGCCAGCTCGGCGTCGTAGGTTCGGCTGCGTTCGGGCTGGAGGGTTGGGTTGCTGAAACCCGGGTAGTACAGATCGTTAAAGGTGGGCGCACGAAAACCGGTGCCAGTGCCGAAACGGATTCGCCAGTTTTCGATAAAGGCCCACGACCAGCCAGCGTTACCTGTCGAATGCGCCCCGAATTGCGAATTGTCGTCTCGCCGGACGTTCAGCTGGATACGGTGCGCACCATACTGGCCCGTCCATCCAGCGAACAGTCCCCAGATATCGCGCGACACGTCGTATGAATCGTAGATCTCACCCTTTTGCGTCACCCAGTCGGAGCCCAGCATCAGCGTGCCGGTGCCGATTTGCAGATCGTTTTGCCAGCTCACCTGATCCTGCATGCTCCGATAGCGCCCCCCTGCGGGAGACCATGGTGCAAAGTCCTTGCTGTTGTCCTCTGTGCGGCCGATTCGTACCGTACTGTTCCAGCCTTCGAAGAAGCGATCCTTCAACATCAAGCCATAGATCGAGGTTTCGTTGTCACTGTAGGCGTCAAAAACGGGGCCTGGTGTGTAGTCCGGGTTCGTCATGCGCGTGTCGTAGTGCGTACGTCCCTGGCTGTACTGAACGTTGAACTGGATGCTATGCCCGTCAGCGACGTCCCACCCCAAGCTACCGCCCACATTGCTGCGGCGATACCCATCACGATCCGGGTCATAATCGAAAGGCCGCTTCAGAGGGTCGGCGATTGCCGAGAAGCTGTCACTTTTGTCGTAACCCGCACGCAGGTTGTAGCGGAACTCGCCAACCGTACCCGCCGTACCCGCCGAATATGACTCCGTCCCGTAGCGACCAAAGCCGGCGAAGGCATCGAAGCGTGGCTTCCCTCCGGCTTGCCGCGTGAAAATCTGGATCACACCACCGACCGCATCCGAGCCATACAGCGCCGAAGCCGGGCCACGCACAATCTCGATGTGATCAATCTGGTCGAGCGGAATCTGTTCAAGCGAAGCACCGCCGGCCGTAACCGAACCGAAGCGCTGTCCATCCACCAACACCAAACTCTGCGACGGACTCGCTCCGCGGATGTAGACCCCCGTCCCCTGCCCCGGTCCGCCGTTCGAATAGAACTGCAGTCCAGGCTGGCGCGCGAGCAGTTCGGGTAGCGTCGAAACCCCCGCCGCCTCGATCTGCTTGCGGCTGATCACGCCGACATCAGCCACCGCTTCGGTGATGCGGACCGGCTCGCGCGTCGCGGTAATGACGATGGTTTCGGAATTCGACGCGCCCAACGGTCCAGACGCGGCCCAAGAAAAAAGAGGAAACGCTGCCAGGACAGCAGCGGTAATCGGCTTCATTTAGATCTGTACTCCCAGAATCCGGTCGTGCGACCCCGCACGCCGGCATATCAACCGGAACGGTTACCTCGGGGAGTTGCTGCGCATTTTGCGTGTCGCCGTCACCCCGCGGCCCATTCCACCCTGGCCTGCGGGTACCTCTCGGCACTTTCCTGCGGCCCTTTGTCGACAGGCCGGTATCCGGGCTCACGAGCGGGCACGAATGTAGTCAGACATCCGTACCGGCTGCATGTCGCCTTCCCGGAATGAATTCCAGTGGCTTCCGTGACATGCAGCTCTCGCCTACCGTTGCGGGGGCAGCGCAGGACTTGCCTTGCCAGATCAATGGCATGAGTACGTGAAGGAACTTCACATATTCGAGGGCGCACCTGTTTCCCGTTCAACCCATACCACTCTGGAAGCGGCACGGGCACCTTCGACAACACCCCGGACACGCCGGGGATAACCGAACAGTCTACCATTCGGTTCCAGATCGGAGTGTGTCTGCATCAAAGATGCCGCGACGGCATTCTGTTTGAAAAGGAACCTGGTCAATGATCGAACTCATCCTCGGCGGCGCTCGCTCAGGCAAGAGCCGCCTCGCCACCGAACAGGCTCAAGCCAGCGGTCTACCCGTTACGCTGATCGCCACCGCACAGGCGCTCGACGTGGAGATGGACGAGCGCATCGCCCAACATCGCGCCGAAAGGCCAGCAGGCTGGCGCACACTCGAAGTTCCGCACGAACTCGCGGAAGCAATCCGCACGCACGCGGAGCCGAAACAATTTCTCATCGTCGACTGCTTGACGCTGTGGCTCACCAACCTGATGTTGGCGCCCGACGCCGACGACAAGACCGTGACTTTGCAATGCGATGGGCTGGTCAAAACCTTGGCCAGCGCAAGCGGCCCGGTACTCCTCGTGTCGAACGAAATCGGCCTCGGACTGGTGCCAGAAACCGCACTCGGCCGCCGCTTCCGCGACGCGCAGGGGCGGCTCAACCAAGCAATCGCAAAGGTGGCGCAGCGTGTCGTCTTCGTAGCTGCGGGGCTACCGATCCGTCTCAAAGGCTGAGATCCCCTGCGTGCTAACATCGCGCCCTTTTTGCCGTGCCAGCTTCGGCGCGCTCTCCGGAGAAACCCAGATGCGCTTTTCCGTACCGCCTGTCTCGAATATTCTCGCCCCCACGCTGCAGGCGAAGCTTGACGGCAAGACGAAGCCGCCTGGCAGTCTCGGTCGAATCGAAGCGCTAGCGCTCCGCCTCGGCATGATCCAGAACACGCTCGAACCCGAGATCCGTACACCACACATCGTCGTATTCGCGGGCGACCACGGCGCGGCGCGCGCAGGCGTGTCAGCCTATCCGCAAGACGTGACTTGGCAGATGGTCGCCAACATGCTGGCCGGCGGAGCCGCGATCAACGTGTTTGCCTGTCAGGCAGGCCTAGGACTGTCGGTGGTCGATACTGGCGTGGTTCGCGACCTGTCCAACCTGCCAGAACGTGGGGCGGATGGCGTGCGTTTCGTGCGTGCCAAGGTTGCACCGGGTACAGCCAGCTATATCGAAAATCCGGCGATGAGCGCAGCACAATGCGAGGAAGCGCTTGCGACCGGCGCTCGCATCGTGCGCGAACTGGCCAAGTCGGGTTGCAACACAATCGGCTTCGGCGAAATGGGCATCGGCAACACGGCGTCCGCGTCGCTCATTACAGCGGCGCTCACGGGCGCCGCACTCGAAAAGGTGATCGGTCGCGGCACGGGCCTTGACGACACGGGCCTTGCCCGCAAGCGCGACCTGCTCACGAAGGCATGGCAACGCGCCAGCGCACCACGCGAGCCGCTGGCTGTGCTACGCGAATTCGGTGGTTTCGAAATCGCGGCAATGACCGGCGCCTTCCTCGAAGCGGCCAACCAGCGTATGACCATTGTCGTCGATGGTTTCATCGTCACCAGCGCGCTGCTCATTGCCGCATCGCTGGTGCCAGAGGTATGCGAATACTGCATCTTCGCACACTGCTCAGCCGAGCCGGGCCATGCCGCACAACTGGCACACCTGCAGGTGCAACCGCTGCTCGACCTCGGGCTTCGCCTCGGCGAGGGCACCGGCGCCGCACTCGCCATCCCGCTGCTGCGTGCCGCCTGCGCCATCCTCGCCGACATGGCCAGCTTCGAATCCGCCGGTATCAGTAGCAAGAACTGAACAGCACCGTGTTGCGCCGAGAACTCGAACTCTTCTTCACGGCACTCGGATTCTTCACGCGGATTCCCGTACCCCGCTGGGTGCCCTATTCACCGGATCGGCTCAATCACGCATCGCGTTATTTCCCGGCTGCGGGATGGGTCGTCGGCGCCGCCAGCGCCGTGATCACATACGGAGCGAGCATGCTCTGGCCGTGGACCGTGGCGCTGCTTCTCGGTATGGCGGCCAGCCTGCTACTGACTGGCGCCTTTCACGAAGACGGCCTTGCCGACAGTGCAGACGGATTCGGCGGCGGATGGGAAAAAACCCAAGTGCTGACGATCATGAAGGATTCGCGCATCGGCACCTACGGCACCGTTACCCTACTCGCCGCGTTGGCGACAAAGTTCGCCACGCTGCACGCAATGGGCCCGCACGGCGCGACACTCGCGCTGCTTGCCGCACATCCGTTTTCCCGACTCTGCTCGGCCTGCCTGATCCGCTGCATGAACTATGTGCGGGACGATTCCGGCGCACGCGCCAAGCCGCTCGCAGAGCGAATGCATAACACCGAGTTCGCAATTGCCACTTTCTTCGGCCTGCTCTCCCTGCTGATTGTCGGATCGCTACCTGCACTTGGTGCACTCTGCGTGGGAGGCCTGCTGACACTTGCCTGGGCGAGTTATCTGAAACGCCGGATTGGCGGCTACACGGGCGACTGCCTCGGCGCCGCCCAACAGATTTGTGAACTTGGCTGCTACCTCGTCTGGACCCTGTCATGGACCTCTATCTGATTCGCCATCCCGAGGCTGACGTCGAACCGCACGTCTGCTACGGCGCGAGCGACCTTCCGCTCGCAGGCCCCCTGACACCGGCGCTGCGCCATCTGCGTGCCCAGCTTCCGAAAGTGTCGAAGATTTACTCCAGCCCCCTGCAGCGAGCCTTGCTGCTGGCAGGCCGACTCGGCAAGCCAGCCGTCGAACCGCGTCTGCGCGAGATGGATTTTGGCGAATGGGAGCTCAAACGCTTCGACGAAATCGGTGTCGAGGCGCTCGACCGCTGGGCCGCCGACCCACTCGGCCATCGCCCGCCTGGCGGCGAATCCGCGCTTGAGATGGCTGCGCGCGTGCTCGAATTCCTGCATGAATTGCGCGCCGAACCCCATGAAGCACCCATCGTGATCGTGGCCCACGGAGGGCCTCTGCGAGCGATCGTCGGCCACCTGCTCGGGCTGCCATACGATCGCTGGCTATCACTCGAGTTCGACTGTGCGCGACTATCGTACTTACGCATCGAGGACTACGGAGTAAGCTTGCGGCTCTTCAACCGCTAGCCCTGCAATCAATCTGGTTCCGGTTTGCACGGAACCGAGAAATCGACGTGATAGTGCTCATCATGGCGAACCCATGGGCGCCCTTTCATGAAGTTCAGCCTGCGCAGATCGGCCCCTCTCGACGTCGCGAACAGCCGGAGCACGAAAGCTGGGTCGAAGATGACAAGCGCAATCCCGACCCCACGCTGCCGAGCAGTGCGATCAAGCTGGTACAGATGTTCCGCGATCGCGGGAATATCGATGCTGTATTCGCCATAAGTGGCTTCGGGTCCGAACTCGATTCCGTAGCCGAATCGGTTCGCAGCACTGATCGGCAGCCGAATGGACTCCCCTGCGGCATTCTGTATTGGCACGAAAAAATCGACGGAGAGGCCGTTCTGATGCGTTCTGTGAGGTCGGATACGGCCACCAGCCTCCCAACCGGTTTCGCCATAGACATATCGGGTCGTCGGCAGTGTTCGCGCAAGCTCCGCATAAGCAGCCGTAACCACTTCGGCAACGCGGGAGTGCACGTAGGTCCTGCCAAGCGCCACCCCGAGATCGCTGTACGCGACGAAATTGGCGCCGTCCGAAGGCAACTGGACCCCGCTTTCGAGATGACCGTGACTCACTGTTCCAAAGCACTGGCTGCCCGCCGCAACTGCTTGGGAACCGCTAAGTGTCAATGCGACCACAAGGACGCCAAGGCGTTTTGACAGCGCCACTGGAAAACTAAGGGATGGATTTGCCAGCATAAGGTGGCGAACATACCGGAATCACGGCACAAACGTACCCGCCCAAGGGCGTAGTAAACTCGCTGCGGCTACGCTTCCCAACACTTTTTCTGATGCGTGGATCACACCGCAACCGCATCTCCGATCAACAGCCACAAACGGCCTCGCAGGAAACCTCAGGCCTGTCGCCCGAATCGGTCGCAATACCCTGCACAAGGCACACATGAATTCAGCTCCCCAAGACCAGCATCTGACTCACACCAAACGATCGACGGCGACGACACGCGAGGTGTATTTCCGCCTCGTCGGGTACGTCCGTCCCTATCGCACGGCACTGGTCGTCGCCGTGCTCGGCATGGCTCTGACCGCTGCGACCGAATGGGTCTTCCCGTGGATGATGAAATACCTGCTCGACCAGGGCTTTGTCACTCCCGATCCACGGATGGTCTGGATGTTCCCTCTCGGGCTGATCGGTATCTTCCTGTTGCGAGGTATTGCCGTGTTTATCACGGGCTATCTCATGGCCTGGATCACCAGCAATGTAGTCATGGACCTGCGGCGCCAAATGTTCGCAAAACTCCTGCGACTCCCAGCGCGCCACTATGCCGACAACTCAAGCGGCGCGCTGATCTCGAAAGTGGTCTTCGATACCAACTATGTGACAGATGCAGCCTCTTCCGGCATGGTCTCGGCAGTACGCGAGAGCCTCACTGTCATCGGCCTGGTCGGCTATCTCGTCTATACCGACTGGAAGCTCACGCTGATCGCACTCTCTGTCGGGCCGATCATCGTCACCGCGGTACGCAAATTCGGCAAACGGCTGCGCGCAGCCAGCCAGAGCGGCTACCAGTCGATGGGTCTGATTACACACATCCTGGAAGAGGCAACCAGCGCCCACAAGGTGGTCAAGGTATTCGGCGGCCAGAACTACGAAAAAAACCGTTTCGACGAAGCAACGAGGCGTTTCCGCCGCGCCCAGATGCGCGAGGCCGTTCCTGCTTCGATCACCGTCCCGATCACACATCTCGCATCGGCCATCTCGGTTTCAATCATCGTCTACATCGCGCTGTCCCAATCGCAGGGGCATGGAGGTACTACGGCAGGCGAGTTCATCTCGTTCATCACTGCAATGCTGATGCTGCTGGCACCCGTCAAGCGAATCACCGAAGTTAACAACACGATCGCCAAAGGCGTCTCCGCTGCCGAGAGCATCTTCGGCCTGCTCGACATGCCGGGCGAGGCGGACCACGGCACAAACAACCTGGGGCGCGTGCGCGGCGAGGTCACTTTCGAAAACGTGCAGTTCCGCTACCCAGAAGCCGAAAAACTTGCGCTGGACCGGATCAACCTTACTGCCCGGCCGGGTGAGACGATCGCGCTTGTTGGCTCCTCGGGCAGCGGGAAGAGCACGCTGGTATCCTTGCTGCCCCGCTTTTATCCGACCTCGACGGGACGCATCCTGATCGACGGTGTTGATACGCAGACGGCGACGCTGGCAAGCCTGCGCGAGAACATCTCCTTGGTCAGTCAGGACGTCGTTCTATTCAACGACACCGTCGCCGCCAACATTGCCTATGGCAGCGTTGCCGATCACAGCGAAGAAGAAATCATCGCCGCGGCACGCGCTGCGAACGCGTGGGAGTTCATCCAGGCGATGTCCGAAGGCCTGCAAACTACTGTCGGCGCCAATGGCGTGAAACTCTCCGGCGGCCAGCGGCAGCGACTTGCAATCGCGCGGGCGCTGCTCAAGAACGCACCGATCCTGATCCTGGACGAAGCCACGTCGGCGCTCGACACGGAGTCCGAACGCCAGGTGCAGTCGGCGCTCGCAACGCTAATGCAAGGCCGCACGACCTTTGTCATCGCGCACCGCCTGTCGACCATCGAAGGCGCAGACCGCATCCTCGTCATGGATCGGGGCCGCATCATCGAGGAAGGCAAGCATGCAGAACTGCTTGCACGCGAAGGCCGCTACGCGCATCTGTATCGCCTGCAATTCCAGAGCGAGCAAGCGACGGAGATCGAATCCTGACCCAGAGTCTTGCTAACCGCCGCGTTAACCATGCCTGGTCGCGCAGCACTGATATTGCAGAAAGCCACGCATGAGAGCGCCAATCCCGATCCTCATGTATCACCAGATCGACGAACCACCACCCTCAGGCTCCCCCATGCGCGGCATGGTCGTCGCGCCAGACGCCTTTGCACGCCAAATGAGACTGCTTCGTACATTTGGCTATCGTGGCCTCGCGATGCACGACTTGCTGCCGTATCTCACCGGGGAAAAAACGGGCAAGGTAGTCGGCATTACGTTCGACGATGGCTACCGCAATAACCTCGACAACGCGCTTCCAATACTGACACGGCATGGGTTCTCGGCCACATGCTACGCAGTCAGTCATGCACTCGGTGGTGCCAACACGTGGGACAGGTCGCTCGGCGTGCCCTCGAAGCCACTCATGACGGCAGAAGATTTCCGCGTCTGGCTTGCTGCGGGCATGGAGGTCGGCGCACATTCGCGCGATCACGCCGACCTCACGCATTGCACTCCGGAATCTGCCTCGGACCAGATCGCCGGGTGCCGCCAAGATCTGGAGGACGCACTCGGTACAGCAGTCCGGCACTTCTGCTACCCCTATGGGCGCTTCACCGCTGACCATGCGGCACTTGTCGAAGCGGCAGGCTACGATACCGCGACTACAGTGCAGCGCGGCCGCACACGCGCGGATGACAGTTTTTTTGCCCTTCCACGCGTACTGGTCGCACAGTCGACGACGCTTGCCCACTTACTCCTCAAGCTCAAGACACGCTACGAGGACAGGCACCGATGAACGACGTATTGGAGTCGTATCGCAGGAAACGCACGATGCATCGAGTTATGCATGGCGAATGAAGCAAAGACACGAAGGCTGCGCATTGCAGTCCTGAGTCGTCATTTCAATCCTGCTGGCGGCGGCGCTGAGCGCTATTCAGTCGCGCTCGTTCAGCAACTCGTACTGCGTCACGAAATACACGTATTTGCTCAGGAATTCGGCATTGATGTACCCGGCGTGATCAACCACCACGTCCCGCATCTGCTAACACGCCCACGCTGGCTCAACCTGCTTTGCTACAACCTCTGGGTTGGTTGGGCAACGCGTTCAAACTTCGACATCGTGCACTCACACGAGGCAAGCTGGTGTGGCAACGTACAGACCGTGCATGTGCGACCGATCCGCGCCACCCGGGCAAGCGATGTGCGCGGCCTGCGCCGGTTGCTACGACGGATCGGTGTCGTACTCAGTCCGCGCCTCCTCTACTATATTGGCGTCGAACGCGCGCGGCTCACTCCTTCGAAGTCGAAAGCGGTCGTCGCAGTTTCAGACATGTTGCGCGACGAACTCGAAGCTTGCTATCCCGCGCTAAAGGGCCATGTCGACGTCGTGCCCCCAGGCGTCTCGCCGGTCTCACCAGACATCAATCGCGAGGAGACGCGACGTCGATTCAAAATTCCATCCGACGTGCCCTTGATGCTTTTCGTCGCACGCGACTACAACAGGAAGGGCCTGCCCGCACTTATGCAGGCGATGACATTGGAATTACGCCCCCACTTGCTGATCGCAGGAAGCGAGACGGAGAATGCCGCGGTACGCCTGCGTGCCGAAGCGCTCGGAATCGAAGCGCGCGTCCACTTCGCTGGCATCCTGAAGGACCCATGGCCGGCCTACCATACAGCTGATCTGCTCGTGCATCCAACACTCGAAGACACGTTCGGCATGGTCGTCGCTGAGGCAATGAGCCAGGGCCTTCCAGTCGTAGTAAGCGGAGCAGCTTGGTGCGGAATTTCCGCTGGCCTGACCGATGGAGAGAACGCACTCGTCTTGGCCGATCCACGCGATGCCATACAAATCGCGCATGCTGTCGGCAGGGTTCTTGACAGTCCACCGTTGCGGGACAATCTGCGCACGGCCGGGCGCCACTTTGCCACTCAATTCGACTGGCCAGCGCTAGCGCTCCGGCAGGAAGCAATTTATCGGCAGATCCTCGCCAATACATGACACCTCTCAGGCACCAGGCTCTTCTTTATGCGCCGCTTGCCTGCACCCAATCCGCACCCACCACCACGCACGCATCACAGCGGCAAGCAGGATGCCCAGCAGCCAGAGTCCGCCAATCTGGAGCATGAATTTCACCCCCTGCGCACCTCTGATTTCACCATCGGACAGCAACACATAGGCTGGAAAAATAAGCCCGCCAAGCAAGAGTTCAGTCATATTGCGTAGCGACGAAACCTTACGCTTGGAGTGGTTAGGCGAACTCACCGAAGCCTCCACACCGGAGGTAAGCCATCGTCATTGGAACGGCATGAAGAAAACGGCAGAAACTTGCCGTCACCTTCATCTCCTGCCCCTTCGTTTGCACCCTTCATCACACTCCCGTGAAGTCCAATCGTGTTGTGGCCGGGCCCGACGTTCAGTGTGCCTGATCCCAATTGGCGCCCGTACCCACCTCAACGACAAGCGGCACCTTGAGGGTCACAACGCCACTCATGAGCTTGGGGAGCATCTGGCGTACCTCGGAGAGCTCGTCCTCCGGCACTTCGAGCACGAGCTCGTCATGCACCTGAAGCACAAGTTTCGTCCTGCACCCGTTTGCATGCAGCCAGTCATAGACCGCGCGCATGGCGAGCTTGACGATATCAGCAGCAGTGCCCTGCATCGGCGCGTTGATCGCCGCCCGTTCGGCACCCTGTCGACGGCCAACCTGACTCGCACGGATCTCGGGCAGCCACAGGCGACGGCCGAAGACGGTTTCGACATAACCGAGTTGGCGCGCCTTTTCGCGCGTTTCTTCCATGTATCGCGCAACCCCTGGATAGCGGGCGAAATAGCGGTCGATGTAGGCCTGCGCCGCGCCGCGTTCGAGATCGAGCGCCTTGGCCAGACCGTGCGCGCTCATGCCGTAGATCAGGCCAAAGTTGATTGTCTTGGCATATCGCCGCTGCTCGCTGGTGACCTCAATCGGCGTTAGGTTGAAAACTTCCGCCGCCGTGGCGCGGTGCACATCCTCGCCGCGAGCGAAGGACTCAAGTAGCCGCGCATCGTTGGACAAATGCGCCATGATGCGCAATTCGATCTGCGAATAGTCGGCCGAAACAATGCGGTGTCCGGATGGTGCGATGAAAGCTGCACGGATGCGGCGACCTTCTTCGGTCCGCACCGGGATGTTCTGCAAATTAGGTTCGGAACTCGCGAGCCGTCCAGTCACTGCGCCTGCCTGCGCAAAACTCGTGTGCACGCGGCCCGTGCGCGGGTTTTGTGCACGCGGGAGCTTGTCGGTATAAGTGCTCTTGAGCTTCGCCATGCCGCGGTATTCGAGGATCAACTTCGGCAGCGGGTAGTCCAGGGCCAGCTGCTGCAACACCTCCTCGTCGGTCGAAGGCGCCCCACTCGGCGTCTTCTTTATGACAGGCAGCTTCTCGCGTTCGAACAGGATTTCCTGGATCTGCTTCGGACTGTTGAGGTTAAATGGCTGCTTCGCCACGGTATGCGCCTGGGATTCGATTTCCAGCATCCGGCGCCCAAGGGCATCGCTTTGCGCGATCAAGAGGTCACGGTCAATCAGTACGCCGTTACGCTCCATTTCGAACAGCACTTCGAGCGCAGGCATCTCGACTTCGCGGTAGATCCGTGCGAGACCCGTCTCGGCCTCCACACGCGGCAGCAGCGCATCGTGCACCCGAAGCGTGGCGTCGGCGTCTTCGGCGGCGTACTCGGTGGCACGCGCAAGCTCGACATCTGCAAAAGAAATCTGGCCCGCACCCTTACCGCACACATCGGCGTACGACAGCGTACCGCTCATCGTGGTGTGGCGGCGAATCAGCTGGTCGAGGTCATGCCCCTTGTCGCTCTCGATGACCGCTGATTCGAGCATCGTGTCGTGTTCGATGCCGCGAAGCACAATATCTTCGTTGGCGAGAACGTGCATGTCATATTTTATGTTCTGCCCTACCTTCTTTCGTTCGACCGACTCAAACCAGGGTTTGAGCCGCGCCAGCGCCTCTGCGCGGGGAAGCTGCGCAGGCGCCCCCGGATACGTATGACCCAGCGGCAGATAGGCAGCACAGCCCGACGTAACCGAAAAACTCATGCCGACCAGTCGTGCCTGCATCGGATCGAGGCTGTCAGTCTCAGTATCGAAAGCGGTGATTGGGGCCTCATCGATCAGCTTGAGCCAACGCCCAAACGTCGCTTCGTCAGTAATACATTCGTAACCGGTCCGATGCGAGCCAGGCTCGTCGTGCGGCGCCTCAACCAGGCTGTTTGCGACAGCCGGCGCCAGACCCCTCGCTGGTGCGGGCTTGCGCGCAGGTGCCTCACCCCGAAGTTCGCGCATCCAGGTCTTGAACTCGAACCGCTCAAACCAGCGCTGCAGGCTGTCGGCGTCAACGGGTTTCTCGGCCAGTTCGTCGAGCCCGATCGACAATTGGCAATCAGTAGAGATTGTCACCAGCTTGCGACCGAGCGGCAGAAATTCCAGATGCTTACGCAGGTTGTCACCCACCACGCCTTTGATTTCGGCCGCACGCGCAACGATCTCGTCGAGAGAACCGTACTCCGACAGCCATTTGACTGCAGTCTTCGGGCCACACTTGGCCACGCCCGGCACATTGTCGACCGTATCGCCGACCAGAGCGAGGTAATCGACGATGCGCGATGGCGGAACACCAAACTTGGCCAGCACGCCAGCCTCGTCAAGCGTTTCGTTGCTCATGGTGTTGATGAGCTTGATCTTGTCTGAAACAAGCTGGGCCATGTCCTTGTCACCGGTCGAAATGACGACGTCGTAACCTTGAACAGCCCCCTGTTGCGCAAGCGTGCCGATCACGTCGTCAGCCTCGACGCCGTCCACTACCAACATCGGCCAGCCCATCGCTGGGACACACGCATGGATCGGATCGATCTGCAGGCGCAAGTCATCAGGCATGGGCGCGCGGTTGGCCTTGTATTCCGGATACCAATCGTCGCGAAAGGTCTTGCCCTTGGCATCGAACACGCATGCGAGGCGTTCTGCCTTGTAGGTCCTCTGCAGCAGGCGTAGCATGCTCAGCACGCCCTTAACCGCGCCAGTCGGCTCTCCAAGGGCGTTGCGCAGATCCGGCAATGCATGGAATGCGCGATATAAATAGGATGAACCGTCGACCAGCAGTAGCGTCGGCATGAACTTGAGATCCGGAAGAAGTCGTGACGCGATGTCAGGTTCGATACCCCGCATCCTTCGTCCCCGACGGAAAGACTGTGAAATGAGCGTAAAAGACAAGCTTCCGCCGATCACACCCGATACGTACGCCGTTCGCAGCATGATGGCGCGCGAGGCCTGGCGCGTGTTCGGAATTATGTCAGAGTTCGTCGAGGCGACCGAACGGCTGTCCGCGATCCGCCCGGCCGTCACTGTATTCGGGAGTGCCCGGACCCCACCCGATCATCCGTATTACCTCATGACCGAGGATATCGCGCGGCGCCTGTCCGACGCCGGCTTCACCGTCATCTCCGGCGGCGGGCCTGGCATCATGGAGGCCGCAAACAAGGGGGCGTTCTACGGAAAATCGCCATCGGTGGGGCTCAATATCCAGTTGCCGATGGAGCAGCACACAAACCCTTACCAGGACATCTCGCAGACCTTCAAGCACTTCTTTGCCCGCAAGTACATGTTCGTAAAGTGCGCGAGTGCCTACGTGGTCATGCCAGGAGGTTTCGGCACGCTTGATGAACTCATGGAGTCCCTGACACTCGTACAAACAGGGAAGTCGCGAAGGATTCCGGTCATCCTGATGCACACGCCGTTCTGGAAAGGACTGATCGACTGGTTTCGTGATCGGCTCGTCTCGGAAGGAATGATTCATCCCGAGGACATGGAACTGATCCAGTTGATCGACACGCCTGATGAAGTCGTCGAAGCAATCTTCAAGCACTATGAACACCGCGGCTTCGAACCGCTGCCTGAAGAGCACGAACTGATGCTCAACCTTTGAGAGTCTGCCTTATGCGTTTGCGCCAATTCGCCTTCCTGTTCCTGCTCGCCGCCGCGCCCGTTTTCGCCCAGGACAAGCCCAAGCTCGAACCGCTGCCCGAGATTCCACCCCCTCCACCCAGCCTGCAAGATGACTCTGAGGAACCCGAGGTCACGATCACCACACGCGGGGAGGAGAAGGTCGAGGAGTACCGGATCAACGGCCGGCTATACATGATCAAAGTGATGCCGAAGGTCGGGCCGTCGTACTACCTCGTCGACACCAAGGGTGATGGCGTTTTCTCGCGCTACGATCCAGCCAACAAGCCACTGTCGGTGCCGATGTGGGTCATCAAGCGCTGGTAGGGCGAACCAGGTTTCCGTAAAACGGATGGGCCGCCAGAACGCGGCCCTTATTGTCGACACCCCCTGAATCCGCCATGTCCGTCTTCACTCCAGTATCCAATACCGCCATGCAAGCTTGGCTTGCCGACTATGCAGTCGGTCGCCTGGCCGAACTGCGCGGCATCGAGGCTGGCGTCCAGAACAGTAACTTCTTCGTCACCACAACGCTCGGGCGTTACGTGCTGACACTGTTCGAAAGCGTGCCGCGCGCTGACCTGCCCTATTACCTCAACCTGATGGCGCACCTTGCGCGCCACGGCCTGCCCGTGCCGGCTCCAATTGCCAATCGCCACAACGAATATCTCGGCACACTCGAAGGCAAACCAGCAGCACTGGTCCTTCGGCTTGCCGGGCAATCCGACGATATGCCGTCTCCGGAACGCTGCGCCCGGCTCGGGTCGATGCTCGCCGGCTTGCATCTGGCCGGCCTTTCGTTCGGCCGCCGCCAGCAGAACCCGCGCGGTGCTATCTGGCGTGAAGCCACCGCGGCACGGATCGAACACTTCCTGCGCAAGGACGAGCGCGAAATGCTCTCGCGGGAACTCGTATTCCAGCGCGATCTGGATCGCGAAACGCTACCGCAGGGCGTGATTCACGCTGACCTCTTTCGTGACAACGTCCTGTGGGATGGCGAGTACGTGGGCGGTGTGATCGACTTTTATTTCGCTTGCAACGACGCACTGTTGTTCGACGTGGCGGTCACGGTGAACGATTGGTGCACGCTGCCCGACGGTGATCTCGACCTCGTCCGCGCCCGTGCTCTCCTCGACGCTTATCACGCTGACCGCCCTTTCACCGCAGTTGAGTCGCGTGTCTGGCCCGGTATGTTGCGGCGAGCTGCGCTGCGCTTCTGGCTCTCGCGACTTGAAGATTTCCACCTGCCACGCGAGGGCGAACTGGTGACCGTGAAGAACCCGGCCGAATACCGCGACATACTGCTCCGGCGCATGGCATTTCCTGCCGATGCAGGACTCGCGGTTTGAAGCCGGCGGCCCGATTCGTTAGCATCGTTCGTTTGCCGGAAACCTGACACGATGAGCGCACCCACGATCCAACCTCGCTCCGTGCCCGCCACCCACGTATTCAACTGGCTACTCGACGGCTGGCGCCTATTTGCCAAGAAACCACTTGAATGGGCGCTGATGGCGCTGGTGGCTTTTCTCCTGTTGATGGTCACAGGCTGGATACCGCTGGTCGGCCGGATCGTTGCGATGGTCATCCTCCAGATCCTCGCTGGCGGTATGGTTGCCGCAGCCCAGCACCTCGATGAACGCAACGAACTGCATGTCAGCGAAGTCCTCGACGGCTTCAGGCGGCACGTCGGCAATCTGGCGATGGTGGGCCTGCTATTCGGCCTCGCGCTGACCATCGCTGGCATCGCAACCTTCCTGGTCACCCTCTTCGCCAGCGCCATTGCCCACTTGTTTGCCGGGCTGCCATTCCGGCTCGACATGCTGGTCCAGAGCCTATTCGCCGACTGGCTGGTAAGCGCCGCCGTCACGGTCGCCCTGATGCTCACGCTATGGTTCGCTCCAGCCTTGGTCATGCTCGGCAGCCGCCCACCGTTTGAAGCCATGCGCCTTTCATTGCGGGCCTGCATACGCAATGCGGGAGCAAGCCTGCTGCTGGCCCTGCTGCTCTCGTTCGCAGTTCCACTACTGCTCACTCTGACATTCGGGTTCGGTATCCTGGTCCTGATTCCACTGATCTCGACCACGATCTACGCATCATGGCGCGACGTGTTTGCCGCTGAAGAGCCCACCACTCCAGAAGCGTCTGACGAATCGACGACCGAGACCGCACCGCCTCCTTCCGAACAATCACCCTTCCAATGAAGCGTTCCCTTTCTGCTTCCATTTGATCAATGCTGGTTCGCACCTTACCCGCCGCACGCGGTTTTGCATGGCTCCGCGAAGGCGTCGCCGTCCTTCGACGCGACCCCTTCGGACTCGCTGGCAACGTGATGCTGATGTGCCTGTGTTGGATCGTGGCGCTGGTCTTCGGTCAGATGCTCGAACGCCTGTGCGCGACAGCCTTACCCCAGAGCATCGCTGCTGGCATCGGCCAGATACCGTTCGTACTCGCGCTGCCACCCTTGTCAGTTGGCGTCTTTCGCGCCTTCCGCTCTGTCGATGATGGAACGCCCGTCATGCCGGCCTACCTTTTCTCGAACATTGGCCAGAATCTGCAACCGCTCTGTGCGCTCGGCGTGCTCTATTACGCTGCGACGCTTGTCATGATTGGCCTGATCTCACTGACCGATGGCGGTCTGCTATACGACGTCCTGCGAGACATCTCGAAACTCAATGACAAGGAGCTCGACATCGCAACACTGAACCGCTCCGCGCTCATGGTGCTACCGCTCTCGCTGGCGCTGACAGCCGCCAACTGGTTCGCGCCGCTGCTGGTCGGTTGGCGCAACCTACATCCGGTCAAGGCCGCCTTTTTTTCGATGGTGGCCTGCTGGCGTAACTGGCGCGCCTTCCTCATCTTCGGACTGGCCTGCTTTGCACTTGCCTGGTTGATATCGGTCTTCATCGGCCTGCTGATCATGACTTTGCCCGCACTTGGCATGGTCGTCGCCGCCGCGCTACCGATATTGGTTCTGCCCTTGCTCTACGCCGCGCTTTACGCCAATGCCCGCGACGTGCTGCCTGAGCTTTTCGATGCGCCCGCCTGACGCGCCGTTGGGCCTACTCGGCGGCACTTTTGATCCAATCCACTTCGCACACCTGCGGCTGGCCGAAGAGGCAGCCAACACCCTCGCCCTCGCGCAAGTCCGCCTGATTCCAGCTGGCGCTCCGAAGCACCGCCGAGCGCCGCAGGCAAAGGCGGAAGCGCGCCTTGCGATGGTCGAACTCGCGGCAGCAGGCAATCCGCGGCTTGAGGTCGACCCAGCAGAAGTACGCTCCGATGCACCGAGCTATACCGTTCCAACACTAGAGCGCCTGCGAGCTGAACTTGGGCCTTCCCGTCCGCTCGTGCTATTGCTCGGGGCAGATGCTTTCGCGGGCTTGGCCGGCTGGCACCGTTGGGAAGAACTCATCGGACTGGCGCACATCGGCGTGGCCAACCGCCCGGGGCACGCACTTGATCCTACGCAGTGGCCCGCCCCCCTTGCTGAATGGTGGCTGGGGCGCCGTGGCGTTGCTTCCGATCTTCGCGGTGCGCCTGCAGGACGGATCGTGCCGTTCGCCATCACCCCGCTGGACATCTCCTCGACCGCCATCCGTGCACTGCTATCGCATTGCGAAAGCACCCGCTACCTGTTACCGGATGCGGTCTTGGACTATATTGCCCTGCACCACCTCTACTTGGCCAAGGAGCCCTGACCCCACTGATGGATATCCCTAAGCTGCAGAAAATCGTTGTCGCCGCCCTGGAAGACATCAAGGCGAAAGACATCGAAATCATCAACACGTCCAAGCTGACAGCCCTCTTCGATCAGATCGTAATCGCCAGCGCGGACTCCACCCGTCAAACCAAGGCTCTCGCTCGGAATGTCGCGGACAAAGTCCGCGAAGCCGGTGGGGACGTGATCAGCACTGAGGGCGAGCAATCCGGGGAGTGGATCCTCGTCGATCTTGGCGACATCGTGGTGCACGTAATGCAACCCGCAGTTCGCGCCTATTACAACCTAGAGGAAATCTGGCACGCCACACCAACGCGGCGCCGTGCCTTGGCTGCCGAAACAAACGGCGCCGAAGTCAAATGAGCGGCCCCACCCACAGGCCTGTTCGCTTTCCTTGGGGAAAGTGGTCGTGCACTCGACCGAAGGGTAGTTCCGTGATCCACGGTCGTTCGTGCGACTCCTGATCCTAGCCGTCGGCACCCGCATGCCAGGGTGGGTCACCGAAGCATTTGGCGACTTCGCCAAACGCATGCCACGGGATTGCCCGATTGAACTGGCGGAGGTCAAGGCCGAGCCTCGCACCAGCGGCAAAACGGCAGAACAAATGATGGCTGCTGAAGCCGAACGCTTGCGCACGGCGCTCCCCCCTCGTGCACGGCTCGTGATCCTGGACGAGCGCGGTGACGACCTGGACACGCGCGAGCTGGCAAGGCGACTGACACGCTGGCAAGGCGAGGGTGATGACGTGGCTTTTGTGATTGGCGGTCCAGACGGTCTGGCACCAGAACTCAAACGTGCGGCACATGAACGGCTGCGATTGTCCAGTCTCACGCTGCCGCATGCGATGGTGCGCGTGCTGTTGGCCGAAGCCTTGTACAGAGCCTGGAGCCTGACCCGCAATCACCCCTATCATCGCGAGTAATCCCGCTTTCATAACAAAGCAAGGTGACAGGTCGTTCCAATGCGCATCTATCTCGCTTCCCGTAGCCCCCGCCGCAGAGAGTTGCTGAACCAGATCGGCATCTCGTTCGACACGCTCTTGCTGCGGGTTCCTCCACGCGATGACGACGACGTGTCCGAAGAGGTACTCCCGGACGAATTGCCAGAGGTCTATGTCGTGCGGGTTGCCCGGGCAAAGGCCGAGGCAGGGCTACGCCGCATCGCATGGCGTGGCTTGTTACCGCGCCCCGTCCTCTCGGCTGACACTACGATCGACCTCGACGGCCAGATCGTCGGTAAGCCAGCCGATACGGAAGACGCCGTCGCCATCCTCAAACGTCTTTCGGGACGCAGTCACCGCGTATTGACCACAGTGGCCGTAGCATTTGGTGATCGGCTTGAACACGCGCTGTCGATCAGCCAAGTGCGCTTCGGGGATCTCTCCGAAAACGAAATCCGGCGCTATGTTGCCAGCGGGGAGCCCATGGACAAGGCCGGCGCTTACGGAATCCAAGGCCGCGCCGCTTGTTTCGTGGCCGAAATCCAGGGCTCATACAGCGGCATCATGGGCCTACCGGTGTATGAAACCTGGAAGCTGCTCGGGACTTTCGGAAAGCTGGATTGAGAACAAACAATTCTCACGCTTTACGCCATTGAAACGAGAATCATTCGCATCTATAGTTAGGACTTCCACTCCAGGAGCGTCTCTATGTCCCGCGATTTCGATTCGGCCAATCCCGGCTGTCAGCACATCGAGCTCTCTCGCAATGCAATCGGCAACGTTCAGATCTGTCCGGAATGCGGCGTCGTGCATCTCACGGTGCAGTCGATGACCGTCCGGCTCACCCCGGATGCATTTGAAACGCTAGCCGAACTCACCCGGCACGCGTACCTCCGCCTGAATACCGATGCTCGGGTCCTCGAACCTCCAGTGACACGCGCAGCTACTGCGCATTAGGCTCTGCGCACCTTCCGCAGTCGCCGAAGCGGTATGAGGCTGCTCAGACCGCCTGGGCTGCAGCGAAGCCGCTCGCCCACGCCCACTGGAAGTTGTAGCCACCAAGCCAGCCGGTGACATCGACTACTTCCCCGACAAAGTGAAGGCCCGGCACGGCATGCGCCATCATGGTCTTCTGGTCAAGCACACGGGTATCGACTCCACCGGTTGTAACTTCGGCCTTTCGATAGCCTTCGGAACCCGCTGGCACCAAGCGCCAATCCGAAAGCCCATCGGCCAAGGCGCGCAGCGCCTTATCCCCAATTTCTGCGATGGGCTTACCCGACAGCTTGGTGATGTCACACCAGCATTCGGTCAAGCGTCGGGGAAGCCATTGCGCAAGGACTGTCTGAATCTGTTGTCGATTACCTGACTTGGTACCAACCAGGGCCGCACCGAGCTTCGCTTCCGGCGCAAGATTGATATGAATCGCCTCTCCCGGCCGCCAGAAGCTGGAAATCTGCAGGATCGCAGGCCCGGAAAGCCCCCGATGCGTGAAGAGGAGATCTTCACGGAAAAGCCCAGCACCGCACCGCACGTCGACCTCGCAGGACACACCGGATAATTCGGCAAACGGCGCCCACTGGGCCGAATCGAAAGTCAGCGGAACAAGTGCCGGCCGAAGTTCAACGATGGGCAGCCCAAACTGGCGCGCAACCCGGAAACCGAAATCGGTGGCTCCGATCTTCGGAATTGAGAGTCCACCTGTGGCGATCACCAGCGACTTCGCTTCGATCATCCCACTATCGGTCGCAAGAAGAAATCCATGCTCCTCACGGGCGACTTCACGTACAGCACATGGGCGCCGCCAAGTCACGCCACCGAGATCGCATTCAGTAACCAACATATCGATGATCCGTTGCGCCGTATCGTCGCAGAACAGCTGCCCGCGATGCTTTTCGTGCCACGCGACGCCATGTCGTTCGATCAGCGCAATGAAGTCCCGCGGGGTGTAGCGCGAAAGCGCGGAGCGGCAGAAATGCGGATTTGCCGAGTGGTAGTTCGCCGGACCTGCCTGAAGGTTCGTGAAGTTGCAACGGCCACCGCCTGAAATACGGATCTTCTCGGCCAGCCTCGCCGCATGATCAATCAGCACCACCCGCTTCCCCCGCTGGCCGGCAACCCCGGCGCACATCATGCCGGCCGCTCCCGCCCCAACCACTGCCACATCGAACCTCTCCGGCATCCAGCGCTCCAATCCTTGACATCGCAGACTGCGGCGAGCGCGCCTGCAACGAATCCCCTTGCGCGCGGCAGCATGCCGCGTACACGGTGGCAAGTTTACCCGCCCTCGTTCGCAACCTCGTGTCGCCACGGATTGGCGTTATGTTCTGACCATCCGTTGCAGCCCACCAAATGAATGGACACGGCACCGCGCGACCAAGGGTTCGGTTTAGAATCGCCCCGCCTTGCTCACCGATGAGCGATGCGGGAACGCCTCCGCAAGGGGACGTTTCCGCATCACACATCGAAGCCTGAATCCATGAGCGAAGCCTTTCTTATCAATTTCACCCCGCAGGAGACGCGGGTTGCACTGCTTCAGAACGGGTCGGTCCAGGAACTTCATATCGAGCGAGAGCGGTCGCGTGGCTTCGTAGGCAACGTCTATCTCGGCAAGGTCGTCCGCGTCCTGCCGGGCATGCAGTCAGCGTTCATCGACATCGGCCTCGACCGCACCGCTTTCCTTCATGTGGCTGACATCTGGATCGATCGCCAGTCGGGTGAGCAGGCGCGGCCGATCGAGAGGATCCTCGCCGAAGGGCAGAACATTGTCGTTCAGGTCCTCAAGGATCCTATCGGCAGCAAGGGCGCACGCCTGTCTACGCAGATCAGCATTGCGGGTCGACTACTCGTATACCTCCCGCAGGAGAAGCACATCGGCATCTCCCAGCGGATCGAGCGCGAAGAAGACCGCCTGGCCCTGCGCGAACGCCTGCAACGCCTGATGCCAAGCGAAGAAGGCGGCGGCTTCATCGTCCGCACGATGGCGGAAAACGCGTCCGATGAAGAGCTGCAGGCCGACATCGCCTATTTGCGCAAGCTGTGGGCCGAGATCCGCAACCGTGCCATTGGCGCGCATCCGCCGCTTACGCTCTATCACGACCTGTCACTCGCCCAACGCGTGCTGCGGGATCTGATTACGCCCGAAACTTCAAAGATCATCATCGACTCACGCGAGAACTACCAGAAACTCTCAGCGTTTGCCGCCGAGTACATGCCACAGGTCGGTACCCTACTGGATCACTATTCGGGTGAGCGGACACTGTTCGACCTCCATGGCGTGGAGGACGAAATCCAGAAAGCACTAGCGCGGCGTGTCGAACTCAAGAGCGGCGGCTACCTGATCGTCGACCAGACCGAGGCGCTGACCACGATCGACGTCAATACTGGCGGATTCGTTGGCGCCCGTACCTTCGACGACACTGTCTTCAAGACCAACCTCGAAGCTGCACAGGCCATTGCGCGGCAACTACGGCTGCGCAATCTCGGCGGCGTCATCCTGATCGACTTCATTGACATGGAGAGCGACGAGCACCGCAACACGGTGCTTGCTGAGCTCAACAGAGCGCTCACGCGCGACCACACGAAGGTCACCGTAAGCGGTTTCACCTCGCTCGGCCTGGTCGAGATGACGCGCAAGCGCACACGCGAATCGCTTGCCCACATCCTCTGCCAAACCTGCCCAACCTGCGACGGCCGTGGTGAAGTCAAGACCGCACGCACAGTCGGCTACGAAATTCTGCGCGAAATCCTGCGCGAGGCGCGCCAATTCAATGCCAAGGAATTCCGGGTCCTCGCTGCGCCGCAGGTGATCGACCTTTTCCTGGACGAAGAGGCATCCGCAATGACGATGCTGTCTGACTTCATCGCCAAGCCGATCTCGCTACAGGCCGAAACAAGCTATAGCCCTGAACAGTTCGACATCGTACTTCTATGAAATCAGCCCAAGTAATCGAACGCGTCGGAATCCTGGATGGCATGCGCTTTTGCGCAGCCATGGTAGTGCTGCTGTTTCATTTTGCGTTCCGCTCCTGGACCAGCGCGGACATACCGACGGTTGTGAACTACGGTCTGCTAGGAGATATTTCGAAATACGGCT
>JAVBUM010000033.1:0-74073 GCA_031555325.1 Niveibacterium sp. | reverse complement strand
TCGAACCAGTGACCCCTGCCGTGTGAAGGCAGTGCTCTACCGCTGAGCTAACTGCCCGCACGTGGGAAGCCCGCTAATATACCTGCAGCGTAACGTTGGGTCAATTCCGAGAAATCGCTTCTTCGGGGGCAACGGGGCAACGCCACAGCGTCTGAACCCCACTCCGTTGCGCGGCCAGCTTTTTGTTCCCGCCCCTCACACTTTCAGCACAGGATGGTGCGGGTCGACCTCGGCAATCGTGGCATTGATCAACCGACGGGCAATCGACAGCCGGTGTGGCAACTGGGGCAGTTTATCAAGCGGAAACCAGCGGGCGTCTTCGATCTCACCTTCTTCGCAGACGATCTCTCCCGCCTCGAAATCAGCCATGAAAGCGATCATCAGCGAGTGCGGGAAAGGCCAGCTCTGGCTGCCAAAGTAGTGGAGTTTGCCAACCGAGACGCCGACCTCCTCACGCACTTCGCGGTGCACGGAATCCTCTACCGATTCAGATGGTTCGACGAATCCGGCAAGCGCGCTGTACATGGCGCCCGGGAACCGCACATTGCGCGCGAGCAGCAACTCACGCCCACGCAAACTGTCACGCTTGACCAATGCCATCATCGCCGGTGCGATACGCGGATACACGGTGTGCCCGCAAGTTGGACACGTGCGAGAGCGCCCGCCTTCGTGCGCCACCATCGGTGTCGCACAAACACCGCAGAATCGGTGCGTGCGATCAAATTCGAGTAGTTGCGTTGCACGTCCGGCAATGGCAAGCAGATCGTCAGGCAGGCGATTGAACAACCCGCGCAAGCCTTCGAAAGCCCACCCTACGGGCGCTTCCTCGATGAGTGCTTCCGCAGCCCAACAGCAGGTCGTTCCCGAGAGGCCAAGTAGCACAGGAGCGCCTGTCGGAACCGGCGGCCCTTCGCTCATCGGCTGTGGAAGCACCGGCTGCCCGGCCTCCATTCGCACCAGCAAGCGCCCGGACTGAAAGACAAACCAAAGCCCTCCACTCGAAGGATCGGCGGCAGGATCGATAGTGGGTCGAAAAGCGGATGGGAGGATCATCGGAATTCTGCGGCAGCTAGGGGAGCGAAGGACAAAGCGTAGCCGTTCTGCCGCTTAATGGAAATTCGACCGCCCGGCGACCAATGAATCCACTGAACTTCGCCACTATGCGTGCTGGTTGAGGGTGCGGACGAATCACTCACTTGCCCGGGATCAGCATAGACCCTGCCGCCCCTCCATCCACCTGAATTCGGCTTGCGGCAAGTTCTCGATGTAATCTCACGCAGTCAGCGACGACACGCAAACGAGATTCATCGCCGTCTGACGGAAATCACACTGGGGCGGCAACTTTCTTGCCAGCCTCCGGTCCAATCGGTTCGCTTAGCCTACCGGGCTTTTTTTGGTGTTCCGTATTTCTCGATGCGCGCTTACGACAAGTACCTCGCCGTGATTGTCCCTCGCCAAGGGGCGGTTGGCTTGCGCTCGTCCTTTGGCCCGGCCGGCGTCCGCACCTGTGCCGATCCTGCGCAAGCGAGTGGGTAGGCCTGTTTCCAGCATTTGCGTCCGGCGGCCATCCGTGCCGTCCGGGACAGAACCGGGCAACCCTGGACGGCGTTCCAGGGTTTTGTTTTTCAAGGGCAAGGAATGAACACCAGAAAACTAAGAAACATAGGGATCATCGCCCACGTAGATGCTGGCAAGACCACGACGAGCGAACGCATCCTGTTCTACACCGGCGAGAAGCACCGGGTCGGCGAGGTCCACGACGGCGACGCGACGATGGATTTCGACCCACAGGAGCAGGCGCGCGGCATCACGATCAACAGTGCCGCAACCACGGTCTTCTGGCGCGACCACCAGATCAACCTGATCGACACACCTGGCCATATCGACTTCAACATCGAGGTCAACCGCTCGCTGCGCGTGCTCGACGGCGCCATCGTCGTATTCGATGGGGTAGCCGGCGTGGAGCCACAGACCGAAACCAACTGGCGGCTTGCCGACCAATACCGCGTGCCACGCATTGCCTTTGTCAACAAACTCGACCGCACCGGGGCTGACCCGTTCCGTACGGCCGAGATGATGCGCGAGCGCCTCGGCGTGACGCCCGTGCTGCTACAGTTGCCGGTCGGTTCCGAAGCGACTTTCACCGGGGTTATCGACCTGATAGAGATGAAAGCGCGCGTATGGTCACTCGAAGGCCTTAACACGCAGACGATCGGACCGATCCCCGAATCCCTCGCCGCGCTTGCGGCGGAGTACCGCCAACGACTTATCGACGCCGTGGCGGACCAAGATGACGATGTACTCGCCGGATATCTCGAAGGTCGCGAGCCGACAGAAGAGGAACTACGCCGCTGTATCCGGCGCGGTACGGTCTCGGCCGCTTTCGTGCCCCTACTAATGGGCTCTGCGTTCAGGAATAAGGGCATCGAGCCACTGCTTGATGCGGCTGCCGATTATCTCCCTGCACCGGAAGATGTGGCGCAGGAAATCGGCTGCGATCCAGATGCCCCCTTCGCCGCACTCGCTTTCAAGGTCGTGCACGACGAGCACGGTCTGCTGACCTACGTGCGCGTCTATCGCGGGCGGCTGGAAGCAGGCCATCAAGTCCTCAATCCGCGTCTCGACAAGAAGGAGCGCGTCTCGCACATTTACGAAATGCATGCGGATCGCAAGCGCGAACGCACCTGCCTCGAGGCTGGCGACATCGCTGCGCTAGCCGGGCTCAAGCTCAGCAGCACGGGCGATACGCTGACCGACCCAGCACATCCGCTGGTGCTTGAACAGATCACCGCACCAGAGCCAGTCATTGACATCGCAATCGAGCCAAAAACACTCGGCGACCAACAAAACCTGCTCAAGGGCTTGCATGCACTGATCGAAGAAGATCCAAGCCTCAAGCTCAAGCAGGATCCAGAATCCGGTCAAACGCTGCTGTCCGGCATGGGAGAGCTGCAACTGGAAGTCACGCTGGAAAAACTGCGCTCGCGGTACAAGGTCCAGGTGTGGGTCGGCAAGCCGCAGGTTTCGTACCGGGAGACGATCACTCGCACGGCAGAAGTGCGGCACATCTACAAGAAGCAGACGGGCGGCCCCGGACAGTATGCCAATGTTCTCATCCGATTCGAGCCAGGCGCGCCAGGCAGCGGTGTGATATTCGAAAGCAAGGTTGTGGGCGGCGCGGTCCCGCGCGAATTCATACCTGCGGTCGAAGCCGGTATCCACAAGTCCGCAGCAAGCGGTGCGGTAGTCGGTCATCCATGCGTCGACTTCAAGGCGACGCTGCTCGATGGCAGCGCACACGAGCGTGACTCATCGCCGCTTACTTTCGAGATCGCCGCAATGGCGGCTTGGCGCGAAGCCATGCCAAAGGCTCAGGCGATCGTGCTGGAGCCGGTGATGTCAGTAGAGGTAGTAACGCCACTTGATTACGTCGGCGACTGCATCGGCGACATCAACCGTCGCCGGGGCCACGTGCGCGAGCAAGAAACGCGTGGTAACGGGGTGGCCATCCGCGCCGATGTACCTCTACGCGAGATGTTCGGCTACATCGGGCAGTTACGTGCGCTGACTTCGGGGCGTGCGAGCTACACGATGGAATTCGCACGCTACGAACCAGCTCCAACGCGCAAGCCAGTCACCGCATGAAGGAGCAAAGCGCCCGCTCATCTGATCAATTCGACAGTATTGTTGCCTGAATAAGAGACGGCCCCTTCTCTGGGGCCATCTCCTTTTTCGGCTTGTGGCGATCAGACTTTCGGCGATGCCGGAATCACGTCGGCGTAATGCCGTCCGATTTCCGGCAGGAAGATCGTAACGATGCCGAGAAGCGGCAGAAATGAACAGATCCGATAGACATATTCGATGCTTGTAGCATCGGCCATGTAGCCGAGCACGCCCGCCCCCACGCCCCCTACGCCAAAGGCGAAGCCAAAGAAGAGCCCTGCAATGGTGCCGACCTTACCCGGCACGAGTTCCTGCGCATACACCACGATCGCCGAGAAAGCTGACGCGATGATGAAGCCGATCACCACGGTAAGCACGCTGGTCCAGAACAGACTCACATACGGCAGCGCGAGTGAGAACGGTGCAACACCAAGTATGGAAAACCAGATCACCCGCTTACGACCAATCCTGTCGCCAATCGGGCCTCCGATCACCGTTCCCGCCGCTACGGAGAACAGGAAGATGAAGAGGTGCAACTGTGCATTCTGGATCGAAAGCTGGAACTTGTTGATCAGGTAGAAGGTGAGATAGCTCGACAGCCCGGCCATGTAGAAATGTTTGGAAAACACGAGCAGAAGCAACACGCTGATCGCACCAATCACCCGGCCGCGCGGCAGCGTGGCATGCACGGCAGGCGGCTTCCCACGTTGTGCCACTGGATGCGCCGCATACCAACGACTGACCTGATAGAGCAACGCCATGCCGACGAGGGCGGCACCCGCAAACCAAGCCACGCTGCGCCGCCCGAAGGGCACAATGATCGCCGCCGCTAACAAGGGCCCGAGCGAGCTACCGAAATTGCCACCGACCTGGAACAACGATTGCGCCAGACCATGCTGGCCGCCCGATGCCATGCGCGCCACACGCGAGGATTCGGGATGGAAGATCGACGAACCAGTACCGACGAGCGCCGCCGCAAACAACAGTGATGCGTAGTTCGTGGCAAAGGCCAGGAACACTAGCCCTACGAGCGTGAAACTCATGCCGATTGGCAGCGAGTACGGCTTGTGGTGTTTGTCGGTGTAGAAGCCCACAAGGGGCTGCAGCAACGATGCGGTTAGTTGATAGGTCAGCGTGATCATGCCGACCTGGGTGAAAGAGAGACCAAAATTGGTCTTAAGCAGTGGATAGATTGCCAAGATCGTCGACTGCATCATGTCGTTGATCATGTGCGAAACACTGATGGCGCCGATGACACGGTAGGCAGGGCCTTCGCGCTCGGCGGAATAAACGGTTGCGGTCGGGGATTCCATGGCGCTCTTATCGTCAGTGCTTGGGAAGGGGAAGCGGTATTTCGATGCAGCCGGGCCGGAATCGTAGGCTTAGAATCGCCTCCCTTATCTCGGGGATGAGGCATGAATCGTCGCGAAACGGACAATATTCCAGAAATGCCTTCCGGGGGCGATCACGATCGCCGACCTGTGCCTGTAACTGCCAAGGGCGTGGACTACGGTCCAGGCTACGAATCCCCGACACACCATCACCCAACGGCACAACTCGTACACGCGATGAGTGGCGTGATGGTGGTGACAACCCCGGCGGGCCAATGGGTCGTCCCACCCTCACGCGGTATCTGGGTACCGGCGCTGACACCGCATGCGATCCGAACGGTGGGGCCGGTTCTGATGCGCTCCCTTTTTGTCTGGCCCGATGCCGCACCCAGTCTGCCGACACGCTGCGAAGTTGTGGCAATCTCGACGCTGTTGCGGGAGTTGATCCTCTCAGCAATCGATGTCACACCCGATTACCTTCCCGATTCGCGGGATGCTCGCCTGATGCGGCTATTGCTGGATGAGCTTTCCGTGTTGCCGGTCCTGCCGCTGAAGCTGCCGCAACCACGCGATCCAAGACTCACCGCCGTATGCAACGGTATCAGCCGAAAGCCGGACGACAACGCCACGCTTGCTGACTGGGGTGAGCGCGTGGGCGCCGATCCCAAGACGCTCCAGCGACTCTTCGCCCGCGAGACCGGCATGAGTTTCGGCCAGTGGCGGCAGCAGGCACGGTTGCTCATTGCACTCGAACAACTGGCAAAGGGCCAGCGAGTCGTTGATGTGGCGCTCAACCTCGGATATGAGAGTCCGAGCGCATTCGCAAGCATGTTCAAGCGCCAGTTCGGGGAAGCACCGAGCCGCTTCTTCGCACGCGAACAAGGTCAAGGTATCCATCGCTCCCGCGAATGAACAGGGCCGCCCCAAGGCGGCCCTGTTCAAGCGAGGTTTAGGCGCACTATTGCGGCGAGCGCTGATGCCCCACATATGCCTTCGACAGCCGCTGCTGCACATCCGGCGGAGCTGCTTCAAAATGGCTGAAATTCACCGTGAACGAGCTATCGCCTGCGAGCAGCGACTTCACGCGTGCTTCAAAGCCTTCCATCTCTGCCAACGGTACGTGTGCGGTGATATCGGTCCAGCCCGGTTGTGGTGCATCAGTGCCCAGCAGGCGGCCGCGACGGCTCGAGAACTCGCCGGAGACGTCGCCAAAGCGCTCGTCCTGCGCACGGATCACAACCGTCACGATCGGTTCGAGTACTAGCGGCCGGGCCTGGGTACAGGCCTCCTGGACCGCATGGCGTGCAGCAGTAACGAACGAGATTTCGTTCGAATCGACCGCATGATGCTTACCATCCAGCACCGTTACGCGAACATCATAAACCGGGAAGCCGGCAAACACGCCCTCTTCCAGTGCCTGACGAGCACCCTTTTCCACCGCCTGCATGAACTGGCCAGGAATCGTGCCGCCCTTAACCTGATCAACAAATTCGAAACCGGCTCCACGTTCAAGCGGCTCGACCTTGAGTGCAACTTCGCCAAACTGGCCCGCACCACCACTCTGCTTCTTGTGGCGGTAACGCGCCTCGGCAAATCCGGCAATCGTTTCGCGGTACGGGACTTCCGGCTGCGCCGTGTCGAGCTTAAGGCCCCAACGGCTCTGTAGCTGTTCAAGCACAATTTTCAGGTGGGCTTCGCCGAGACCACGCACGACCGAATGCTTGGCTCGCTCGTCGTATTCAACTGCTAGGCACGGGTCTTCTTCACACAACATCTGCAGCGATTCAGCAAGCTTCTGTTCGTCACCGAGCTTGGTGGGAATCAGGACGAGACCGGTCACCGGTTGAGGGAAGTTCGGCTGCGCAAGGTGGTACCGATCCTCATCATGCGAATCGTGCAGGACCGCATCGCGATGGATATCGTCCACACGTGCAACCGCGCAGATGTCGCCAGTCACGCCTTCGGGGATCTCAACCTGATTCTTGCCCTGCAGCCGCAGCAGGTGTGCAACCTTGAAGGGCTTGCGAGCTTCACCGATGAAGAGCTGACTGCTCGGCTTGATCGTGCCCTGGTGGATACGAAAGATCGACAGCTTGCCACGATACGGGTCATTCGCAATCTGGAAAACATGGGCGACCACGTGGGCGTCCGGATCGCAGGCAACAGTCACCGCTTCGTTCTCTTCACCCTTGAGGAAATGCGGCGGATTGCCTTCGGTGGGATCGGGCGCCAGCTTACCGAGGATATCGAGCAGCTCCTTGACCCCTGCCCCCGAGCGCGCCGATGTAAAACAGACGGGAATCAGATGGCCTTCGCGCAGGGCCTGTTCAAACGGAGCATGAAGCTGATCCGGATTGAGCGACTGCCCCTGTTCGAGGTAGAGCGCCATCAATTCCTCGTCGAGCTCGACGACCTGATCAACCAGCGTATCGTGCGCAGCCTGCACGTTGGAAAAAGCGGTCTGCGCGTCATAGTCTGGCTCGAAGAAGCAATCGACCACCCGATCACCGCCCGGCGCCGGCAGGTTGATCGGCAGGCACACCTTGCCGAAGACCTCGGTGATCCGATTCATCAACGCTTCGAAGTCGACGTCAGGGGCATCGATGCGAGTCACCACGATCATGCGGCATAAATCCTGGGCCGCATCCATCAGCCGACGGGTGATCATCTCGATGCCGGACGCAGCGGACACACAAACCGCCGCAGTCTCGACCCCTTCGAGCGAAGTTAGTGTGCGGCCGATGAAGTCTGGCGTTCCCGGTGTATCGAGAAGGTTCACCCAGTGGCCTGCCCATTCGAGGTGGGAAACAGAGGTATTGAGGGAGTGGCCGAGTGTCTTTTCGAGCGGATCGTAGTCACTGACGGTGTCGCCGCGCTCCGTCGTGCCGGCTGTCTCGATCGTGCCGCTCTGATGCAGGAGGGCTTCGAGCAGCGTGGTCTTGCCAGATCCCGCCGCTCCAACGAGTGCCAGGTTGCGGATGTCGTGTACCGAACTGGGTGTCATCTCGATTTTCCTTTGTGTTGATTGTTAACCGCCCCTCTGTGGCGGTCGTATTGGGTGCGGACGGAACGCGGGACGAACCGGCGAGTGCATTGCCTAGTGCGTCGCGGCACAGCGCCGATCCGGGGCGCCGATTCGGCCGCAAATCTGCAAACTAGGACAACGTCTCCGGGGTGCCCCTGATCGGAATCAAGCGGGGCAAAGGCTATGCGGCGGCGCGGCAACGGGGAGTGATCACACGCACAAAAAAGGCGATTCACCATCAAGGGAATCGCCCGTTCGGGCAGCCAGGAATCCGTGCCTGGCGAACATTTGCCTAGGCTGCGTCCAGATCTCCCGATACGTTCGACTGGAGCGAGCCCGTCCGGCCAGCACGCACATACGCGTCCGGCGTTGGCCATCGGCAGGATCGAAGTGTCCATGCCCGCTCCCGTGGCTCAAGCTCGATGGAATCATGTTAGACCCTTCGGCCGTCCTAGTCAGTTGCGTAGCTATTGGGGCAAATTTGAGCAGGAAATCGCGGAATTTCCTGGAACTTCGGGGGAAGGCAGAAGGAAGTCAGTGATAATCAGCGTCGAGGACCGTAGACCTGACGACCCGCATCATCAATCTCACGGCGAAAGCGTCGCCGTTCCTCCGGACTCATGCGACGACTTCGACTGTCATTGTCGTTGTCCCGCTCAAACCCGCCCGCTGGCGACAAACCCTGCCGCTGGCGCTGGCGCAACTCGTCGCGCAGTTGCTGGCGCTCGGACCGGCGCTGTTGTTGCGGATCCACCCGCTCACGCTCGTAGTTTGGTCCGCGACCATCCGGCCCACTGGGCGAGGGAGCACCGAAATGCCAAGCATAGGCAGGCGACGCGAGCACCAGCATCGCAAACAGCGCGAGCGCCTCCGCTTGTCGTCTATTCCTGCTCACTTGCACCCACCTTCCCGGTAACGGTCCCACCAACCATGGCCCAGATCGTGATTCGACACGGTGAATCATATGTGAGCGGCCCGGCCGACCATGTAACCGGTTGTTTCTCTTGAACGCGGATGAAACGAAGACTTACTGAGCCTGGTCTGGATCCGCGGCTCATGAGCCATTAGCATGTTCATCCATGGAAACCAAAGACCGCTTCCGCATTTTGATCGTCGATGACGATGCCCGTCTGCGCAACCTTCTGGAGCGCTATCTCGAAGAACAGGGGTTCGGCGTCAAGACCGTTCCGGATGCTACCGCAATGGATCGCGCGTTGCTGCGCGAACATGCGGACCTGCTCGTACTGGATTTGATGCTACCCGGGGAAGACGGCCTCTCAATCTGCCGCCGACTACGCGGCGCCAGCAACGAAATACCGATCATCATGCTCACAGCCAAAGGCGATGAGGTAGATCGCATTGTCGGCCTGGAAATGGGCGCCGACGACTATCTACCCAAGCCGTTCAATCCGCGCGAACTCGTCGCCCGTGTTCATGCCGTGCTGCGACGCCGCCCCAAGACACCGCCGGGCGCCCCCGCTGCAGTCGATGAAGTCGTGAGTTTCGGCGCCGTAACGGTCAATCTTGCTACGCGGACACTCACGCGCGACGGACAGGAGCAACCGTTGACCACAGGGGAATTCGCGCTGCTCAAGGTTCTGCTCCAGCATCCGCGCCAGCCGCTGTCACGCGACAAGCTTATGGAACTAGCGCGTGGCCGGGAATACGACGCTTTCGATCGCTCAATCGATGTACAGGTCTCACGCCTTCGCAAGCTCGTCGAGGATGAACCTTCCCGTCCGCGCTATCTGCAGACGGTATGGGGCTTCGGCTACGTCTTCGTGCCAGACGGCAACCGCGGAAGCTAAGTGCCGTACCGGAAGTTTGTCCTGGCTCCCCGGAGCCTGTTGTGGCGCACCTTCTTCCTGATCGGGATCGTTATCCTGCTATCGATCTCGGTATGGTTCTTCGTGTTCGAACGCATGGAACGCGAGCCGCGCGCCCAACAGCTCGGCCAGATGCTAGTGAGCATCGTGAACCTGACCCGAGCCGCGCTCGTCAATGCGGATCCATTGCTTCGCCTGGCATTGCTGCGCGACCTTTCCGAACAGGAAGGCATCCGCATCTATCCCGCCGAAGCAGCCGACCGCGTAGCTCCGATCCACGATTCGCACATGTTCGAGATCGTCGAAACGCAACTCAAGCGCGATCTCGGGCCGCGCACACGGCTAGTTGGCGAACGAGAAGGCGTACCTGGTATCTGGGTCAGCTTCCAGATTGATCCCGAAGATCCGGAAGATCTGTTCTGGGTGATGTTGCCACGTGACCGCTTCCAGCGCGTGCGGACGTTGGAATGGATCGGCTGGACTGCGGCTGCCGGCTTGCTTGCACTGATCGCCGCCTTCCTGATCGTGCGCCATATGGCACACCCGCTTGCCGCGATGGCCAATGCCGCACGATACGTCGGTCGCGGCGAGCTGCCACAGCCCCTGCCAGAGACTGGCCCCGAGGAATTTCAAGAAGTCAGTCGCGCGTTCAATCAGATGTCAGTCGATCTCGCGCAGCTCGAATCCGACCGAGCGCTTGTACTTGCCGGCGTCTCCCACGATCTGCGTACGCCGCTTGCACGCTTGCGCCTCGGCATTGAGCTTTCGGGCGCACCCGCCGAAGACATCGACGCGATGTCGGCCGATATCGAGGAAATGGATCGCATCCTTGCCCAGTTCCTCGATTTCGCACGTGGCAGCGCTGAAGAGCCGATTAGTGAAGTCGATGCTTACGGGCTGCTGGAAGAACTCGCAGCAAGCTACCAGCGGCGCAATTTCGCTGTTTCACTGCTGCCCGGCCAGCCAGTCGTTAAGTTCCCAGGCCGCCCAAAAGCTTTGCGCCGTGCCCTAGCCAACCTGATTGACAACGCATTGCGCTACGCTGGCCGCGAACAAACAATCGACCTCGCGATAGCACGCACCGGCGGGTACCTGCATCTTGAGGTACTCGACCGCGGTCCGGGAATAGCGCCCGACCAAGTGGAGCGCCTCAAGCGCCCCTTCACACGGCTCGAAGCTGCCCGTACCGACGCGCGCGGTTCGGGCCTGGGCCTTGCGATCGTTGAACGCATTGCCCGCGCCCATGGCGGACGCCTCGAACTGCGACCCCGCGAAGGCGGTGGATTGCGTGCCGAACTCGTCCTTTCCATGGCCGAGGCAGGAACCAAGTAATCCGTATAATCCGGTCCCCATGAAATTCCTTTTCGATGTATTTCCCGTCCTGCTCTTCTTCGTTGCCTACCGGTTTGGAGACATCTACACCGCAACCGGCGTCGCGATTGCGGCAACCATCATCCAGATCGCTTGGGCGTGGTTCGTGCGCAAAAAGGTCGACGCGATGATGTGGTTCACCCTTGCCATCGTGGTGATTTTCGGCGGGCTGACAATTGCACTGCACAATCCAACATTCATAAAATGGAAGCCAACGGCCATCTACTGGGGGATGGCACTCGCAATGGCCATCGCGGCCTTAGGCTTCCGGCGAAACGCCATCGAGGCGGTGATGGGGCACCAAATCCAGTTACCCCGCCCCGTCTGGTCGCGGCTCAACCTGTCTTGGATGGGCTTTTTCGCTGTGATGGGCGCACTGAACCTGATTGTGGCTTATAACTTTTCGGAATCCACCTGGGTGAATTTCAAACTCTTCGGCGGTATTGGTCTGATGATCGTCTTCGTCGTGCTCCAGAGCCTCGTGCTCTCGCGCTACATTGAGGAGGAAAAGAAGTAATGTTATATGCCCTGATCGGCGAGGATGCGCCGGACAGTCTCGAACGCCGCCTTGCGGCCCGGCCCGAACACCTTGCACGCCTGAAGGTTTTGGCCGATGCCGGCCATCTTGTCCTGGCCGGCCCGATGCCCGCTATCGACAGCCCGGACCCCGGCCCCGCCGGCTTCGCTGGCAGCCTGATTGTGGCCGAATTCGCTAGTCTCGAAGAAGCTGAGGCTTGGGCCGCCGACGACCCCTACGCCACGACCGGTGTATTCGTTCGCATGAACGTACTTCCCTTCAGGCAAGTCCTACCGTGATGTCCAGTTTGCTAGATGAGATCCGTACGAGGCTCGTATCACTCAATGCCAGCACCATCGAACTTGACGACGACAGCGCGCTGCATACCGGACACCCGGGAGCTGCTGGGGGTGGTGGACACTTCCGGCTACGAATCATTTCCGCGGCATTCGAGGGCAAGGCTCGCCTGAGCAGACACCGCCTCGTTTATGACAAACTTTCGGATCTGATACCCGATCGGATCCATGCCATCTCGATCGACGCCCGCACACCCAGCGAAGACGGGCGCTGATTGAACTGTTCCATCAAACCAGAGGTCCTTCATGAAACGTACCCAAAGCCGACTCCTCGTCGGTCTCATCGCCGCGGCGCTGTCTTTCGCGGCTACCGCACAGGACAAGGCCGCCACTACGAAAGCGGCCCCGGCTGGCAAGCCTGGTGTTCTGGCAACGGTCAATGGACAGTCGGTTCCCCAAGCCGCGTATGACATTTTCCTGCAAGATCAAGTCGCACGGGGCGCGCCCAACAACAAGGAAGTACAAGGCGCAATCCGCGAAGAGCTGATTCGCCGCGAAGTCCTGGCGCAGGAAGCGAAGAAACAAGGCATCGATAAGCAGGCCGGCTTCCAAACGCGCGTAGAGATGATGCGTCAGTCGGCATTGGTCGCTGCCTACATCGACAGTTACGTTAAGACCCACCCGGTCGCCGAGGCTGACATCAAGAAGGCCTACAACGATGCGATAGCGAAAGCTTCGAAGAAGGAATACAAGGCACGCCACATCCTGGTCGAGAAGGAAGACGACGCCAAGGCAATCATCACCAAACTCAAGGGCGGTACTAAGTTCTCCGACTTGGCGAAGGACTCCAAGGACACCGGTTCGAAGGACAACGGCGGCGACCTCGGCTGGAACACCCCCGATGCATACGTCAAGCCATTTTCAGAAGCGCTGCAGAAACTTGAAAAAGGCAAGTACACGACTGAACCGGTCAAGAGCGAATTCGGCTACCACGTAATCTTGCTTGAGGACGCGCGCGATGCCACGCCTCCGGCCTTTGATCAGGTCAAGGGCAACATCCAGCAGCGCCTGCAGCAACAGATCATCGAAAAGCAGGTGACCGACCTCATGTCGAAGGCGAAGATCCAGTAAGCACCTTGTTGGTTGGTGGAATAAGTATCGGCGGCCCATGGGTCGCCGATTTTTTCCGAGCACGGGATCCCGGGCATGTACCATGCACCCACCCGCCACAGCTACCGCCTCAACGAAGCAGCCAACGCAATGGCACCGAAAGCAGGAGCCCGGCACCGTAGGCGACAAGTGTGGCTGGTACTGCCAGCAGCGCGAAGACGCTGTCTGGCAGCATCTCGTCGCTTGCATATGCCGCAAAGCTGACGAGCAAGAGGAGTGTAAACAGCAACCCGCCCACAATCGAAAATCCACCGACAACGATCTCAAAGGTGGTGGTGAGGCGGTGCGGTTGCACCCGCAGCAGGCGATAGAACAACAGGTAGTGGAAAGTCAGGCTCACACCACCCAGCACAAGCAATCCGCCGAAGCAGAACCGCGGCCCGATTCCCAGATAGGTGCCGAACGGCAGCAGATCCGACAGAAAATCGATCACCATGAATGCAAGGCCCACAAGCACATAGCCAAGTGAGATGCGAACGATTGGGGCCCTTGAACGGAACCACTCAGGCATGGTTAGACCTCCGCGCTCCAATGGTACTCATTGGCATCGGCTCCATAGGATGGCGCCTACTCAATCGAACCACCATTACGCAAATGCGCGACAACCCTTCACGCATTGATCCTGGTGCCACGAGCCGAGTTCAATTCGCGCTCCTCTGCAGCCATGTAGGGCTTGAGCGCTACAACGCGCACATCCGGCCATGCCTGCAAGCTGAGGCACACCACCCATCAATTGAAGATTAATCCGTTTTCTTGCAGGACCAATCCATCAGACTTATAGGGATCCTACTCGACATGAGCTGGCAGGAGTTCAAGCGACAATACCTAGTTCGATTCTGGGCGCCTGTGCCTGCGGTGATAGCCGCTGGCATACTCTCCGCCTATTACTTCGGCATTACCGGGACATTCTGGGCCGTGACTGGCGAATTCACACGCTGGGGCGGCCACTTGCTACAGTTTCTGGGCTTCCACCCCGAGACTTGGGGTTACTTCAAGGTAATTCACCTCGAAGGCACGCCACTTGGCCGCATCGATGGCGTGATGATCATCGGCATGTTCGCCGGCTGTCTGTCCGCTGCACTGTGGGCGAACAACGTGAAGCTACGTGTGCCACAACACCGGATCCGCATCGTCCAAGCCGTGGCAGGCGGCATCATCGCGGGCTTTGGTGCGAGGCTGGCAATGGGCTGCAACCTGGCCGCATTCTTCACCGGCATCCCACAGTTCTCGCTGCATGCATGGTTCTTTGCTCTGGCCACGGCCGCAGGTTCATGGTTCGGTGCACGCTTCACCATGCTGCCGGCCTTTCGCATCCCAGTGAAGCTGGAAAAGGTGTCTGCCGCACGCCCGATCACGCAAGACCACAACCGTGCCGAACGACACTTCCGCATCGGCATGGTCATCTTTGCCAGCTTCACCGTTTGGGCGCTTTCGAAGACACTCTCCGCCCCCAAGCTCGGTCTTGCCGCCCTGTTCGGCCTCGCATTCGGACTGATCATCGAACGCGCCCAAGTATGCTTTACCTCCGCATTCCGTGATCTATGGTTGACGGGCCGCACGCAGATGGCCAAGGCCATCATTATCGGCATGGCAGTCAGCACGATCGGCGTTTACAGCTACGTCCAGCTCGGGGTGGCGCCCAAGATCATGTGGGCTGGTCCAAACGCGGTAATCGGCGGCCTACTCTTCGGCTTCGGCATCGTACTGGCAGGCGGCTGCGAAACCGGCTGGATGTACCGTGCGGTGGAGGGCCAGGTTCACTACTGGTGGGTGGGTCTCGGTAACATTATTGGCGCAACATTGCTCGCAGCCTGGTGGGATTCGCTGGCTCCCGCGCTCGCAACAACCTATGACAAAGTCAATCTGCTGGCAGTATTCGGCCCACAGGGCGGCTTGCTAGCAACCTACGCGATGCTGGCACTCTCGATGCTCACCGTACTGGCATGGGAGAAGCACTTCTTCTCGCGCAGTGAAGGGCGTCTCCAATCATCAAAGGAATCCGCATGAGCAAAGTGACCATCACGCCCAACTACCGCCTCGACATGATGGGCGAACCCTGCCCTTACCCAGCCGTCGCCACCCTCGAAGCAATGCCGCGGCTTGCGCCTGGTGAAATTCTTGAGGTGATCTCGGATTGCCCACAGTCGATCAACAACATCCCGCTTGACGCAAAGAACCATGGTTACGAAGTACTGGAGATCGTGCAAGACGGACCGACGATCCGATATCTCATAAAGCGCTGACTGTCAGTCACGAGGTGACTGAATCATGCTATTCGACCGCCCAAGGGCTGTTCTGCCGAGCCCTGCAGACGTTTACAAGGCAAATCCGCCTCCGAGCCATTCCGTAAGAATCAGCGCAAGCGGAACGCAAAAGATGAAGGCCCGTACGACTCTGGCGATAAACGGATGAGCCAGATGAGACTCGATGAAAAATCGAGCCACAACCCATCCCTTCAGCCAAATAATCCCAGCCACCGGCAACTGCAGCCATGCCGCACGCCCCGAGGACTGTGCCAGCCACAGACTGAGTCCAGTGAGCACAAGAAGACCCATCCAGGAACAAAACAGCGGGAGGAGCGACGTCGTCGGTGTCGGATGCCTTGAATTCATGATCAGGCCAATACGTAGAAGAGCGGGAAGATGATGAGCCAGATAATGTCCGTGGCATGCCAGTAACTAGCCAGGGCCTCTAGTCCTCCGTGCTGTTCAGTCGTGTAGCCACCCACCAGATGACGCCCCAGCACCCAGAGCATGCCGAGAATCCCCCACGAGCCATGCACCAGATGGGTGAAGGTCAAGTAGTAATAGACGGTGAAGAAAATTCCGGCACTACCGTTGATGCCATGCGCCAGGTTCCACTGGATCTCAAAGTACTTGACCACCGGATAACCAAGCGCGATTAGCAATCCGCCGATTAACCAATATATGGATTCTTGGCGGCGACCCGCACGCATACGTGCTACCGAGCAGGCAATACAGTAACTGCTGGTGACCATCAGTAGCGTAATAGCCGTCCCCGCCGCTACTGAAAGTTGCCTCGCTCCCTGATGAAACAGCTCTGGAAAATGAGCACGGGCGACAAAATACACTGTGAATAGAACGAGGAACTCGACAAATTCGCAGGTGATACCGACCCAAATTCCGTGATTACCCGGAATGCGCCCCGTCCACTCCTGCCTGAGTTCGCCATCACTATTGATTGGCGGTGCAGTTACTGCATTAGTCATGCTTGCACTTTTCGGTTGTTGGAACACGGTTCCATTTCTTGGCCGAAAACCACCAAAGATCCCGTCAAATCGAGAACTGTGCTTGATTCAACCGACAACAATGTTAGCGCCCATCCTGCCGTTGCTCCTTGATTGGAATGAAGCCCCAACCAATGCACAAACAATGGCATACAAAACCATATCGACAATTTCGATAAATTCATCAAATTCGACAAATTCACCAGCCTCGAGATGAGAACGTCACTTATTCCTGGCCGTTCACGCACCGCAAACCACCTCCGCCGCATTACATTTTCTTACCCATATTTTGACTGTTGATACAGATCATTGAGCCCCCCTAGACGAAAGATGCAGACTCTATACATCTTCGGTTCCGAACCGCCCGAAGACGGGGAAATCTGCACAAAGAGGACGTTCCATGAGCGGCATATTCACCAAGTCGATGGCGCGCAACATTTTTTACGGCGGGACAGTATTTTTCTTCCTGCTGTTTGTTGCGTTGACCTTCAATACCACCCGCGAACTGCCAAAGCGGGACAACAGGGCCAATTTGACGCCTGCTGTCATCGCGGGGAAAAAACTGTGGGAGACAAACAACTGCATTGGTTGTCACACCTTGCTCGGAGAAGGAGCGTATTTCGCACCTGAACTCGGCAACGTTTATAAGCGCCGTGGCCCGGAGTTCATCAAGGCCTGGATCGCAGCACAGCCGACCGGAGCGCCCGGCCGTCGCCAGATGCCGCAGTTCCACTTCACCAACGAAGAACTTGACAACATCGTGGAGTTTCTGAAGTACAGCTCCGAGATCAATACCGCCAATTGGCCGCCGAATGTAGAAGGCTGATTCCGCCAGCCCGAGTACATCCCAGGGGATCAAGTCATGCAATTTAAGTCTCAAGCGGTCGCCAAGCCCTATTTCATCGCCGCGATAGGGCTATTCGTCGGCCAAATTCTGTTCGGCCTGATAATGGGCCTGCAGTACATCATTGGCGATTTTCTTTTCCCGGCCTTGCCATTCAACATCGCCCGGATGGTGCACACCAACCTGCTCATCGTCTGGCTACTGTTTGGCTTCATGGGCGCGGCTTACTACATGGTGCCGGAGGAATCCGAAACCGAGTTGTACAGTCCCAAACTCGCTCTGGCGATGTTCTGGATCTTCCTTGTCGCAGGTGCGCTAACTATCGTTGGCTATCTGCTGGTCCCCTACGCGACCCTCGCTAAGATGACCGGCAACGACATAATTGCCACTATGGGTCGGGAATTCCTGGAGCAACCACTGCTAACGAAAATTGGCATCGTGGTCGTTGCTTTGGCGTTCCTGTTCAACCTCACCATGACCGTCCTCAAGGGGCGTAAGACGGCAATCAGCATCGTGCTGCTGCTTGGTCTGTGGGGTCTGGCTGTGTTCTTCCTGTTCTCCTTCTACAACCCGCACAACCTCGTTCTGGACAAGCTGTTCTGGTGGTGGGTTGTTCACCTGTGGGTCGAAGGAGTCTGGGAACTGATCCTGGGTGCGCTGCTTGCCTTCGTGCTGATCAAGGTCACCGGTGTCGACCGTGAAGTCATTGAAAAATGGCTGTACGTCATCATCACGCTGACCCTGGTTACCGGCATCATCGGCACTGGCCACCACTACTACTGGATCGGCGCACCGGAATACTGGCAATGGTGGGGTTCTGTGTTCTCCGCTCTGGAACCGATTCCGTTCTTCGCAATGACGGTGTTCGCCTTCAATATGGTGAATCGTCGCCGCCGCGAGCATCCAAATCGTGCAGCCACGCTGTGGGCACTTGGCACTGGCGTCATGTCTTTCCTCGGCGCAGGTCTGTGGGGCTTCCTGCACACCCTCGCACCGGTGAACTACTACACTCACGGTAGCCAGATCACGGCAGCCCACGGTCACATGGCTTTCTACGGCGCCTATGCGATGGTTGTGCTTTGCATCATTAGCTATGCAATGCCAATCCTGCGCGGTCGTGCTGCCAACTCGGCCAAGGCACAGCTGATGGAAATGTGGGGTTTCTGGTTGATGACGATCGCCATGGTCTGCATCACCCTGTTCCTCACCGGCGCGGGCATCCTGCAAGTCTGGCTGCAGCGCATCTCCACGGCACCGCTGTCGTTCATGGCAACGCAAGACCAGATCATGCTGTTCTACTGGATGCGTGAATGGAGTGGCGTAGCATTCTTTATCGGCTTGGTGATCTATATCGCCAGCTTCTTCGTCAAGGGCGAGACGAAGGCCGCAAACGCCTGATTGCTCTCGTAGGGCCCCCCGGAATTCCCCGGGGGATAAAAAAGCGGCGCAAGCCGCTTTTTTTCTAGAAGCTTTCACCCAGAAAGCCTTTGTGTCACCGCATTTCCGGACAGGCGCCCATGCTTTCCACCGACCCCAGACCTTCTTCCTCCGGCAATATTTCGTCAGTCGCCGGGCCTCGCCTGGCTGGCGATCTGGCCATCTGGATTTTCATCCTTGCTGAATTACTCGCGTTTGGCGCGTTCTTTTCCGCCTACGCATTCACCCGCGCCCACCACATCGAACTATTCGCCCACGAACAACAGGCACTTGATCGAATCGCAGGCGCCATCAATACCGTACTTTTGCTGACATCCAGCTATTTTGTCGTGCGCGCCGTTCAAGCGGCGGAACGTTCGGCGGCCAAGTCAAGCGCACGCTGGCTTATCGGAGCGCTGGCGTGTGGGGTCGGTTTCGTCGTCATCAAGATAAATGAATATGCGGCAGCCTTCGATCAGGGCATCACTCTATCGAGCAGCCCATTTCACATGTTCTACCTGTCGTTGACCTTCTTCCATTTCATGCACGTTCTCCTTGGACTGGTGATCCTTTCCGCCTTGTGGTTTGGCGCGCGTGCCGGCCGATACCAGCCGAACGACATGAATGGCCTTGAAAGTGGCGCAGCGTATTGGCACATGGTCGACTTGGTGTGGCTCGTTCTTTTTCCACTGGTCTACGTCATTCACTGAGGAAGCCATCCATGTCCAGTACTCACGGCACGCCCGCCCGCGCTACATGGGTATGGTTGCTGCTTATCGTGGCAACCTTGCTCACCCTCGGGATTGGCGAGCGCGGCTCTGCCGGGCTAGGTATCGTTGCAATACTCGCCGCCATATCCTTGATCAAGGGTTCGGCCATCATTCTTGATTACATGGCTTTGCGTCATGCCCCCATGTTCTGGCGGATCATCGTGATTGGCTGGATGATCGTGATATGGTCGTTGATTGCCATTGCCTATTGGACCGGAGCACCACAATGAATTCCGAACGTCTCAGTCTTCCCTTTTACGAGCCGGCTGGCGACGAAATCACGGTTTTCGAACATGCCTGGAAGAACCGGCTGCCGCTCTTGATCAAGGGTCCTACCGGGTGCGGCAAGACTCGATTCATCACTCATATGGCGGCACGCCTGAACTTGCCGCTGTACACAGTAGCCTGTCACGACGACTTAACGGCTGCGGACCTTGTCGGGCGGCACCTGCTCGGCGATGGAGTCACGAAGTGGTGTGACGGCCCGCTCACCCGAGCCGTACGCGAAGGCGGTATCTGCTATCTCGACGAGATCATTGAAGCTCGTAAGGACACCACCGTGGTCCTTCACCCGCTTGCCGACGACCGCCGCCTGTTGCCGATCGAACGCACCGGCGAACTCTTGCAGGCGCCACCGGGTTTCATGCTCGTGGTGTCCTACAATCCGGGCTACCAGAACCTGCTCAAGGGCATGAAGCCTTCGACAAGACAGCGTTTCGTCAGCCTGCGATTCGATTTCCCTTCCGCCGCACGGGAAACCTCGATTCTTGTCGGGGAAGCAGACTGCAATCCCGACACGGCCCGCCGGCTTGTATCAATCGCGGGCAGTCTGCGTGCACTGAAGGAGCACGATCTGGAGGAAGCTGCCAGTACGCGCCTGCTGGTGTATGCAGCACTGTTGATCAAGGACGGCATGGATCCGGTCGCCGCTTGCCGCGCTGCGATTGTCGAGAGCCTGACAGACGACGCCGAAGTCGCCGAGGCACTGATGGAAGTCGTATCCGCTACATTTGGCCGCTGACCCCAGGCCACGCTTCATGGACAGTCCCGCTCCAGCGTCCACTACCGCGCCCGATGGGCAGCTGCGCCAGATAAGCCCCGCGCCATCCGCGCCCTTATCGCTGCGCCCATTGCAGCGCCGTCGGCGAGGTTTCCAGATTGCATTCTTTGCACTTTTCATTCTTGCGCCGGTGCTCAATCTGTTCCGTTACGACCTTGACGCCGGCCACGCCTGGCTGCTTGGCATGCCATGGCGGCTTGGGCTGGACGACTTCCTGACCGGACGCATCGGCGCACTCGAAGCCAGTTTCAACATCTTGCTGCGGCTATTTGTGCCGTTGTTTGGCGCCGCCGCATTATTCCTGTGGTCAGCATGGAAATGGGGGCGGCTTTACTGCGGCTGGCTGTGCCCACACTTTTCGGTGGTGGAAACGATCAATTCACTGATGCTGCGAGCCTCAGGAAAACCCAGTATCTGGGAAAAGCGACCACTGACGCCGTGGCGTGCCGACGGCACCAAACGAAAAATCAATGCCCGTTGGTGGGCACTGGTCTTGCCTGCGGCAGTCGGCTTCGCCTTCCTATGGGCAGTCATCTTTCTTACTTATCTCCAGTTGCCAGCGGATGTTTACACGCGCCTGTTCACCGGCACGCTGAGCCGCGGACAACGGATCTTCCTCACCGCTGGAACTATCGTCATCACGATCGAGTTCCTGTTCGCCCGCCATCTCTTTTGTCGTTTTGCGTGCGCTGTCGGCGTATTTCAAAGCCTGGTCTGGATGGGTAATCGCAAGGCCATGGTTGTTGGATTCGCACGCGCACGCGCAGCAGACTGCGCAAGCTGCCTACCTGAAAAGCAGTCTGCGTGCGACACGGTCTGCCCGATGCGGCTGACACCGCGCAACATCAAGCGTCACATGTTTACGTGCACCCAATGCGCGCAATGCATCGATGCCTGCGGCGAGAGCCAGTCGGACAACCCGAACGGCCCGCTGCTAGCATGGGTCAAAGGCGAAGCTGCACAGCGCAACGAAGCCGGATTCCGTGCCGGTCGGGAGCCTTGAAGCCATGGAAGAAGCTGTAGGCAAGATCTGGCACCGCCTGATAACCCGGGCGTCAGGTACCAACTATCCGGAAGCGGCTGTCACGCTAAAGGAGATTGAACGCACGGCGGGCGTGCTTTTTCGAGCACTCGGCGGCGATGGCGGTCTGCGCCTTGCCGCGGCAACCAGCGACACGCATGGCGCGCGGCGCAGCCTGCTTGCTCGCCTTGCAGCCAGTGGCGAGACGATCGCCCGCGCACGGATAGACGACACAACATTACGGCTACCGCCGAAGCTCGATATCTTTCCGCAGCGCGCACTTAATCGTGATCTGTATCTGTGGCTGGCGGCACTGGCGGCCTCCTTTGCCGTAGCCGATGACTCGGGTCCCGCCGACGGTACCAATCCAGATTCTGGCCCTGAAGCCGAGCTTCGCCGTAACCAGAGCGCCACGCTGCATGTCCTCCACACTTGGCCTGGTTTTTCCAACCGTTACCAGCGCCTTGTAGCCGCAACCCTGGCCGCCCGTCTAGACCCATCTCGGCTTCCGCCTGCGGAAGCCGAGCGCGAACGCGCATTGCGGCGTGCACTTGAGGAGCCGGGCAGTATCACGCATCTGCCTGCAGTCCCTCACAAGGCGCCACCTGCCATGCCGATTCCGCTCTGGCTGGTGCCCGCTCCACGCGACCACGCCCCCGAATCCGTCCGCACGCACACCGAGCAAGCCGAGACCACCTCCACGGCCGAGGAAAAGGAAAAACGCGCGCATCGTGCCGAACGGGTCGAAATGCCCCAGCAGAAGCACGGGCTGCTCTTGCCGTTCCGCGCCGAGAGTCTGTTGTCGGTTGCCGAGTTCATCAAGGTCGATCGCAGCCTTGATGACGAGGCCGATCCGAATGCCGCAGCAGCGGCGGCCAATCTCGAACACCTCTCTCTGACCGACAGCAAGGATCGTGTCGCCTCCAAAATCCGTTTCGATCTCGACTTACCTTCCGCAGCGGAAGATGACGCTGTCCTTGGCGAAGGCATTCCTCAACCGGAATGGGATTACCGGAAGCATCTGTTGCGTGACGATTACGTCCGCGTGATCGAGATGATCGCCAGCGCGCACGATCCGCGCGCCGCGCCAACCCCGTTGCCCAACCATCTTCGTCGCAGCGCACGCAGGCTGCGCCAGCAGTTCGCAGCGTTGCTGCCCGGCCGCCGCTGGCTAAAAGCACAGCCAGACGGCTCCGAGCTGGATATCGACGCCACGGTGCGGGCAGCAACCGACCGCGCTTGCGGGCTGCATCCCTCGGAGCAGCTTTATCTTTCCCTCGAACGACGCGAGCGGGATCTTGCCTGTCTGGCGCTTGCGGACCTCTCGCTTTCAACCGACGCCTGGGTTTCCGACACAGCACGGGTCATCGATGTCATCCGAGACGCCCTGCTGCTCTTCGGAGAGGCTCTGACTACCACGGGTGACCGCTTCGCGCTTTGTGGTTTTTCGTCCATCAAGCGCGGCAACGTGCGGTTCCATTATTTCAAGCATTTCAACGAACGTTTCGGCGATCGCGTTCGCGGCCGGGTCATGGCGATCCGCCCTGGCTACTACACACGACTGGGTGCTGCAATCCGTCGAGCGACTGCGCTACTCGCCAAACAGACGGCGGCCCGACGCATTCTGCTGATCCTGTCCGACGGCAAGCCGAATGACCTCGATCTGTACGACGGTCGCTACGGCATCGAGGACACTCGCATGGCGGTCATCGAAGCACGCCGCCAGGGCTTGGTACCCTTTTGCGTTACCATCGACCGGGAAGGTGCGAGTTACCTGCCGCACATCTTTGGCCCAGCGGGCTTTGCAGTGATCCGCAAGGCCGAAGAACTACCGGCCCGCCTGCCCTTGTTCTACGCGCAGATCACGAGGTAAGGCTGAAATTCAACGCGGCTCGGGGCCTAAGAGTCCGCAAATCCGCGACATCCACATCAGAGCAGCGTCGTTTCGTTCATCGGCGCGGGTAACTTCTTGAGGAATTCGCAGACGTCCTCAATGTCCCGTGTACGACACATCGGTGGCAAGCTCTGCCAGACACGACGTCCGTAAGGCTTTTCGATCATTCGCGGATCACAAATCATCAATACACCACGATCACGCTCGGTGCGGATCAGTCGCCCCGCCCCCTGCTTGACGTTGATGACTGCACGCGGCAGCTGATAATCCATGAATGGATTGCGCCCCTGCTCTCGCATCCATTCGATGCGCGCTGAAAGAACAGGATCATCGGGTGGAGCAAAGGGCAGCTTATCGATGATGACAAGCGAGAGCGCGTCGCCCGGTACGTCCACGCCCTCCCAGAAGCTCTGGCTTGCGACAAGCACCGCATTGCCAAGCCTACGAAAGCGTTCGAGCAGTTCGCTGCGTGAGCCCTGTCCTTGTATCAGGAGCGGAAACGAAAGACCTTCTCGCCCGAAGCGCTCGGTGAGGCGCTCGTGGATACGCTGCATCGCACGAAGCGAGGTGCAAAGGAGAAAACAGCGGCCCTGAGCGGCTCGGATCGCAGGCATCGCAGCGTCAACCACTGCATCAACAAAGGCAGGACTGTTCGGATCCGGCATCCCGGCGGGTGCATAGAGCAAAGCTTGCTCACCATAGTTGAACGGGCTGCCCCACACAGCAGTGTCGACGGGCGGTTCGAGCTGATCGAGGCCAAGTTCACCGCAGTAGTGCTTGAAGTCGCTGCCAACGGCAAGCGTCGCGGATGTAAAGATCCATGAACGCGCATTGCCTTCCATCTGCTTCTTGAAGACGCCAGAAACCTGCAAGGGCGTAGCATTGAGCGCAGCGGACTGGCTGAACACTTCGGCCCAGCGCACCCGCTCTGCTCCCGGTGGTATACGCCAGCGCTGCAGGCGCTCAGCGAGTTCAGTCGAACGCTGCCAGCACCGCTCCAACCCTTCCGAACGCTGCGCCTGAGTCTCCAACAGCGCGGTAAAACGTTCGAGCTCGTCTTCTAGACGGCCGAGGGCGACTGGCAATTCGGGCAGGCTTTCGATCTGCTGGATGGAGAGGCGCTGATTCTCGCCCGGGAAGGCAAGGCGCAGATCCTTCGTTGTCTTTTCCAAGGAGCGCACTGCGTCCTGCAGTTGCGGGAAATCCTTTGCAGTTGTCACGGCCTCGTTCCGCGTGTCACGCGCGAGATCGAGCAACTGGCCCGTCGAGACACTTTCACCGAAGAACAGCGAGGCGGTTTCGGGCAGTTGATGCGCTTCATCGAAGACAACCGTGTTGCACGCTGGCAGCAATTCGGCCAACCCTTCATCACGTAGCATCACATCAGCGAAGAACAGGTGGTGATTGACAACCACGACCTCCGCATCCTGTGCGGCACGCCGCGCGGCGAGTACAAAGCATTCCTTGACGTTCGGACAATCCTGTCCAAGGCAGTTGTCGCGCGTAGAGGTCGCTACATACCAAGCCGTACTGTCCTCGGGGACTTCACCGCACTCGGCCTTATCTCCCGTATGCGTGTGCTTCGCCCAGCGTGCGATGGCTCGGATATGAACGCCATCCTCTTTATTCAGGAATCGTGCCGCATCCGATTGCGCCTGCTCGAGGTGGTAGTGGCAAACATAATTGGCGCGCCCCTTGAGCAGTGCGACCGTCACCGGGAGCTTCAGTGCTTGGCGCACGGCAGGCAGATCTCGATGAAACAGCTGGTCCTGCAACGTCTTGGTACCCGTCGAAATGATGACCTTGCCGCCCGTAGCCAGCGCCGGCACAAGGTAGGCATAGGTCTTTCCGGTACCGGTACCAGCTTCGGCAACAAGCACCCGGTTGCCGCGCATCGCCTCCTCAATGGCGAGCGCCATCTGCAACTGTTGTGAGCGGGGGCGATAACCAGGAATGGTACGGGCAAGCGGGCCGTCTTCGGCAAAATACGAGGCGAGATCAGTCATGGGAACGGCATTCAAGACCGCTGGCGCGCAGCGATTGGCCCCTGAGGGGAGAAGAAACGCAGCAGCCCCCGCGTTTCCTCGGGATGGGCTGAAATGCTATCACGCGGGGCCAGGCGAACCACGATAGGCATGCTTGGCATGCGCGGCGGCAAGCTTTCTGTCATAAGCATTGGCAGCATAACCACTGCCGTTGTAGCCGAAGGCAAAATTGGCCCAGTCCTTCGCGCGAAGCCATTCGACTAGTGTCTTGCCGTGCACTGACTTCCATTGGACAAAGCGACAGAACGCGAAGAGGTGTTCGCGTTCATGCAGGTACATCTTGTCCTTGAAGTCATTGATGCTCGGGTACCCAAGGTTCCCCCAGTTCTCGCCCATGATCTGGAATAGCCCCCACGACGCCGACTGCAGTGCGCACGCTTCGTCTATGACACGCGCGCGCTCCAGCCGTTCATATTCGCGCAGCCCGCCCTTGTAGAAGACATTTGTCCATTTTGGATAGAGGATGTCTGCGTTCGCGGCCTGCAAGCCTCGGGGATCCTTACCCGCGTCTTGAAGCAATCGCCAGAAGACATGTCCTTCGAAAAGGATTTTTGGTTTGAGGCCCAGAAAACCCGCCCCCTGCGATTCCACTTCGTAGACGGCGCGAACAGCCGCTTCCTCGCAATTGAGCTGCGATGCAGCTGCAGTGAAGTCGGCATCTCCGATCCAAAGTGAACAGATCTGCTTGAAAACACCCGGTGCATCCGCCGCAAGGGCAGTCCAGGTCTTCTGGCCGACGACGCCATCTGCAATCAACCCTTTCGACGCCTGATAAACCTTCACCGCCCTGTCCGTCGCCGGGCCAAAGTTTCCATCAATCGAAGCCAGGACATTGAGTGCGGAAAGCAGCGTCTGCAACAGCGCGATGGCCTGGGCATCGCTGGAGCCAATCTGTAGGGAAGTGCCAAAAGCCGTCTGTTCCATGCCCGCCTCCGCATGTCGGAAATGATCCAACATAGACGAGCAACCTCAGCCCCGCCAACGGTACATGTCTGACAGAGGGCGGTGATACCCACTGACACGGACAGCTCTGGGGCCTTACGGTATCAGACGGGTCGGTGTTCTTCCGCGAGATAGTCGCGTGAGCGCATCTCAATCAATCGCGAAACGGTACGCGGAAATTCCTGCGAATTCGGACCTTCAAGGTACAGGCTATCGGCTTCGACCTCAGCACTGATCACGAGCTTTACACGGCAGTCATAGAGCACGTCGACCAGCCACGTAAAGCGACGTGCCTCATTACCGTGATTCCGGTTCATGGCTGGAATACTCGACAGGAATACGCTATGGAAGCGCCGTGCGAGTTCGAGATAGTCGTTCTGTGAGCGCGGGCCGCCACAGAGGGTATCGAAATCGAACCAGATCACGCCACCATGGATCCGCTTGGCCTGCACCTTACGGTCGAAAAGCTCGACACTACCGGGCTTGCCATCGTCACTTGCGATTTGCCTGAACTCCTCGGCAAGTTGCCGATCTGCAGCTTCCCCTCCGGGAACGATGTAGATGTTCATGCGTTCGAGCGCACGCAGCCGGTAATCAGTACCGTCATCGACCTCCTTCACATCGAAGCGTTGTTTGATCAGCGCGATTGTCGGCATGAAATTGTGCCGCTGTAGACCATTGGGATAGAGGCCGTCGGGCGGGTAGTTGGAGGTCATCACGAAGACGATGCCGCGGGCAAACAGCGCTTCGAGCAACCGCCCGAGGATCATCGCGTCAGCGATGTCCGAGACATGAAATTCATCGAAGCAAAGCAGGCGCGTTGTCTTGGCGATCTTGTCCGCTACGTGCAGCAAAGGATCCTGTTCGTCCTTGAATGTACGCAGCGATTCGTGGATCTCGCGCATGAAAGCATGGAAATGCACTCGACGCTTGCGTTTGTACGGCACGGCATCGAAGAAGCAATCCATGATGAAGCTCTTCCCACGCCCGACGCCACCCCATAGGTAGACACTCTGCGGCGGATCCGGGTTGAACACTAGCTTGCGCAAACGCGAGCGTCGTACCGCCTTAAACGCGATGAGTTCCGTATAGAGCTTCTGAAGGCGTTCGATCGCGCCACGCTGGGCGCCATCGGCCTTGAAGCCGCGTGCCTTGAGTTCCGACTCGTAGGCGTCAGTCACGCCGAATTCGGGAACGTTCAGGATATTATGCGGCGGCATGGTTTACTACCTGGAATGAAAACCGGCCGGAGGCTGGATCGGCGACCTGCCAATCCAGCCTCCGGCCGCGGGTTACAACATCAGAAATGCAGGGAGCGTTTGTCGACCGCCAGTGCGGCTTCGTGCATGACCTCTGAAAGCGTCGGATGCGCATGCGAGGTGCGCGCGACATCTTCGCTCGAAGCTCCGAACTCGATCGCCAGCACAGCTTCACCAATCAGTTCGGACGCATTGGTTCCGATGATATGCACACCGAGGATCTGGTCCGTCTCGGCATGTGCCAGCACCTTGACGAAGCCCGTGGTGTCACCTTGGCCCAGCGCGCGACCATTGGCAAGGAACGGTACCTGGCCAGGCTTGTATGGAATCCCAGCTGCCTTGAGTTCCTGCTCGGTCTTACCGACCCAGGCAATCTCCGGCTGAGTATAGATAACCCACGGAATCGCATCATAGTTCACATGGCCCGCCTGACCAGCGATGCACTCGGCAACCATGACGCCTTCTTCCATACCCTTGTGCGCCAGCATCGGACCGCGCACCACGTCACCTACCGCCCACACGTTACGCAGGTTGGTCGAGCAATGCTCATCAACCGCCACACGGCCCCGCTCATCGAGTTGCAGACCGACAGCCGCAGCATTGATGCCGTCGGTATTGGGAATGCGACCGACCGCAACCACGAGCTTGTCAAACTCAACAACCTTGTCGCCTTCGTCGTCTTCATACTTGACGGCAACGCCTTCGGTCGAAACCGTGACCTCCTTGATCTGCACCCCGAGGTGGACCTTGAGGCCCTGCTTGTTCGTGAAAACCTTCCAAGCTTCCTTCGTAATCGCCTGATCAGCGGCGGCAAGAAAATCCGGCAACGCTTCGAGGATGGTCACATCGGAACCGAGGCGCTTCCAGACGCTCCCCATTTCGAGGCCGATGACGCCAGCGCCGACAACACCGAGGCGCTTGGGCACAGCGTCGATCTGAAGCGCGCCTTCATTGTCGAGAATCTGCACGCCATCGACCGGAATGCCCGGCAGATGGCGCGCTCGCGAACCGGTGGCAACGATTACATGGCGGGCGACGATCTCTTCGTCATCAACGGTCATGAGCCATTTGCCGTCAACATCCGCCTTGAAGGCACCATGTCCTGGGATGAAGGTGACCTTGTACTTCTTGAACAAGCCCTTGATCCCGTTAACCAGCTGGGTGACGATATTGTCCTTGCGACGGATCATCGACGGCACGTCGATCGTTACGCCTTCAGCCTTGATCCCGTGCATGATGAATGCATGGTTGGCGTGATCGAACAATTCGGATGAATGCAGCAGCGCCTTGGACGGAATGCACCCAACGTTCAAGCAGGTACCACCGAGACGTGGTTCACCCTTGGGATCTGCGTACGCAGCAGATTCACAGCAGGCCGTCTTTAGACCGAGTTGTGCCGCGCGGATCGCAGCCACGTAACCAGCGGGACCGCCACCGACCACCAGCACATCAAATTCTTGAGCCATTTGAGCTCCCGTATCCTTCCCCGCCAAGGTCTTCCTCTTCGGGTACGAAAATCCAGCACAGGACGTATGCCAACACGCCCACGCCAGCAAAGCAGGCCATGACCACCCAGAGCAGCCGCCAGACCCACGACTCGATTCCGGTGAGTTTTCCGAGTCCGCCACACACGCCACCAAGCCAGCGATCGCTGCGCGAACGCCGCAGGAGGTTCACCTTCGGCTCACCCTCCCGCTTCGCTGGGCTGCCACCGCCCAGCAGGCGTGATTTCGCCGAAGCGAACTCGGCCTCGGACAATGCGCCCTCCTGATGCAAGCGATGGAGTTTTTCGATCTCGTCGGCAACGGACATCGTTCCAACCTCCTGTTTCACGAAAGACTCCACAGCGGATGCAAGGCCCGCCGTGGATGTCTTCACGAAATCAGATTTCGAGCAACAGGCGCGCCGGGTCTTCCAGCGCGTCCTTCATCGTGACCAAACCGAGCACCGCCTCGCGACCGTCGATGATCCGATGGTCATACGACATGGCGAGATAGTTCATCGGACGCACGACTACCTGCCCATTCTCGACCACCGCACGGTCCTTTGTCGCGTGGATGCCAAGAATCGCAGACTGCGGCGGGTTAATGATCGGCGTCGACAGCATCGAACCGAAGATCCCGCCGTTGGAGATCGAGAATGTACCGCCGGTGAGATCCTCGATCGACAGCTTACCGTCGCGCGCCTTCGCGCCAAATTCGGCAATCTTCTTCTCGATCTCGGCAATCGTCATTTGATCGGCATTACGCAGGATCGGCACTACCAAGCCGCGCGGCGACCCCACGGCGATCCCGATGTCAAAGTAACCGTGATAAACGATGTCATTGCCATCAACCGAGGCATTGAGGACCGGGTACTTCTTGAGCGCAGCGATCGCGGCCTTCACGAAGAACGACATGAAGCCAAGCTTGATACCGTGTTCCTTCTCGAACCGCTCCACATACTTTTTCCGGAGCTCCATGACCGGAGCCATGTTGACCTCGTTGAAGGTCGTCAGGATCGCATTCGTTGCTTGCGACTGAACCAAGCGCTCGGCGATGCGAGCACGCAGACGGCTCATCGGCACACGCTGCTCAGGACGGTCGCCGAGCACGGCCTCAATCGAAACCGGGGCCGGCGGCTGTGGCAGCGCACTCGTGACGCCCACAGCAGGCAAGGACGGCGCAGCGACGGGGGCAGTGGCAACTTTGTGCGTCGTGGCCGAAGCACCAAGGGCATCGGCCTTGGTGACACGCCCCCCCGGGCCGGACCCCTGGACACTTCCTGCGTCCATCCCTTTCTCAGCGAGAATCTTGCGTGCAGCCGGACCCATACCGGTGGTGGTGGGGCTATCTGCCGAAGCGATTGCAGGCGCGTTGGCAACTGCAGCAGCCCCCTTGGCAGGCGCTGCTTCGACCTTGGCCTCGGTGTCGATCTGGGCAATCAGATCTCCACTCGCCACCGACGAGCCGTTCCCCTTGATGATCTTGACGAGCACCCCGGCCGCAGGAGCTGGCGTTTCCAGCACAACCTTGTCGGTCTCGATGTCGATCAGGTTCTCGTCGCGTGCGACGGCTTCTCCCTCTTTCTTATGCCAGCTGACGAGCGACGCCTCCGACACGGATTCGGACAGCTGAGGGACTTTAACTTCGATGAGCATGGATGACTCCGATAACTCGTTGTTCTGTCTTGGACCGACCGCTCCTAGCGGGCCGGCGCCACTTCCTGATCAAGCACGCCGAAAACGCCTTCGATGACAGCCTTTTGCTGCGCTTGGTGCTTGGCGTAGTAGCCGACGGCCGGCGACGCCGAAGCCGGACGGCTGACGAGATACAGGCGATGATCTTTGCGCAGCGAGCGCTGCAGATGCTGACGCGAAATGAACCAGTACCAGTTACCTTGGTTGCGTGGCTCTTCCTGACACCAGACGATCTCGCTCGCTTTTGGATACTTCGCCAGCTCCTCGGCAAACGCTTCATTCGGGAAGGGATAAAGCTGTTCGATCCGGATGATCACAACGCTCTTGTCATTGCGCGCACGACGTTCCGCAACGAGTTCGTAATAGATCTTGCCCGAGCACAGCACGATCCGCTTAACGTCCTTCGGATCGAGATCATCCACTTCACCGATGATCGTACGGAACTGGCCTGCCGCCAGTTCTTCGATCGGCGACACCGCGTCTTTATGGCGCAGCAGCGATTTCGGCGTCATGACGATCAAGGGCTTGCGCAACGGGCGCACCATTTGGCGACGCAGCAGATGGAAGATCTGCGCTGGCGTGGTCGGCATGCAGACCTGCCAGTTGTTCTCGGCGCAAAGCTGCATGTAACGCTCCGGGCGCGCCGAAGAGTGCTCCGGCCCCTGCCCTTCGTAGCCATGCGGCAACAGCATCGTGATGCCTGAAAGACGACCCCACTTCGCTTCGCCTGAACTGATGAACTGGTCGATCACAACCTGCGCACCGTTGGCGAAGTCACCAAATTGTGCCTCCCAGACCACAAGGTTGTTGGGTTCCGCAGTGGCATAACCGTACTCAAAGGCGAGAACAGCTGCTTCGGAAAGCACGGAGTCGATCACAACGAACGGCGCCTGGTTTTCCTGGATGTGCTGCAGCGGGACATAATTGCCCGCGTCCCAGCGCTCGCGATTCTGGTCATGCAACACCGCATGACGATGGAAGAACGTGCCTCGACCGCAGTCCTGCCCCGAAACGCGAACGCCATAGCCTTGAGCGACCAGCGAAGCATACGCAAGGTTCTCGCCCATTCCCCAGTCAAGCGGCAGCTTGCCCTCACCCATCGCACGACGATCTTCGATGATCTTCGCCACGCGCGAATGAAGCGTAATGTTCGTGGGTACGTCAGTCAGCCGCTCTGTCAGCCGCTTGAGTTCCGGCAGCGGGATCCCCGTGACGCAATCATCCGTATAGGGCGTCTTGTCGAACGGGCTCCAGTCCTGCGCAAGCTGGCGTGTGTAACCGGAGAGCACCGGGTTATAGAGCAGTTCGCCACGGTCCAGATGGTCGCGGTAGTTCGCAATCGCACGGTCAGGCTCGTCAGCCGAGCACACACTCTGCGCGACGAGCTTGTCGGCATACAGCTTCCGTGTACCCGGATGCTGGGTGATCCGCTTGTACATCAACGGTTGCGTAACCATCGGCTCGTCCTGCTCGTTGTGACCGAGCTTGCGGAAGCAGACGAGATCGATGACAACGTCCTTCTTGAAGGTCTGGCGGAATTCCACGGCGAGCTGGGAAACCAGCGCCACGGCTTCCGGATCGTCGCCGTTCACGTGGAAAATCGGCGCCTCGACCATCTTGAATACGTCGGTGCAATACAGCGATGAGCGCGCATCGCGCGGATCCGATGTGGTAAAGCCGATCTGATTGTTGACGACCAGGTGAACCGTGCCGCCCGTGCCGTAGCCACGGGTCTGCGAGAAGTTCAGCATTTCCTGATTCACACCCTGGCCGGAAACTGCCGAATCGCCGTGGATCAGCACCGCCATCGCAAGCTTGCGTTCGGTGTCGCCCCGACGCTGCTGGCGAGCATAGACCGAGCCCTCAACAACCGGATTCACGATCTCAAGGTGCGAAGGATTGAATGCAAGCGTCAGGTGAACCGGGCCGCCTGCCGTACTGACGTCGGACGAGAAACCGAGGTGGTACTTGACATCGCCCGCGGACAGATCGGCGACATGCTTGCCCTCAAACTCCGAAAACAGCATGGCCGGACTCTTGCCGAGCGTATTGACCAGTACATTGAGGCGCCCACGATGCGCCATACCGATGACAAGGTCCTGAAGGCCGTTGGCGCCCGCATGGTTGATGATGGCATCCATCGCCACGATTGCCGACTCGCCGCCTTCAAGCGAGAAACGCTTCTGACCAACGTACCGCGTGTGCAGGTACTTCTCAAGCGTTTCAGCAGCCGTCAGTCGTTCGAGAATGCGCTTCTTCTCGGCGCTCGTGAAACTCGCGCGGGCACGAATCGGTTCGAGCCTGCTCTGGATCCAGCGCTTCTGCGAGATATCGGAGAGATACATGTACTCGACAGCAATCGATCCACAGTACGTCTCACGCAGCGCTTCGAGAATCTCGCGCAGTGTTGCCTGTTGTCCCCCCGGATAGTGGAGCGATCCGGTATTGAACGGTTGCGACAGATCCGCTTCGGTAAAACCGTAGAAGGACGGCTCCAATTCCGCAATCGGCGGGCGCTCCTGGCGCTTGAGCGGATCGATCTGCGCCCAGCGGTTTCCGAGGAAACGATAGGCATTGATCATCTGCAGGACACCAACCTGCCGTTTATCGGCTACGCCGGTAACCGGCTGGGTCAGTTTGTTCTCCTTCGCCATCTGCGCGAAGGAAGCAATGACAGGCGCATGCGCCACGTCGCGGGCCACTGCGCCCGGCACGTTCTGCAATGCGTCGAAATAGTCGCGCCACTGATCGGACACGCTCGCCGGGTTCTCAAGGTAGGACTCGTAGAGTTCCTCAATGAACGGGGCATTCGTGCCGAACAGGTACGAGTTCGTCAGGAAGGGTTTCAGCATGGAAGCCACCTGTGTTCGTTCGGTTCAAGTGGGCTGGCCGTGAGCTGTCGTCGGCAGAGCCATGAGAGATGGGAATTGAATTGGCGGACGCTGGCCCTGCGAGCGCAGAGTCAGCGCCCACCAGATCTGCTGGCAGACGCTCTTGACCACCCGAATCAGCGTTGGTCGATCGCGGGAACGTCGCGCTTGGCGGCACCGACGTAGAGTTGACGCGGGCGGCCGATCTTGTAGTCCACGTCCGTCAGCATCTCTTCCCACTGGCTGATCCAGCCCACTGCACGTGCGAGCGCGAAAATGCAGGTGAACATCGAAGTCGGAATTCCGAGTGCGCTTTGGACGATGCCTGAGTAGAAGTCGACATTTGGATAGAGCTTCTTCTCGACGAAGTACGGATCCTCAAGCGCAATCCGTTCGAGCTCCATCGCGAGTTTGAACATCTTGCTGTCATGCAGTCCGAGTTCGTTGAGCACTTCATAGCAGGTCTCGCGCATGAGCTTGGCACGCGGATCGTAGTTCTTGTAGACCCGGTGACCGAAGCCCATCAGCTTGAACGGATCGTTCTTGTCCTTGGCGCGCTTAATGTATTCGCCAACACGCGAAACGTCGCCGATTTCTTCGAGCATCCTGAGGCAGGCTTCGTTCGCACCACCATGCGCTGGGCCCCACAGGCACGCAATGCCGGCCGAAATGCACGCAAACGGGTTCGCACCCGAGGACCCTGCAAGACGAACCGTTGATGTGGAAGCGTTCTGCTCGTGATCAGCGTGCAGGATCAGGATGCGGTCGAGCGCCCTTGAAAGCACCGGGTTCGGCACGTACTTTTCGCACGGGGTGCCAAACATCATGTGCATGAAATTTTCGGTATAGGTCAGATCATTGCGTGGGTACATGAACGGTTCACCCGTCGAGTACTTGTACGCCATGGCGACGATCGTCGGCATCTTCGCGATGATGCGGTGGAACGAGATCGTCCGGTGCGCATCATCGGAGAAGTCATGCGCATCGTGATAAAACGCAGAGAGCGCACCAACAACGCCGACGCAGACCGCCATCGGGTGCGCATCGCGGCGGAAGCCCTGAAAGAAGCGCGTCAATTGCTCGTGGACCATCGTGTGGCGACGAATCATCGACACGAAGCCTTCTTTCTCCTTGGCTGACGGCAGTTCGCCTTCGCGCAGAAGGTAGGCCACTTCGAGGAAATCGCACTTCTCGGCGAGTTGTTCAATGGGGTAGCCGCGATATAGCAGCTCGCCCTTGTCGCCGTCGATGTAGGTGATCTTGGACTGACAGCTGGCAGTCGACAGGAAGCCCGGGTCGAATGTAAAGCTCCCCGTTTTTCCATAGAGCGTACGAATATCGATGACGTCCGGCCCGTGTACGCCAGACATAACCGGGAATTCGACGCTCTTACCATCGACTGTCAGCGTAGCGGTGCGTGGTGTCGTCATGATCTCTATACCCTTTTCTGTACGTTGCTTGCTTTGCTGATTTGCGCCGTCACGATTCCTTGGCCGGCGGAGCCTTGTGAATCATGTCGACGAGTCCCTTCCATTCAACGACCGGACATTCCTCCCGACCGCTGACCCAATTCCATAGTTCGATGTCGTCTGTTTCGAGCAGCTCCAGGAGCGTTTGGAGCTCTAGGTCACTGAGTGAATCAAGGTGGGCGGCATTAAAGCGCGTGAAAAAAATGTCAAGCTCCAGCAGGCCACGCCGGGTCCGCCACTTCACGCGCTCCTTCAGGGCGCTCACGCTCGGAACCCCAGCGCGCCACACACGACCCCTAAGCAAGGAGCCGTGCGTCTGCTTGAAAAAAAACAAGTTGGCGCGATCACGCTTAAACCGCCCTGCGGACCATCATTTCCTTGATCTTCCCGATCGCCCTGGTCGGGCTCAGGTGCTTCGGACAGACGTCGACGCAGTTCATGATTGTGTGACACCTGAACAAGCGATACGGGTCCTCAAGATTGTCGAGGCGCTCGCTCGTGGCTTGATCGCGTGTGTCAGCAATGAAGCGGTACGCCGCCAGCAAGCCAGCCGGTCCCACGAACTTGTCCGGGTTCCACCAGAACGACGGACAAGACGTCGAGCAGCTCGCACACAGGATGCACTCGTACAAACCATTGAGCTCCTCACGGTCTTCCGGCGACTGCAAACGCTCACGCTCCGGAGGCGGATCGTCATTGATGACGTACGGTTTGATCGAGTGGTACTGCTTGAAGAACTGCGTCATATCGACGATCAGGTCGCGAATGACCGGCAGACCAGGCAGCGGACGCAGCGCGATGGGCTGCTTGAGATCGTCGATGTTCGTCAGGCAAGCCAACCCATTCTTGCCGTTGATGTTCATTGCGTCCGAGCCGCACACGCCTTCACGACATGAGCGGCGGACCGACAGCGAATCGTCCTGGGCCTTGATCTTCACCAGCGCGTCAAGCAGCTTGACATCGGTCGGCTCAAGCTCGACCGAGATGTCCTGCATATAAGGCGCTGCATCCTTGTCCGGATCGTAGCGATAGATGTTGAAGCGGACGGTACGTTTTGCCATTTGCATATCCTCCTGCGGCGCCTCAGTACGCGCGCTTCTTCAGCTCAATCGTGTCGACCGACAGCGGCTTCATCGTGACCGGCTTGTAGTCGAGTTTGTTGCCGTTTCGATTCCACAGCGTGTGCTTGAGCCAGTTCTTGTCGTCGCGGCCATTCGGTTGCTCCGGCGTATCCGGTGCGTCGTCGCGGACGTGGGCGCCACGCGATTCCGTCCGCGCATTCGCGGAAATCATCGTTGCCTTGGCGACTTCGATCAGGTTTTCAACCTCAAGTGCTTCAGTACGCGCAGTGTTCCAGACCTTGGACTTGTCCTTGATTTCGATCTGCTGGACGTGCTTTTCGATCTCTAGGATCTTGTCGACACCCTGCGCCAGCATGTCCTTGAAGCGGAAGACTCCGCAGTGGTTCTGCATCGTACGCTGCATGGCTGCACGGGTTTCGTGCAGATTACTTCCGCCCTTCTGCGTATCGAGACGATTGACCCGGGCCAGCGCGCGATCGATCTCCGACTCCGGCGCATCCGGATTCGCGTTCGGTTCGGAGCGAATGTATTCAATCATCCGCTCACCGGAACTCTTGCCGAACACCAGCAGGTCGAGCAGCGAATTGGTACCCAAGCGGTTAGCCCCGTGTACTGACGCGCAGGCGCATTCGCCAGCAGCGTAGAAGCCCGGTACCACGCCGTTATTGACAACGACTTCGCCGTGATAGTTGGTCGGGATGCCACCCATCTGATAGTGACAGGTCGGCACAACCGGAATCGGCGCTTTGATCGGATCGACATTCGCAAACTGGATCGAAATCTCTCGGATTCCGGGCAGACGCGACATGATCACCTTTGGATCCAGGTGCGTGATGTCGAGCAGGACGTGATCCTTGTTCGGACCGCAACCGCGGCCTTCGTTGATCTCGGTGACCATCGCACGCGATACGACGTCGCGCGATGCGAGATCCTTGGCATTGGGGGCGTAGCGCTCCATGAAGCGCTCACCAGAATTATTGCGGAGAATGCCGCCTTCGCCCCGCACGCCTTCGGTAATCAACACGCCCGCGCCAGCAACACCAGTCGGGTGGAACTGCCAGAATTCCATGTCTTCGAGTGGAATACCCGCACGCGCTGCCATGCCCAGACCATCGCCCGTATTAATGAACGCATTGGTCGAGGAAGCGAAGATCCGACCCGCGCCACCCGTAGCAAACAGCGTTGCTTTGGCTTGGAACACGGTGATCTCCGAGGTTTCCATTTCCATCGCAACCACGCCGAGCACGCGACCATCGGCCCCGCGCACGAGGTCAAGCGCCATCCACTCAACAAAGAATTGCGTGTTAGCGCGCACGTTACGCTGATAAAGCGCGTGCAACATCGCGTGGCCGGTCCGGTCAGCCGCGGCACAGGCACGGCGCACCGGCTTGTCACCGAAGTTCGACATATGGCCGCCAAACGGGCGCTGATAGATCTTGCCGTTATCCAGACGATCAAATGGCATGCCGAAGTGTTCAAGCTCGACAACCGCCTGCGGAGCCTGGCGACACATGAATTCGATCGCATCCTGGTCGCCGAGCCAGTCGGAACCTTTGACCGTGTCATACATGTGCCAATGCCAGTGATCCGGCTCGGAGTTCCCGAGCGAGGCGGAAACACCGCCCTGAGCCGCAACCGTATGCGAACGTGTCGGAAAGACCTTGGACAGAACTGCCGTCTTCAAACCAGCTTCGGACAACTGAATCGCGGCGCGCATGCCAGCGCCGCCAGCGCCGACGATTACCGCATCAAAATTGCGTTTCGCGACTTTCACTTAGAGCCTCCACAGAATCCGGGCCGCCCAGCCGGCATAGCCGACCAGCAGGAAAAGCACCACACAGTGCAGGGCAAGCCGGACACCTACCGGTTGCACGTAGTCCATGAAAATGTCACGGACGCCCACCCACGCGTGGTAGCAGAGCGACATCCAGAACAGGAAGGTGATGAACCGCATGAATCCACCTGCGAACATCGCACGCCAAGCTTCGTGCGTGAATTCAGGCAGCATCAGCAGCTGAACGACAAAAACCACGGTAAACAGCGCCATCACGCAGGCGGTGATGCGTTGAGCCAGCCAATCGCGCAAACCATAGTGCGCGCCAACAACGATCCGGCTTTTCATTTACAGACCCCCCGCCAAGAAGAGCTTGGCACCGATCAGGACGGTGAGAACCAGACTGACGGCAAGCACAGCCCAAGCACTGGCTCGAGCGGTTTGCTTTTCAAGTCCAACGTGGACGTCGAGCAGCAGGAAGCGGATTCCCATGCAGAAGTGATGCAGATAGGCCCACAACAAGCCAAAGAGGACCAGCTTGACCAGCGGATTCGCGATGCACGCACTGGCCGCCGCCGCAGTCCCTGGCGATTCGAGACTGGCCCCGAAAAGCCACAGCAACAGCGGAAGCATCAGGAACAGCCCCGCCCCGCTCACGCGATGAAGAATGGATGCGAATCCCGGCACCGGGAGCTGGAAAGCCAGCGTCCAGATATCGAGGTATTTCGGCCTCGGTTTTTTCACTGTTGTTTCTGACATCGAACTTACCCCCTTCTTCGTGACAGGCCGGGCGGCCCGCCTATCCCTTCATCGCCGACTTTTGCACTGCAGCGATTAACTCAATTCGTTCAGGTAATAGTGCTCGGCCGTCGAATACAGGCCACGACGCCACTCGACCGGCCTGTTTCCATACGTAAAAGCAACTCGCTCCACCGACAATAGTGGGGAGGCTTCAGGCACGCCAAGCAGTTCCGCCACAGACCGATCGGCAGCGACAGCCCTGATTTTTTCATTGGCGTGTAGCATGCGTAGACCGAAGCGCGCTTCAAATAGTCCATAGATCGAACCGTGCCAGTCGCGCAACATCTCGATATTGAGACCTTGGAACACCTCGCCCGGCAGATAGATCTCGTCGACGACGATAGGCTTGGATTCGTGCTTAAGAACGCGCCGAACGATAATGATGGGCGCACCAAGGTCGATCGCGAGATTACGCGAAGCTTCCTGCCCGGCTTTTGCGCGCCAGCAATCCAGTGGATCACTCTTGAGTGGAACAATCTCGCCCGAGAGAGGCGTAAGGCGCAAGAAGCGGAACAGCGAACGTGGATCGGCATGCGAAGAGACGAAGGTGCCCTTGCCCTGGCGGCGGATCAGCACATTCTCAGCCGCCAGTTCGTCGATTGCTTTCCGAACGGTCCCCTGACTCACCTGGAACCGAAGCGCCAGATCCTGTTCACTCGGAATCGCCTGACCGGGGCGCCATTCGCCCGATTCCAGAGCCTGCATCATCAGGCTCTTGATCTGACGGTAAAGCGGACTGAATGTAGGCGATTCGTAGGCCATGGCCGCATTTCAGCACAGAACGGGATATGTGTCCATAAACCGGAAACTGTCTTATATAAGACATAACATAGCTTTTGACGCTATACTACTTTTCGCCTAAGATCGCCGACGAGATCTCGTCGGCGAAATAGCCGCCTTTCCATACAAAAGCGCGGGTTGAGGCGCTTTTCCAGCACAGTTAAAGGAGTCACCCATGTCCAAAGCTCCCATTCGCGTAACGGTCACCGGCGCGGCCGGCCAAATTGGTTACAGCCTGCTGTTCCGCATCGCCAGCGGTGAAATGCTGGGCAAGGATCAACCTGTCATCCTTCAGTTGCTGGATCTGCCGCAGGCCCAGAAGGCAGTCAAGGGCGTGATGATGGAACTTGAGGACTGCGCGTTCCCGCTGTTGGCCGACATGCTTGCGAGCGATGACCCGAATGTCGCCTTCAAGGACACCCAGGCAGCGCTCCTCGTCGGCGCACGACCGCGCGGCCCAGGCATGGAACGGAAGGACCTTCTGACAGAAAACGCGAAGATCTTCACCGTCCAGGGCGCAGCGATCGGCCAACACGCCGCGCCGGACTGCCGAACCCTTGTGGTCGGCAATCCCTGCAACACCAACGCCTACATCGCCAAGGAAACCGCGAAGAAGTTCGGCCGCGTCCCTGCGAAGAACTTCACCGCGATGCTGCGACTGGACCACAACCGCGCCCTATCGCAACTGGCCGCCAAGACCGGCCGCACCGTACAGAGCCTGAAGAGTCTCGTTGTGTGGGGCAACCACTCGCCGACGATGTACGCCGACTACCGTTTCGTCACCAGCAATGGCGACAACGTCAAGGCGATGATCAACGACGACGCCTGGAATCGCGATGTGTTCCTACCGACGGTGGGCAAGCGTGGTGCCGCAATCATCGAAGCCCGCGGCCTGTCATCTGCGGCATCGGCCGCCAATGCCGCCATCGACCACATGCGCGACTGGTTCCTCGGCTCGAACGGCGAGTGGGTCACGATGGGCATTGAGTCCGATGGTTCCTATGGCATCCCGGAAGGAGTCATCTACGGATTCCCGGTCACCACGGAAAACGGCGAATACAAGATCGTGCAAGGCTTGGAAATCGATGAGTTCTCACGCGACCGCATGAACTTCACGCTCAACGAGCTTGAAGAAGAGCGGGCCGGCGTCGCAGATCTGCTCGTCTGATTAACCAGACAACGGCGGAAAGCATGACCGGAACCTCCCTTCATCCGTCCGCCGTATTGTTCGCGGGCAGCAAGCCGCTGCCCGTGATCCCGGCGGTAGATCACTACTGCGGCGCCGAGAAGCAGATGCGCAAGGCGATTAGCCTTCAGCAGCAACTTGGCCCGGTTTTCGACATTACCCTCGATTGCGAGGACGGCGCCCCCGCAGGCCGCGAGCGCGAGCATGCGCAAATGGTTGGTGAGCTGGTTTCTTCAAGCGAGAACCACTTCGGCCGTATCGGAGCACGAATCCACGACATCACGCACACATCCTGGCGTGAAGATCTCAATGTAATTATCCGCGCATGCGGTGAGCGGCTCGCATTCCTGACGCTACCCAAGGCTCGCAATGCAAACGACGTTGGCCTACTGATCGCTGCGCTACGCGAGGCTGAAGCCACACATGGCATCGGGCGAGAAATTCCCCTCCACGTCCTAATCGAGACACATGGAGCACTGCACCAAGCATGGCAGATTGCTGCGCTCCCCGGGGTGGAATCGCTCGATTTCGGTCTGATGGATTTCGTCTCCGAACACCAAGGTGCGATCGCAGCTTCCGCACTGAAATCCCCCGATCAGTTCGAGCATCCATTGGTTGCCCGCGCCAAGTGCGAGGTTACCGCCGCGGCGCTGGCGCATTCGGTCATCCCAACGCACAACGTCACGACCGCTCTCGACGACAAGGCAATTGCACTGGATGACGCCCGTCGTGCCCGCAAGCAATTCGGCTATTTGCGGATGTGGAGCATTCACCCTAATCAGATCGAGTCGATCCTACAGGGCATGCGCCCCGCAGCCGGCGAAGTCGAGGAAGCATCCGCCATCCTCGCACAGGCGCAGGATGCCCAATGGGGGCCGATACGCGTCGGTACCCAGTTGCACGACCGCGGCTCGTTCCGCCACTACTGGAATCTCCTCATTCGCGCCCGGGCAACCGGGATGGAACTGCCCTGTGAGGCTGAGCAGAGATTCTTCACGAACCAACCCACGACCTAAAGTAGCGGCGCCTTTGCCGCGCCCGCAAAACCCGGAGGACGTCACCGTGCTTGATCTCTACCGCCAACATGTTGCAGAACGCGAAGCTCTTGGCATCCCGCCGCTCGCGCTCGATGCCAAGCAGACCGCCGACCTGATCGAACTGATCAAGAACCCACCCGCGGGCGAAGAGGCTTTTCTTGTCGACCTGATCACCTATCGCGTCCCACCAGGCGTAGATGACGCCGCTCAGGTCAAGGCATCGTTCTTGGCGGCGGTAGCCCACGGCGACATCGCCGCTTCGCTGATCAGTAAAGAGAAAGCAACTGAGCTGCTCGGCACCATGGTCGGTGGATACAACGTCAAGCCGTTGATCGATCTGCTCGACGATGGGGCACTCGCTCCGATCGCCGCCGCAGGTCTGAAGAAGACGCTGCTGATGTTCGACTATTTCCACGACGTCGCAGAGAAAGCGAAGGCAGGCAACGCGCAGGCCAAGGAAGTGGTTCAGAGCTGGGCTGACGGCGAATGGTTCACCTCGCGCCCCGAAGTTCCGACCAGCATGAAGCTGACAGTCTTCAAGGTCCCGGGCGAGACCAATACGGACGATCTGTCGCCCGCCCCAGATGCCTGGAGCCGGCCGGACATCCCGCTGCACGCACTCGCCATGCTCAAAAACACCCGCCCCGACGCGTCGTTCAAGCCAGAGGAAGATGGCAAGCGTGGCCCGATCAAGCTGATCCAGGATCTCGCCGCTAAGGACAACCTGGTCGCTTACGTTGGCGATGTGGTCGGCACCGGCTCTTCGCGCAAGTCTGCAACGAACTCTGTGCTGTGGTGGACGGGCGAAGATATCCCCTTCGTGCCGAACAAGAAGTTCGGTGGCGTCTGCCTCGGCGGCAAGATCGCTCCGATCTTCTTCAACACGCAGGAAGATGCGGGCGCACTACCGATCGAGATTGACGTCTCCAAGATGGATCTCGGCGACGAAATCGAACTGAAGGTCGATCACGCCACCGGCAAGGTCACGGCAGTGAAGGCTGGCGCAACGATTGCCGAATCGCAACTCAAGACGCTCGTGCTGCTCGACGAAGTCCGCGCTGGCGGCCGTATCAACCTGATCATCGGCCGCAGTCTGACCGCCAAGGCGCGTGAATTCCTTGGCCTGCCCACCTCTACCCTCTTCCGCCTTCCGCAAGACCCGGTAGATTCCGGCAAAGGCTTCACGCTGGCGCAAAAGATGGTCGGCCGCGCCGTCGGCCTGCCCGAAGGCAAGGGTGTGCGCCCCGGCACCTACTGCGAACCCAGGATGACCTCGGTCGGTTCGCAGGATACGACCGGCCCGATGACACGCGACGAACTCAAGGATCTCGCCTGCCTCGGCTTCTCCGCCGACTTGGTGATGCAATCGTTCTGCCACACTGCCGCCTATCCGAAGCCGGTGGACGTGAAGACGCACCGAGAACTGCCGAAGTTCATTTCGAACCGCGGCGGTATCGCATTGCGCCCTGGCGACGGCGTGATCCACTCGTGGCTCAACCGCATGCTGCTGCCCGACACCGTCGGCACCGGCGGCGACTCGCACACTCGCTTCCCGATCGGCGTCAGCTTCCCTGCCGGCTCCGGCCTTGTTGCCTTCGCGGCCGCAACTGGCGTGATGCCACTCGACATGCCGGAGTCGGTGCTGGTGCGCTTCAAGGGAGAAATGCAGCCGGGCATCACATTGCGTGATCTCGTGCATGCAATCCCGCTGTATGCGATCAAGCAGGGCCTGCTGACCGTCGCCAAGGCCGGCAAGATCAATGCTTTCTCGGGTCGAGTACTGGAAATCGAAGGGCTACCGAACCTGAAGGTCGAACAAGCCTTCGAACTGTCCGACGCGTCAGCTGAGCGCTCTGCCGCTGGCTGCACGATCAAGCTCAACAAGGAGCCGATCATCGAGTACATGAACTCGAACATCGTGCTGCTGAAGAACATGATCGCAAACGGTTACCAAGACAAGCGCTCGCTTGAACGCCGCATCAAGAAGATGGAAGAGTGGCTGGCCAAGCCAGAGCTGCTCGAAGCCGACAAGGATGCCGAATATGCCGCCGTGATCGAGATCGATCTGGCCGACATCAAAGAACCAATCGTCTGCTGCCCGAACGATCCGGACGACGCCAAGTACCTGTCTGAAGTGGTCAACACCCAGATCGACGAAGTCTTCATTGGCTCGTGCATGACCAACATCGGCCATTTCCGTGCCGCATCCAAACTACTCGAAGGCAAACGCGACATTCCGGCCAAACTATGGGTCGCTCCGCCGACAAAGATGGATGCCTCGGAATTGACCAAGGAAGGCCACTACGGCGTGTTTGGCACCGCTGGGGCACGCACGGAAATGCCTGGCTGCTCCCTTTGCATGGGCAATCAGGCGCAGGTACGCGAAGGTGCGACAGTCATGTCGACGTCGACGCGAAACTTCCCGAACCGCCTCGGCAAGAACACCAGCGTGTTCCTCGGCTCGGCGGAGCTGGCCGCTATCTGCTCGAAGCTCGGTCGCATTCCGACAGTGGCGGAGTACCACGCAGACATGGGCGCCATCAACGCTGACGCGGGCAAGGTCTATCGTTACATGAACTTCGATCAGATCGCTGAATACAAGGAAATAGCGGACGAAGTGAAGATCTGACGTTCGACCTACAGGAAGAAAGCAAACGGCCCGCGATTCGCGGGCCGTTTGCTTTGGTGCCGGGTCAGAAGGCATCGACCAGACCGCAATCGATCAAGCTTCGGCGTTGCGTTTCATGCCGTCGATTACGTCGTCATTCGCATCCGAACTGGAACCCCATCCGACAACCTTCACCCATTTTCCAGGCTCCAGATCCTTGTAATGCTCGAAGAAGTGCACGATCTGCTTGCGCAGGGACTCGTCAAGGTCTTCGATTTCCTTCACGTTCTTATAGAGCGGCGTCAGCTTGGCAACAGGCACAGCAACCAATTTGACATCCTCGCCCGCCTCGTCTTGCATCTTCAGTACGCCCACAGCACGGCACGGTACGACCACACCCGGCAGGAGCGGGAAAGGCGTTACGACCAGTACGTCGACAGGATCACCATCTCCAGCGACCGTGTCGGGAATGTAACCGTAGTTGCAGGGATAGTGCATGGCAGTGCCGAGAAAGCGATCGACGAAGAGCGCACCAGATTCCTTGTCGACTTCGTATTTGATCGGATCCGCGTGGGCCGGGATCTCGATCACGACATTAAACTCGGCCGGTGCCTTGGCGCCGGCCGTCACATTGAACAAGCTCATGGGATTCTTCCTGAAGCGGATAGGTGTGTTAGCGCTTTGAAGTCTAGCATTTGCGGCCCCCACTTTGCTGCGCTGCACCTTTCAGTCGAATGCTGCGTTGGATCATTGCAGCCAAGCTTGGCATTGCCAAGGGAGATGACCATCACTTAGGATGGTCCGTCGCCCGACGCCTCCGGGTGCGTACAGATGTCCGTTGGGCGCTCAACCTAAAATAAGGAGATGCCTCATGTCGACGTCCATGGCGCTTTATCTGGCCTTGGCTTGTGGATTACTAGCAGTTGTTTTTGGCTTTGTCTCACGAAGCTGGATCCTTGCCCAAGATACGGGCTCACCGCGGATGCAGGAGATCGCCAATGCGGTACAACAGGGTGCGGCGGCCTACCTTTCGCGGCAGTATCGAACGATTGCAATCGTCGGCGTGGTTCTGGCAGTTCTGATTGGCATCTTCATCAACGTCACTACGGCACTAGCATTCATTGCAGGGGCGATTCTCTCGGGCGCCTGCGGCTTCATCGGGATGAACATCTCGGTTCGAGCCAACGTGCGTACAGCCCAAGCGGCCACCAAAGGTATCAACGAAGCACTCGCGGTCGCCTTCCGTGGAGGTGCAATCACCGGCATGCTGGTCGTTGGGCTCGGCCTACTGGGTGTCGGCCTGCTCTACTACTATCTGATCTCGCGTATCGCCCCCAACACCAGCTTGCATGACGCACTGCAGCCGTTGATGGGTCTCGCCTTCGGTTCATCCCTCATTTCGATCTTCGCCCGCCTTGGTGGTGGCATCTTTACCAAGGGTGCAGACGTGGGAGCCGACTTGGTAGGCAAGGTCGAAGCTGGTATTCCCGAGGATGACCCCCGCAATCCGGCGGTCATCGCAGACAACGTGGGTGACAATGTTGGCGACTGCGCTGGCATGGCTGCCGACCTTTTCGAAACCTATGCGGTTACGCTGATTGCAACTATCGTACTCGGCGTACTCGTGATTCCAACTGCAGCGTCGGAAGCGGCCGTTTATCCGCTGGCACTCGGTGGCTTCTCGATCATCTCCTCGATCATCGGATGCCTCTTCGTCAAGGCCAACCCGAACATGCGCAATGTCATGCCCGCGCTGTACCGCGGCCTGATTGTCGCTGGCGTAATTTCGCTGATCGGCTTCTTCTTCATCACGAAAGCGGTCATGCCAGACACCGCCCTCGGAGTTGAGGGAAGCCAGATGAAGTTGTTTGGCGCAACCGTAGTTGGCCTACTGCTCACCGCTCTGATGGTGTGGATCACCGAGTACTACACTGGTACGGATTTCAAACCAGTCCAGCACGTAGCGCAGGCATCAACCACCGGCCATGCGACCAACATCATTGCCGGCATCGGCGTGAGCATGAAGTCGACCGCTTGGCCCGTTCTCTTCGTCTGCTTTGCAATCCTCGCAGCCTACTGGCTGGGCGGCTTGTACGGTATTGCAATCGCGGCAACCTCAATGCTGTCGATGGCAGGCATCATCGTTGCGCTGGATGCGTATGGTCCGATCACGGATAATGCCGGCGGCATCGCCGAAATGGCCGAACTCCCTGATTCCGTGCGCAATATCACCGATCCGCTCGACGCCGTTGGCAATACCACAAAGGCGGTAACCAAGGGTTACGCGATCGGCTCTGCGGGTCTTGCAGCGCTGGTCCTGTTCGCGGACTACACTCACGCGCTAGCCGCTCACGGCAAGACGGCAACCTTTGATCTATCGAACCACATGGTCATCGTCGGCCTGTTTATCGGCGGCCTGATTCCCTACCTCTTCGGTGCAATGGCGATGGAGGCGGTTGGCCGGGCAGCAGGTTCGGTGGTCGAAGAAGTGCGCCGTCAGTTCCGGGAGATCAAGGGCATCATGGAAGGTACAGCCAAGCCCGAATACGGTCGTGCGGTCGATTTGCTGACTACCGCGGCAATTAAGGAAATGATCGTCCCTTCGCTGCTCCCCGTGGTCGTACCGATCGTTGTTGGCCTGGTTCTTGGCCCAACAGCACTGGGTGGTCTGCTTATGGGTACGATCGTGACTGGTCTCTTCGTAGCGATTTCGATGTGTACCGGCGGCGGTGCCTGGGACAACGCCAAGAAGTACATTGAAGACGGTCACCATGGCGGCAAAGGTTCGGAAGCGCACAAGGCCGCAGTTACTGGCGACACCGTTGGCGATCCCTACAAGGATACGGCTGGCCCAGCGGTAAACCCGCTCATCAAGATCATCAATATTGTCGCGCTACTGATCGTTCCCCTGCTCTGATCACGCAATCGATAGCGCATCAACAACGGACGCCCAAACAGACCGTATGAAAACCCTGTGAAGCGACCTTAGAGAAAAAACGCCCCGATCTCATCGGGGCGATTTTCGTTGACTCGAGGCAACAAGCCGACCGCACCGGTCACGCCATCAAGGCGATCAGCGAGGCGGCGCTAAGCACTCGATCATCCGCACCCCGTAATCGGAGGGAACCAATTCATCCAGACTCACCGGAAACAGACTGCCCTGCGCGCGCAACTCATCCTGGATATAACCCATCAATGACAATGCCCGTATCTCGCGATACGGGCATTGTCGGTGAATGCCGGCTCAGATAGCTAGGTTTTCACACAGTCTGCAAAGGCGTCCGTTTTCTATCCGATTTCCCAGACCTACCAAGATCGAAAGCAATTAGGTCGCATCGAACCCCGCGCCTTCGATCGCGGACTTCAACTGTGCAACGCCAATCTTGCCTGCATCAAAGCAAACCTGCACCTCAGCCGCGTCTAGGGAAACAGCAACTCGAATGACACCATCGAGCCCTCGAAGAACTCTTTCCACCGACTGAACGCAGCCTTGGCAGCTCATACCACCAACCTTGATGATTTCTTCCTGCATATCGTATCCCTTCAGTTTCAGCGCGCCACCATGACCGGACAATGCGCCAACTGCATTACTCGGGCAGCAACAGAGCCGAGCAGCACGCGCTCAATGAACCCATGCCCGCGAGCGCCAATCCAGATCCAGTCGAACTTGCCATCTTCGGCACAGGAAACAATCGCCTCCGCCGGCTGCCCAACCAAAACCTTCTCCTCGAACGCAATGTTCGAGGAGCGCAGCCGATTGGCTACACGCGCCAGCGCGACCCGCCCTTCTTCCCTGTAGTAGGAATCCAACGCTCGTTGCTCCACATGTCGCGCAGCGAAGCTCATCGGTACGGGCACATGAACGGTCAGCAGCGTGATCTGTGGTGCCGTGGAAAACCAATCAGCCGCATCGATCAGACGATCCGCGGCGATTGCCGAAGCCTCCGATCCGTCAGTGGCGAGCAACAGTTTCATCCTGCGACTCTGTTTAGACATGACAGATCACGCCTTGCCACAGTTTTCCGCCAAGGGTGGCAGAATTTGCCAAGCCGAAAGCACCGAACCCCAGAACGATAAGGCCCGCAACCAGCCGCAGAGCCGGCCGCTGCAACCACCGGCGGAACCGGGCAGCAAACACACCAGCCACCATCAGATTGGGCAGCGTCCCCAAGCCAAAAGCGAGCATGAGTGTGCCTCCTCGGACGGCCGAACCGGAAACCAACGCTGTCGCCAGCATGCTGTAGACGAGGCCGCACGGTACGAACCCCCACACCAAACCGAGCGGATAGGCGCGAAGTGGATCTCGCGCCGGGACAAACCGTCCAGCAAACGGTTGAATCCTGCGCCACAACGCCTGCCCACCGCGTTCGATGGGTGCCAGTCCTGCACTAAAGCCCGCCAGGTAGAGACCCAACAGAATCAGCATGATGTTGGCGGCCATATAGAACGCCATCTGAACAGGAAGCAGTCTATTGAGCAGGAATCCGGCTGAACCCAACGCACCCAACAACACTCCCGACGATGTATAGCTTGTGACGCGGCCAAGGTTGTACGCAAGATGAATCGGCCAAAGACTACGACCCTTGCCAGGCAGATTCACCGAAAGTGCGGCGACAAGCCCACCGCACATTCCGACGCAATGGGTCCCGCCAAGCAATCCGATGAGCAAGGCCGCGATATATCCAGCTTCAGGCATTCGCCAAATTCAGTCTTGAGGCAGTACCCTCAGATCACCCGAGAGTATCGGGCCGTGGTTGCCTGTGCTTCCTGGAGGTAGCGATCAAAGATCATCGCAAGGATACGTACGAGCATCCGGCCAGCTGGCGTCACTTGCAGCGAATCCGGCCGTATTTCGCATAATCCCGCCTCGCAGTAGCCCTGCAGAGCTTCCAGCTCATGGGCAAAGTAAGACGTAAAATGGATTCCGAACTCCGCTTCGAAACGCTTGAAATCAAGCGCGAAATCGCACATGAGCGCCTGAATAAGTGCATAGCGCAGCTTGTCGTCGGCATCCATAGCGTACCCACGCACTATCGGCAGTTCATCGCGATCGAGTGCACCGTAGTAGGCCTCCAGCGTCTTGGCGTTCTGTGCATAGGCCCCCTCCACCTTCCCGATCGCAGATGCGCCAAAGGCCAGCAAGTCGCACTCAGAGTGCGTCGAGTATCCTTGGAAGTTCCGATACAGGCGCCCTTCCCGCTGAGCGACGGCCAGTTCGTCGTCAGGACGGGCAAAATGGTCCATCCCGATAAAGACGTAACCAGCCTTTGTGAGACGCTCAATGGCCATCCCCAGGATCTCCAGCTTATCCTGCGCGGCGGGAAGCTCTTCCTCCTTGATTCGCCGCTGCGGCATGAAGCGGGTGGGCAGATGCGCGTAGTTGTAGAGCGACAGCCGGTCTGGGGAGAGTTCCAGAACCCGTTCAAACGTACGCTCAAGCGTGCTCAAGTTCTGCAGCGGCAAGCCGTAAATGAGGTCAATACTAATGGACTTGAAGCCGTTCGCTCGGGCAGCGGAAATCACAGATCCCGTCTCTTCCACTGACTGGATGCGGTTGACCGCGCGTTGGACATCGGGATCAAAATCCTGAACCCCTACGCTCATTCGATTGAAACCCTGCGAGCCCAGCAAGGCCACCGTATCGGCAGTCACACGGCGAGGATCGACTTCAATGGAATACTCCCCGTCTGATGTAAACTCGAAATGCCGCCGAATGGCGCTGCACAGCCGTGCGATTTCGTCGTCCGACAGGAAGGTCGGCGTCCCACCACCCCAGTGCATTTGGCTGACCAAACGCGAACCGGCAAGCATCCCATCGGCCAGCGCCATCTCCTTCTCAAGGTAGTCGAGATAGCGAGCCGCGCGTAAACGATCCTTTGTGATGACTTTGTTACAGGCGCAGTAGTAGCAAACCGTATCGCAAAAGGGGATGTGGAAGTACAATGACAGCCCTTGTCCTGTACCTTTGCCAAAGCCACGTGCGGCTAGGTAGGGGCCCCAGGACGGCGCAGTAAATCGTTCGTGAAAGCGGTCTGCGGTCGGATACGAGGTGTATCGCGGGCCGGAGACATCGAACCGACGGATAAGCTGGTAATCAAATACAGTGTTCTGGTCGCGTGCTTGCATCGATGTAATGCGCAATTTCCGACCGCCAAAGTGTCACGAAGCTTTATCCGCGCCCTTGACAGTCATCAATCGCCCTCCTTGGAGTTTCGGTCTTGAATAAGCCTGCGACGATCCCGCTGACTCCCGTCAACCTTCGCACAGCCTGCATTCAGTGCAATCTCCGTGAATTGTGTCTGCCGATGGGGCTGGACGCAAATGAATTCGAGCAGATCGACGGACTAATTGCCGCGCGCAAGCGCGTCAAGAGACAGCAGCACCTCTACCATGCCGGCGACCCGTTCGAGGCAATCTACGCAATCCGAATTGGATTCTTCAAGACCGACATCCTGACCGAAGACGGTCGCGATCAGGTCACGGGCTTCCAAATGGCTGGCGAGATCCTGGGCCTAGACGGCATTTCCACGGACCGGCACGTGTGCAACGCCGTTGCGCTGGAGGATAGCGACGTCTGCATGATCCCGTTTGATCGACTAGAGGATTTGTCCAGAAAAGTAGAACCGCTGCAGCGTCAGTTCAACCGGTTCATGAGCAGGGAAATCGTTCGAGAGCAGAGCATCATGATGCTGCTTGGTTCGATGCGCGCCGAGGAACGCTTGGCGGCCTTCCTGCTCAACCTGTCACAGAGGATGCAATTGCGTGGTTATTCGGCATCCGAGTTCAATCTTCGCATGACACGCGAGGAAATCGGATCGTATTTGGGCCTCAAACTTGAGACTGTTAGCCGTGCATTCTCGAAGTTCCAGGATGAAGGCCTGCTTACAGTCCATCAAAAACACATCCAGATCCTCAATTCCGACGCCTTGCGCGCACTGGTTGGACGCGCCCACGTCTGACGACTGGCTCCAACGTCCAGACCCAGACACTGCCTTCGTCGCTTGACCCGCATCAAGCGACGCATGGCGTTGCCTTCTAGAGTAGACACGAGTTCCTTACAGGGAGGATTCACAGCATGTTCAAACACATTCTGGTGCCAACTGACGGCTCGGAGCTTTCTCGCAAGACCGTCGAGCGTGCAATCGATTTTGCCAGCGAGTGCGGTGCGAGAATCACCTTCTTCTTTGCCCAGCAAGACTATCCGATGCCGATGTATGGGGAAGGTGCGCTGCTTGTCCCCGTGTCGCCGGACCAGTTCGTAGAAGCAACTCGCGCAGAGGCAGACCGTATCCTCTCAGAATCCAAGGCTTACGCAGCTGGAAAGGGGGTCGCGGCGGAGACTGAAACCTCGGTTAGTGATGTGCCATATGAAGCAATCATCAGTGCAGCCAAGAAACGCGGCTGTGACATGATTTTTATGGCCTCCCACGGCAGGAAGGGCGTCGCAGGCTTCCTCCTTGGTAGCGAAACGCAAAAAGTACTCACGCACTCCGACATCCCAGTGCTTGTTTACCGCTGATAGTTGCCGGAACCGCAGGAACCCGCTTCACCATCGGGTTCCTGCTTGTCATCAACGCGCATGAAACCAGCGCCTGCAGCGATGCGCTTGATCGATTTCGTCAAGCGTGCGTTCATAGAATAGTGTTGAGCAACTGGAAGCCGCACAAATCACCCAGAACGCTAAGAAACCCAAAGAATAGGTGGCGATCGAAGAAAAATGCACTTCACTCCCAAGCAGATAGAGCTGTTGGGGATCGATCACAGTGAAGAACAAAGCTTCGGCTACGGCAGCCACCCAGAACGACGGCCAGAGCACCAGGATCAGCTTTTGCATGACGGCGCCTTACCTCTCTGAGCACATCTCGTCCGAAACACACGAACAGAGCGCTCGTCTGTTGCGACCTGCTACGTAGTCTGGGCACAACGAGGAATCCCATATCCTTGGACGCTCGCGACCCGGCCCTCCGCTCAGGTGTTGTCTCCTGAACAGGCGCTGCCATTAACCGGTGAACTAGAGCGTGCTGTCAAGGAGGCTGCGCACCTTGAATCCCCCGTCGGCTGGCAACTGTACGATCGCAGCCAATCTCCAAGTCTGCGCTTCGTCCTCGATCTGCACTTGCCAGCGACCGTTCAAGAGGGGGTGTAGCACCCCACGATACCCGTCGGGCGAAGAGTCCAGCACGACCGTCTGATCGAGTTCCGAGCGCGTAGCGTGAGCAAATGTCAGTCGCACCCTGCTAGGCAAAGCAACGCCCTCCTTCGCACGAAGATCCAATTTCGCCACACCGCCTGCTACCACGACTTCCCCGCTCAAGCCAAGCTCCAAAGCATGCCGATTGCGGGAAAGCACGCGGTTGATCCCAAGCCCTTCCTTGTAGTAGTCGTCTACCACCAACTCATCTGAACCACGATAGGCGATCGCAAAGGTAATCACGCTAGCAACGACCACAACCGCTGGTAAACCGAACAAAATCCACGGCCACGGCTCCCGATACCACGGCTGTCCATCTTCATTGATATGCGAAATGCTGCTCATCTGCCCCTCACTGCATTAGGAAAGTAGACTTCTCGCGGAGAGTGACTTTGCCGTCATCCGTATGCAACTCAAAATATATCCGGTGCGACCCTTTTGACACCGAATCTCCCGGAACCTGGACTCGTACAGATAAGGATCGACGGCCATTCGCGTCGAAATGAGCCTTCGTTTCACCTAGGACACGAATTCCCTCTAGCCCGGCCACACCTATGCTTGCTGTTCTGCTGGACTCGGACACGTTCATCACCTGCAACGTATAAACGTTCTCGATCAAGCCGTCCTCAACCTCACGCGCTAGGGTCCCACGATCCCGAATAACATCCATCCTCACCGGCGAGCGAGATACGATTCCCCAGACGAACGCCACAACAATGGCGCAAAGGACGCCGGAATAGACCAACGTCCGGGGACGCAAGACGTGGGCAAGTATGTCCCTAGCCCCCCAGTGACGTTCCAGTGCATGTTCAGTCGTATAGCGGATCAGGCCCTTGTGATAGCCCATCTTGTCCATGACTTGGTCGCACGCATCAATGCAGGCTGCACAGCCAATGCATTCAGACTGGAGGCCATTACGGATATCTATCCCCGTCGGACAAACCTGCACACAAATGCCGCAGTCAACGCAATCTCCTAAGCCTTTGGCCTTGTAGTCGCTCCCTTTCTTTCTCGAACCACGCGGATCACCACGCTCGGCATCATAGGTAATGGTCAGAGTATCAGGATCGAACATCACGCCCTGGAAGCGCGCGTACGGGCACATGTATTTGCAGACCTGCTCGCGCATGACGCCGGCCATTAGATAGGTGAACCCCCCATAGAACAGTATCCAAAACACTTCCCAACCGCTGATCCGCAGCTCACCGAGCTGCACCAACAGGCTCCGGACAGGCGTGAAATACCCGACGAAGCTGATCCCGGTCCACAAGGACAGCAGAATCCATGCTCCGTACTTCATCGCTTTGATTCCAACCTTGTGCGGTCCGAAAGGCGCCATATCCAGCTTCATACGCCTATTTCGATCCCCCTCTATCTTCTCTTCAATCCAGAGGAACATCTGCGTGTAAACCGTCTGCGGACAGGCGTATCCGCACCACAAACGGCCTGCGATGGCGGTAAACAGGAATAAGGAGTACGCGCAGATGATCAGTAGAACTGCCAGGTAGAAAACATCTTGCGGCCAGAAAACCAAGCCAAATACATAGAACTTGCGCTCAGCCAGATCGAACAGGACAGCTTGCCGTCCATTCCAGTTCATCCAACAAAGCCCATAGAAAATGGCTTGGGTGATCCAGACAAGAATCCATCGCCACGTTGCAAAGCGCCCACTAACAGCCCGTGGGTACACTTTTGTTCGAATTTCGTACAAATCGTCTGAGCCGGCAGAAACGATTGGAATGACTGTCTTCGCCTTGACGCGGGGTTTGCTAGGTGTCATTTGCTGGGGAGAGTTGTTCTGGTTGCTCATTTCTCAGTTCGCCCCGCGCGGGCATATCCGTGGTCTTCACCGCCACACTGACCGCACGAATGAAATCAGGCCAGGGAAACGCAGAACACATCTCCCCGGCCCGTTGCAAGATCTTTACGAATTACTTGGCGGTGTTGGCATTCAAACCATACACATAACCTGCCAGCAACTTGATCTTTTGATCACCAAGGAGAGGCCCGAAGGTCGGCATACGACCATTGCGACCCTTGGAGACGGTTTCGATGATTGTTGCCTCGGAGGAGCCATACAGCCAGACTTTGTCAGTCAAGTTCGGAGCTCCAAGCGCCGGATTGCCCTTACCATCTGCGCCATGACACACAGCGCAGTTCGTTCCGAACACATCTTTACCTCTTTGCGCACGCAGTGAATCACTAGCGAGCCCGGAGAGCGACCGCACATAGTTCGCGACATCTTTGATCGATTCGCCCCCAAGCGCAGCCCAAGCGGGCATTGCCGCCTGACGCCCCTGCGTGATGGTCTCGACGATGTGCTCAGGCTCTCCACCCCATAACCAATCCGTATCGGTCAGGTTCGGGAAACCTTTGGCACCTCCGCCATCAGAACCATGGCACTGCTGGCAGTACGTCAGGAAGAGCCGCTTACCCATCTCACGTGCTTCCGAGTCGGCCGCGATAGCTTTCACGTCCATGCCTTCGAAGCGGGCGAATTTTTCGTCAAAATGAGCGTCCGCCACCGCCTTTTCGGCATCGTACTGACGATGCGCGGTCCAGCCAATCTTGCCTGCAAAAGTACCGAACCCAGGATAGAAAACCAGATATGCAATAGAAAACGCAATGGTCAACCAGAAGAGGTACATCCACCAGCGGGGCAGCGGATTATTCCATTCCTGCAAGTTCTCGTCCCAAACATGGCCATGCAACTTGACTTGGCCGACCTCTTTCTTGGTCGTATTGGCCGTCAAGATCCAGATCAGGAACAGCAAACTTCCCACCACCAGCACTGCCACATAATAGCCCCAGAACGGGGACACGAAATCACTCATGGCGTCATCCTTGTTTGGCTTCCGAAGGCACACTCACTGGTGCGTCTTCTTCATCGAAAGGAATCCGGGCAGCCTCGTCGAACTTCGCAGCAGCGCCACGGCTATAGGCATAGGCACAGATAGCCAAGAAACATAAAAAGCCCAAAACTGTGGATGCGATGCGGACAAGTGTCGTGATATCCAAGGCGCCCTCCTTTCCTTATTTCACGGCTTGCAGGGCGGTACCCAAGCCTTGCAGATACGCAACCAAGGCGTCCATTTCGGTCTTGCCTTCAAGCGCCTTTGGCGCATCGGCAATCTCCTGGTCGGTGTAGGGCACACCCACGGTACGCAGAGCACGCATTTTGGCTTGGATATCATCTGAACGCACCGAACGATCCAGCCACGTAAAAGCTGGCATGTTCGACTCCGGCACAACATCGCGCGGATTGTGTAGGTGAATCCGGTGCCAATCATCCGAATACCGCCCCCCGACTCGCGCCAGATCCGGCCCTGTCCGCTTCGACCCCCACTGGAACGGATGGTCGTAGACGAATTCGCCAGCAACCGAGTAATGCCCATAACGCTCCGTCTCGGCACGGAACGGACGAATCATCTGCGAGTGGCAGTTGTAGCAGCCCTCGCGAAGATAGATGTCACGACCGACCAGACGGACCGGGTCGTAGGGTTTGACGCCTTCGACGGGCGTGGTAGTGCTGTGCTGGAAAAACAGCGGAACGATCTCCACTAAACCAGCCACACTGACCGTGAGAATGCTTAGAAGGATCAACCAGCCGACGTTCTTCTCGACCAGCTCGTGATTCATTGCCATGTTGCAGGTCTCCGAACTCAGTGGGCGGCAGCGGGCGCGATCACCGGCGCGTCATAGGACTTGCCAGAAGCGATCGTGCGAACCATGTTGTAGAACATCAGGAACATGCCTGCGAGGAAGAGCACGCCACCGACCAGACGGATTTGCCAGAATGGGTAGCTGGCCTTAACGCTTTCGACAAACGCGTATGTCAATGTCCCATCCGGATTCGTCGCACGCCACATCAGACCTTGCATGACACCGGCAATCCACATGGAGGCGATATAGAGGACCACACCAATGGTCGCGACCCAGAAGTGCGTCGTAATCAGTTTGACCGAGTACATCTCACTCTTGCCCCACAGGCGCGGCAGCAGGTAGTAGATCGAGCCGATGGAAATCATGGCAACCCAGCCCAGCGCACCTGAGTGCACATGACCGATGGTCCAGTCGGTGTAGTGAGACAGGGCATTGACCGTCTTGATGGACATCATCGGACCTTCGAACGTCGACATGCCATAGAACGACAATGCAGTAATCAGGAACTTGAGGATCGGGTCATCACGAAGTTTGTGCCATGCCCCAGACAAGGTCATGATGCCGTTGATCATGCCTCCCCAACTTGGCGCCAGCAGCACCAACGAGAAGAGCATACCCAGTGACTGGGTCCAGTCGGGCAGAGCCGTGTAGTGCAGATGGTGCGGACCAGCCCACATATAGGTGAAGATCAGCGCCCAGAAGTGCACGACTGACAGGCGATACGAATACACGGGGCGGCCTGCTTGCTTGGGAACAAAGTAGTACATCATCCCCAGAAAGCCCGCGGTCAGGAAGAAGCCCACGGCATTGTGGCCGTACCACCACTGGACCATCGCGTCCTGAACGCCCGCGTAGGCCGAGTAGGATTTCCAGAAAGTAACGGGAATCTCAGCGCTATTGACAACGTGAAGCAGCGCAACGGTCAGAATGAATCCACCGTAGAACCAGTTCGCAACATAGATGTGCGACGTCTTGCGCTTGGCAACCGTGCCAAAGAACACGATCGCGTACGAGACCCAGACCAACGTAATCAGAATATCGATGGGCCACTCCAGCTCAGCGTATTCCTTTCCCGAAGTGATACCGAGCGGTAGCGTGATGGCAGCAAGAAGGATGATGAGTTGCCACCCCCAGAACGTGAACGATGCGAGCCAGGGAGCAAAGAGTGTCGTGTGGCATGTGCGCTGCACAACATAGTAGGAGGTTGCAAAGAGCGCGCACCCTCCGAACGCGAAGATCACCGCGTTCGTATGAAGCGGCCTCAATCGGCCAAAGTGGAACCACTCGGCAAAGTTCAGTTCTGGCCATACTAACTGGGCGGCAACAATGACCCCCACCAGCATGCCCACGATCCCCCAGACCACGGTCATGACGGCAAATTGCCGCACGACTCCGTAGTTGTAAGTCGCTTGCGATTGCATTAGGAATACCTCAGCAGCGGAATGTTTTTGTGGTGCGACGTCACCCCCTCTGGTGCTCGAAATTGACGCCGCGTAGAACGATGTTATGGAGAGATCCCGCCGTCAATTTGATTTAAATCAAGCGCGAGATTTTTGCGGCGCACAGTTTACCACGTGGTAGTTGGTGGACAAAAAAAAGGGTGCGCCTAAGCGCACCCCCAACCCCAACAGAGAGATGGCACCGAAGAAGACCAATTAAGTATCCGACAATACTTACGGCGTTCTTCAGCTGAGTTGGCGGCAGTATCCGGGATATCGCTGCCTAGTCGATTGATTCAGGTCAATCAATTCCAGCCATCGGGGGCTGGGTTTTCCCGGACTCACCGGCGCCCTCTTCGGCTTCAGATGGCGGCAGATCATCGTCCATGACAACTCGGTACGCCGGTCCCTCAAGGTCATCGAACTGCCCGCTACGGACAAACCACCAGAGCGCAACCCCAATCAAGAATACAAGCGCTACAGAGAGCGGAATCAGCAGATATAGGATTTCCACTAGGTACTCAACCGTTTCTGTCTGCTGCGCAGTCGCAGCGCATTAAGGACCACAAGCAACGAACTAGCCGACATTCCGATGCCCGCCATCCAGGGCGTAACGTATCCACCCATTGCAGCGGGGATGGCGAGAATGTTGTAGGCAAACGACCATGCCAGATTCTGCCGGATGATTGACAGGCTGCGCCTAGCAAGTCGGTGACCGTCGGCCAATGGCTGCAACTGATCACCAAGCAAGACAATATCGGCTTGGTTGCGGGCCAGTTCCGTACCACCAGCCAATGCAATGGAGACGTGAGCCTGGGCCAGAACAGGCGCGTCATTAACGCCATCTCCAATCATCGCCACTGCGTGACCACAGGACTGCCATCGCTGCACTACGGCATGTTTGTCCTCGGGCAACAAGCCACCCCTCGCATCCTCAATACCCAATCGGGCCGCAACCGTCGCAACGGTCTCGACCGCATCACCCGACAAGATCGCGACCACAGCACCCCTCGCCTTCAGGGCATCCACGACCGCTGCAGCATCGTCCCGAATCCGATCCGAGAGCAAGAAGCGCGCACACCAGCCACCTTCTCCACCCAGCAAGACTTCCGTACATTCAGAACTGCCTGCCGCAAATGGTGATGCACTCCGCGTCAGTTCAGAGACAAACGACTGCCGCCCAATTCGGACACGCTTACCACCGACTCGCGCTTCCAACCCTTGGCCCGCCACGGCAATCAATCCTTCCACGCTCAGCACAGGCAAGCCACATGCGGCCACTATGATTGCGCGCCCGATCGCATGCTCCGATGCGCACTCCAAGGCTGCAGCAAGCCGCAGTGCATCTGCATGCGAAAACCCCGCAACCGTTTCTGTGGTGGCAAGCTGCATGCGCCCTTCAGTCAGGGTTCCTGTCTTGTCGAATGCGAAAAGATCAGCGCTTGCTAGCGTTTCAATCGCGTGGCCGCGCGTGACCAGCAGGCCAAGGCGCGCAAAGCTATCTGTAGCAACGGTCAGCGCAACCGGCGTTGCGAGCGACAGCGCGCACGGACAACTCACCACGAGCACCGATGCAAACACCCATACGGCACGCGATGGATCAGCAACCCACCAATAACAGGCCGTGGCCATGGCAAGGACAAGCAATACCGTAACAAAACGGCCTGCGATACGGTCCGCGCGTTCCACCACACGAGGTCGCTCAGCGCTAGCGCGTTCCATCAAGCGGCGGATGGAAGCAATACGGGTCCCTTCGCCGACTTGCTCCGCCCGCACCAGGATAGGCCCTGATCCGTTGAGACTACCGGCTGCCACCTTACTGCCGATCTGCTTGCCCACTGGCCGACTTTCTCCGGTGATCCACGATTCGTCAGCCTCGCTTCGGCCATCAATGACTTCACCATCAACAGGCACGGCTTCGCCAGGCCGAATGCGCAGGACATCTCCGGCCATTAGCGCCGCCACTGGCACACGTTCCGCGATATCCCCTGGCCAGGATATGAGGCGTTCCGCAAACGCCGGCACCACCCGACCGATTTCCTCCGATCCGCGAACCGCGCGTTGCCGCGCGATCATTTCGAGATAGCGGCCGCAGAGCAAGAGAAACACAAACATGGTGACCGAGTCGTAATACACCTCACCGCTGCCATCCAGCGTCGCCCAAAGGCTCGCGAGGAAGGCAGATCCGATGCCGAGCGAAACGGGCACATCCATGCCCAACCGCCGCATCCTCAGATCCCGCCAAGCACGCCGGAAAAAAGGCGCTGCTGAATACAGCACGACGGGCAATGTCAGCAGCAAGCTGGCCCATCTCATGAGGACGGAGATATCGGTCGTCATCTCGCCCTCGCGCGCGATGTAGGCCGGAAAGGCATACATCATGACCTGCATCATTCCAAAACCGGCTACCAGCAAGCGCCAGAGGGCGCCCCGACGTTCGCGCTGCGCCAGCTGCTCATTCTTGGTTGGATCGTACGGATGTGCGCGATAGCCAATCTCGCCGATGGTGGCAAGGATTTCCGAGAGCTTTGTCTTTGACGTATCCCAGCGCACCCGAGCACGCCTGGTCGCGTAGTTAACCTGTACGGCCGTTACACCGGGCTGATGCTGTAGATGCTGCTCATTGAGCCAGACGCACGCAGCACAGGTGATGCCTTCAAGGATAAGGTCCGCCTCCCGTTCCCGCTCACCGATCGGCCGGACAAACTGCTTCTGGATATCGGGATGGTCAAAGAGTCCGAGTTCGGCAAGCTCAGCCGGCAACACCTCACGCTGCGATTCCGGCAAGTCCGAGCGATGCCGGTAATAATCCGCCAGACCACTATCGACAATCGTACGGGCGACAGCCTCGCAGCCCGCGCAGCACATCCGCCGCGGCTCACCCAGGATCTCAATCTGGAAATCGGCGCTGGGTGTAATCGGTAAGCCACAGTGGAAACACGTCATCGAAGCCGCTACTTGGCGGTGGGAAACGGAAGGGGGGGAAGACACGTATTCTCCGACAACCCGTCGACGCGGGCTTTTGATTGATCGACAAGCCTAACAGATGACACCCGCAAACGATTCAAAGATCGTGGTCATCAGTGTGTGACAAAGAAAAGGGCGCCAATCCAGACCGAGTGCAAACCCTGTGAAGCGACTTTAAAGAAAAAACGCCCCAATCGTATCGGGGCGTTTTTCATTGGCTCGACGTAACAAGCCGGCCGGGCAGCGATACCGATCGACCTCGGCCTCGAAGGTGAAGGCGCCGCGATCGAACAATTGGCCGTCGCCCTGATTGTTGGTGCCGCGATTGGGCGGCACGTAAGCGGTGATGCCCACGCGCTCCCAGGCCTCGAACAGGGCGCCGTTCGATGCGGCGATCACCGCCTTCGTGCCGCCCAAGCGCACGGTCAACAACCAGGGGGATGGGCAACAGTTCGACTGCAGTGTCTTTAGCTACGACGAGTCGAATGACCGCTATTGATATCCAGCCGGCAAGACCTTGTCACTCAAGCAGAGCAACCGTGGTGATCGAATCTACACTGCGGAGACCGAGGACTGCGCCCATTGCCCGCTGAAGGCGCAATGCACCGCTGGCCGTTGACGCCATCGCACTCGGCCTGCCCGTGAGGCAGCCTTCGAGCGCATGCAGCGACGTCTTAAGGAACACCCCGAGATGATGGTCAGGCGCCGCAGCATCGGCGAATAGTCATTTAACAATCTCAAGCAATGGTTGATGGGCAACGGCCGCTTCCTAATGCGCCACTTCAGCGGAGCGCGTGCAGAAATGTCACTAGCGGTACAGGCTTACAACCTCAAACGCGCTATCAAGGTGCTGGGCGTGCGCCGCATGATCGAACTGCTCGCATGAAACGCATGCCAGACAGCGTTTAATACGCACAAAAGCAAACGCCCCGAGCAAAGTCGGGGCGTTTCCAGGAGCCACCACCTACATCAGCGGGTTTTCACACGCTCTGCAATGGCACCCTTTTCTTTTTGCTTACATCTTTGCGATCATCGCATCACCAAAAGCTGAGCACGACACTTCGGTCGCCCCTTCCATCAGGCGGGCGAAGTCGTAGGTCACGGTCTTGGCGTTGATTGCGCCTTCCATGCCCTTGATCACCAGATCCGCCGCTTCCTTCCAGCCCATGTGGCGCAGCATCATTTCGGCCGACAGGATCAGCGAACCGGGGTTCACCTTGTCTTGGCCAGCGTACTTCGGTGCGGTGCCATGGGTCGCTTCGAAACAGGCGTACTTGTCGGAGATGTTCGCCCCCGGAGCAATGCCGATGCCACCGACCTGAGCAGCCAGCGCGTCGGAGATGTAGTCGCCGTTGAGGTTCAGCGTGGCGATCACGTCGTATTCGGCCGGGCGCAGCAGGATCTGCTGCAGGAACGCATCGGCGATGACGTCCTTAATGATGACTTCACGACCCGTCTTCGGATTCGTAAACTTGCACCATGGGCCACCATCAATCTCCACAGCGCCGAATTCGTTCTTCAACAGCGCGTAGCCGAAGTCGCGGAAGGCGCCTTCGGTGAACTTCATGATGTTGCCCTTGTGAACCAGCGTCAGGCTCTTGCGGTCATTGTCGATCACGTACTGAACGGCCGCGCGCACCAGACGCTCGGTGCCTTCCTTCGAAACCGGCTTCATGCCGATACCGCAGTCCTGCGGGAAGCGGATCTTCTTCACACCCATCTCGTTCTGGAGAAACGCGATGACCTTGTTGGCCGCATCGGAGCCAGCCTGCCATTCGACACCCGCGTAGATATCCTCGGTGTTCTCGCGGTAGATCACCATGTCGACGAGGTCCGGACGCTTGAGCGGCGAGGGCACGCCGCTGAAATAGCGAACCGGACGCACACACTGGTACAGATCCAGCTCCTGGCGCAATGCAACGTTCAGAGAGCGGATACCACCGCCGACCGGCGTCGTCATCGGACCTTTGATCGAAACCGAGTAGTCCTTCAGTGCCTGGAAAGTTTCTGCCGGCAGCCACTGATCGGGGCCATAGAGCTTGACCGACTTCTCGCCAGCATAGACTTCCATCCAGTGAATCTTCTTCTTGCCGCCGTACGCCTTTTCAACGGCGGCATCGATCACCTTGATCATCACCGGCGTGATGTCGATTCCGATACCGTCACCTTCGATGAACGGAATGATCGGATTATCGGGGATCGCCTGACCGGGAACGATTTTCTGGCCGCCGGCCGGTACTTTGATCAAAGACTGGGCGCTCATGGCAAATAGCTTCCTCAGGAATTGTTGGTCTGGATCGCCGCGACGACCAAGCATCGCAGCCGGAATCTAGAATGATCGGGTATGTATGCCTACATGGGCCTTACGACCAGCCGGTGCTGCACACTCTTACTACTAAGACGTGTGTTCCGTCCGAGCCCCTCTCGAATCTCTTATTATCGCGCATTTCCAATACCCCTCAAAACGGGGGGCCAAAAACCGGCCTGGAAGCGCTCTTCTGATGAGTTGGACGTCACTCGACTGCACTTCCGATGCATGACGGCAATCCAGAAATAGGGCTGCCAAAACCGCAGCGCCGGACACAAGAAAAGGGGGAGAACAAATGGGGCAAGAAGCGTTTGCCGAACAGGAAATGCTGGCGCACGCCATAGCACAAGCACTGGTCGATGGGTTCAATCGGCACTACCGAATCTTCAGCGAAACCAGCCGATGCGCGAAACAGCGTTTTGAGGCTGCCGACTGGCAGGAGGAACTGCGCGCCGTGCGTGAGCGTGTCCAGTTCTACGATGATCGGGTCAACGAGACAGTCCAGCGCCTACATCGAGAGTTCCGCGCCGACACGCTCGACGACCGCACTTGGCAGCAAGTGAAGCTGTTTTTCATCGGACTGCTCATCAACCACAAGCAGCCTGAATTGGCCGAAACCTTCTTCAATTCGGTGTTCTGCAAGATTCTGCACCGCACGTATTTCCACAACGACTACATTTTCCAGCGCCCAGGGATCTCGACCGAATTCATTCAAAGCTACCCGCCAACCTATGCAAGCTACTACCCAAGCACAGGTGGTGGTCTGCGTACCACGATCCGCCGGATCATCGAGGATTTCGAATGGCAGGTTCCGTTTGAGGACCTCGACCGCGACGTCGGCTACATCCTGGAAACGATCAAGACCTACCTCGGAGGCTGGCCTGCAACCGAAGTAAACAACCAGTTCCAGGTATTGTTCTCACCGTTTTACCGGAACAAATCAGCCTGCATCATCGGCAAGGCCATCAATGGCTACTCTGAGACGCCGTTTGCGATAATCATCCGCCACAATGAGGCAGGCCGGCTCTACGTTGATACAACCCTTCTCGAGCCTTGGCGTATCTCCCTGCTGTTCTCGCTATCGCGCGCGTATTTCATGGTCGACATGCAAGTTCCATCGGCCTACGTCCAGTTCCTACGCTCGATCATGCCAGCCAAGCCACGCTCCGAGCTGTACACGATGCTGGGGCTAGGAAAGCAGGGCAAGACGATGTTCTTCCGCGACCTGCTCTGGCACCTAATGCATTCAAACGACCAGTTCATTGTCGCACCTGGTATTCGTGGCATGGTCATGGCCGTTTTCACGCTCCCGTCGTACCCCTATGTTTTCAAAGTCATCAAGGATCAGGCAAAGATCCAGAAGGACATGGAACGTACGATCGTCAAACGCAAGTATCAGATGGTCAAGCAAGTCGACCGTGTGGGCCGTATGGCCGATACCCTGGAATTCTCTGAGGCTGCCCTACCGCTGCATCGTATCCATCCCGATCTGCTGCGCGAACTCGAAGACGTCTGCGCAGACAGCATCGAATTCGATGGCGACTCAATCGTCATCAAGCACATCTACATTGAGCGCCGCCTCACTCCGCTGAACCTTTATCTGGAAAAAGCCAGCGAAGCCCAAGTCGACCATGCGGTCCAGGAATACGGCAACGCTATCCGCGAGATGGCGCAGGCCAATATTTTTCCGGGTGACATGCTGTGGAAGAACTTTGGCGTCACGCGCTACGGTCGCGTTGTCTTCTATGACTACGACGAGATCGAGTTCATGACCGACTGCAACTTCCGCAAGATTCCCCCCGCGCCATCTGAGGAAATAGAGATGTCGGGCGAGATCTGGTATCCGGTTGCGCGCAATGATGTCTTTCCCGAGGAGTTCGGAACGTTCCTGCTGGGCGTCGATAAGGTGCGCCGGGCGTTCCTCAAATACCACGCAGATCTCTTGACGGCCAACTTCTGGCAGGAAGCCCAGCGCAAGATCCGTGAAGGGCACGTCGAGGACTTCTACCCATACCCGCAACGTTTCCGCTTCCGGAACCTCCATAGCAACGGAGCGACAACCGCCCCGGCCGGAGAAGCCGAGCTTCTCGCCGAGGCGGAGGACTGAAGCATTTTCAATCAGGCCGAAATGGACCGGCCCGCAGGGCCGGCACTGACCGATCAGGACTCGAGCTTGCTGAGAATGTCGCGCGAGACCTGACCAGCAGCGATTTCGCGCAGTGCCGTGACTGCAAATTTGTTCTTCGTGTTGTCGATCAGAGCGGAATGGCCGCGCGCTAGCTGACGTGCGCGGATTGCCGCGGCAAGTGTCATTTCGAAGCGGTTGGGGATGGTCTTGAGGCAATCGTCTACTGTGATGCGAGCCATAGATGCTCCTTGAATTAACCGTGATTCAACCGCGAACGCGCTGGGAACGCTGCCACTGCAGGCGGCGCCAGTCCTCTTCGCAATCGCTGTCGCAAAACTTCTGACCTTCGCTGACGGGTTCGCCGCAAAAATGGCAAATGCCCGTAGCTGCAAGGGATGGCTCCTTGCGCTGGAGCGAAAGCTTCAGATTGAGCTCAGTTTCCTGCTGGGCGAGATCAGCCTCATCCATGTTCAATGCGTCTCCGTGGCATGGAACGCGGCACAGCCGCCGCAAAGGGGCGCGACTCTACCAGCTTTTGGGACTCCTGTCCCGCCGAAGTAGTTCGTCGCTCGAACGAGACCGGGAAGGTAAATCCCTGTGCGGCAGACGAAGCGATCCAGCATGGGAGAATAAGACCTGACCGACCGCAATAGAAAGGCCCGATGAAACCGCTCGCCCCGATCCTTGAAGCGATTGCCGCCGACCCCGAAGAGCGTTCCACCGAGCCACTGCTCGAGGTGTTCCGCGCCCTACGCCCGCGCGAACTCGAAGCTCCGAATTCCGCCAAGCAGCGGGTGCAGGCCCTGATCGGCCTCCTGCGCCGCCGCCCGCATCTCGCCACGGGGCTGCGGCAATACCTCTCGGGCATCTTCGCAGCCCGCCTTCAGCGATCACTCTTCGCCGATCTGGGCATTCTTGCCAACGAAAGCGTGGGCAGCGCCATAGCACGCCGGCTCGTTGCCAAGCTTCTGCCGCCGGCGGTGGACGAAACCTATCTGCATGACATTTTTTCGGCACTCGTCCACGAGGCAGGTGACCACACCTGGTTGCGGCAGGTGCCTGAGCCTCTCCTAGTCGAACTCATGGAGGCCATCGGCATGGACCGTAGCGCAAACGCGAGCAGTCGGCATGCCACCAACGAGATGCTCGAAGCACTGCGCATTCTCTCACTGCGGCTCGCTTCGATCGGTGTCGAACCCGATTTTCTCCGCTACGACCCGGATGCAGCTTCACGCGAATCGCCCTTCGTCGCCCAGACAGAAGAAACCCAAGCCTTCATCGCCGCAGCACAGGGAGCAATGATCCACCCCAGTTCAGCTTGGCCGGACGGCTTACATCTCGACGTCCTGCTCGAACAGTGCGAGGGGCACCTGCGCAGAATCCGTCAGCGTGCACAACACGGCGGAGCCAGCATTTCACTGACCTACGAGAGCTTCCGAGCAACACAGATCATCACGCGGATGCGCCAGCTGATTGAACTCACCGCACGTCGCAATTCCGGTGAGCAATCCGCGCAGATGATCCGCTTTCTGCGCGAATTGATGCTGCACGAAGCCGACAAGACCAGCATCCGTGCGCTGATGCGGCAGGTCACCGACTTGATGGCGCTTCAGGTCACTGAACATGCCAGCCGCACAGGCGAGCACTACGTGACCAGTTCGCGCAGCGGCTACTTCCGAATGTTCCGGGCCGCGGGTGGAGCGGGCGTGATCGTGGCTTTCATGGCCCTTCTGAAGCTCTTCATCGCCAAGGCGAAATTACCGCCGATCTGGGAGGCACTGGGCTTCAGCCTAAACTACGGGCTGGGCTTCGTCGTGGTCCACCTGTTCCATTTCACGATCGCAACCAAGCAGCCAGCGATGACCGCAGCCAAGATCGCCGCCAGCCTCGACGAAAGCTCCGACCGTAATCCGCCGCTCGAAAAGCTCGCCCGCCTTGTTGCCGATGTCTTGCGTACCCAGGTCATCGCGATCGTCGGAAACGTATTGCTCGCGTTCATCACTTGCCTTGGCATAGGGGCATTCTGGGCATGGGCCTTCGGCACGCCCGAAATCAGCGCAGATAAAGCGCACCACCTGCTACATGACATCGATCCCATCGCCAGCCTGGCAATCCCTCACGCAGCCATTGCTGGCGTCTGTCTTTATCTCGCCGGACTGATCTCAGGCTATTACGACAACAAGTGTGTCTATGCGCGAATCCCACAACGAGTACGCCAGTTGCGCTGGGTACGCGGTCTCTTTGGCGAACGTGGCGCTACACGCATTGCCTCATATCTCGAAAACAACCTCGGCGCGCTCGCCGGTAACTTTCTTTTTGGCTGCATGCTCGGCAGCATGGGTACCATTGGTTTTCTGCTTGGCCTACCGCTCGATATCCGTCACGTCACCTTTGCCGCAGCCAATTTCGCCTATGCGTTGATGGCACTAAGGTTCGATATCCCATGGCACACGTTCGCACTATCGGTAGCTGGAATCATCGCGATTGGCGCAACCAACCTTGCCGTCAGTTTCAGCCTCGCATTGCAGACTGCACTCAAGTCGCGGCAGGTCCGCTTCTCTCACAGCAAGCGACTGTTCGGCATGGTTGGCCGGCGCTTCCTGCACAAACCTTGGGACTTCTTCATGCCGCCTGCCCGCAGCGAGGCGGTCACCACGAAGCACTGAAAGCACGCGCGCCTGCACTGTATAATATTGGGTTTTCCCGAATTCGCCCGGAGCACCTGCATGGACGCCGAACGGATCAATGCGATCGCCAATCAGCTCGAGGATCTGAAGACCCGCGAGCACGCCCTACGGGGGTATCTTTGACTACGATGCCAAGTCGCTGAAGCTCGAAGAAGTCAATCGCGAACTGGAAGACCCGAAGGTCTGGGACGACGCCGCACGCGCTCAGGAACTCGGCAAGGAGAAGAAGTCGCTCGAAGCAGTTGTCCTGACGCTCGATAACGTGCGCGGGAAGATCGCCGACAGTCAGGAACTCTTTGAACTTGGCCGCGAAGAAGAAGACTGGGACACGCTTGAAGCAGTCGATGCCGATGTCGCGGGGATCGAGGAAACGGTCGCCGGGCTCGAATTCCGCCGCATGTTCAACAATCCGATGGACCCGCAGCCCTGCTTCATCGAAATCACCGCCGGAGCGGGCGGTACCGAAGCACAAGATTGGGCCGGCATGCTCGAACGCATGTACCTACGCTATTGCGAGCGCAAGGGCTTCGCCGTTGAACTGCTCGAAGAATCCGAGGGCGAAGTGGCGGGCATCAAGAGCGCCACGATCAAGATCACAGGCGAATACGCCTATGGCTACTTGCGTACCGAAACCGGCATCCACCGTCTCGTCCGCAAGAGTCCGTTCGACTCCAACGCACGCCGCCACACAAGTTTCTCGTCCGTCTTCGTGTTCCCGGAAGTCGACGACTCGATCGAGATCGACATCAACCCGGCCGATGTGCGCACCGACACTTACCGTGCATCTGGCGCGGGTGGCCAGCACATCAACAAGACCGACTCAGCGGTACGCCTGACGCACATCCCCAGTGGCATCGTCGTGCAGTGCCAGAACGACCGTTCGCAACACCGCAACCGCGACGAAGCCTGGCAGATGCTGCGCGCGCGCCTTTACGAAGCAGAACTACGCAAGCGCCAGAGCGAGCAGCAGAAACTGGAAGACGCCAAGTCGGACATCGGCTGGGGCCACCAGATCCGCTCCTACGTGCTCGACCAGTCGCGCATCAAGGATTTGCGCACCAACTACGAAGTCGGCAACACGCAGGCCGTGCTTGACGGCGATCTCGACGGCTTCATTCAGGCCAGCCTGAAGCAGGCGGTCTGAGCAATAGTGCAAACCACACCGTGAAAACCATCGGCCTCTTGGGTGGCATGAGCTGGGAAAGCACGGCGGTGTACTACCGGCTGCTTAACCAGGGTGTGAAAGCGCAGCTCGGTGACCATCATTCGGCCTCGATTGCAATGGTCAGCCTCGACTTCGAACCGATCAAGGCATTGCAGTTCGCCGGCCGCTGGGACGAGGCCGCACAAATTCTCGTCAACGCGGCGCGGCGCATCGAGGCGGCTGGGGCGGACTTTCTGCTCATCTGCACAAACACGATGCACAAGCTGGCCAACGTGGTACAGGAATCGATCGACATCCCACTCTTGCATCTGGCCGATGCAACGGCCAAGCGGATCAACGAACAGGGCCTCACGCGAATCGGTCTGCTGGGCACACAATTCACGATGACCGAAGATTTCTACAAGAGACGTCTGACCCAGGAACATGGCATAGAGGTGCTCATTCCCGCTCCATCCGATTGCGAGATCATCCATCGGATCATCTACGAAGAGCTTTGCCACGGTATCGTGCGCGACGAGTCCCGCGACGAATATTTACGCATCATTGAGATCCTGCGCTCACTTGGCGCCGAAGGTGTGATCGAGGGCTGCACTGAGATCGCCATGCTCATCCAGCAGTTCCACACGCCCGTTCCGCTCTTTGATACGACCACCATCCACGCCGAACAGGCAGTCCGGATGGCACTGACTGGCTGATGCCAGGTCACCGCCCCGCCAAGCGCAGCGCTGCTGCGCGACTGATCGCTTGCGCGGTGCTTTGCACAAGCCAATCCGTGACGGCAGGTATCCCGCTGATGACACTGATAAGGCTCATCGGCTTTGGAACCGAGGATGTGCTAGCCATCGATCCCACCCAGCTTGGTACCGCAATTCTCGCCGACACCTGCGTCGGCGCCGCCGTCGACAAGGGCCCGCGCCTGCTGTTCGACTTCACGCCAGATAGCGGCAAGGGTTTTGCATCATTCCAGATGCAGGTTCACTTTCTTGAGCGCGACACCGCACCGGAAAGCCTGCGGCTGGCACCTGCGCCAGAAGGCAAGCATTGGCTCATCTTCGTGCCGAACCGGGCAGGCCAACAAGAAATGCGCGCCGTGCAGAAGCGTGTCGAGGCACTCAAGCAGACTAGGAAGGAAACTGGGAAAAGCGGTTCGATCGGCTTTTCCATGAAACTTGACGGGCTCGAATCACGTTGCGCGGGCGATCCCAAGATCGAGCACTGGTTTCAGATCCAGCACACCGATGGCGCATTCGAGCTCTGGAACGGCACGCTTTCCGAAGCCCTGCGTTGAGGTCTCACATGAACGACGAGTCCAGCTTCGACCTGCACGAATTCCTCGCCCCCGGGGTCTCCTTCGACGATGTGCCAGCACTATGGTCGCTCGCCCGGGCGCAATCGATGATCGCCGCCTTCGTCACCCTGTTCCGCGGTGGCGACGAAGAAGTTTTCATCCGCCTCCATGTGCTGCGCGAAATCGGCGGCCGCGCGGAAACCCCGCGCTGGACGCCGGACGAACTGCGCCGCCACTTCAGCTACATCGACGCGGTGAAGCTCGAAACCGTGATCGCGCGCCTGCGCGAGAACGGCCTGATGCACTTCGGCGAAGACCGCCACTACCAGTTGTCGGACGCCGGCCGCAACGCGATGGCCGCCGTGTCCGTTCTATTGCGCTTCGGCGACGAGGAAGACGCCGAACTCGGCTTCCTCACCACGCAGCTCGCCGGCATGCAGGCCACCGGCACCGTCACGCCGGAAGTGCTGCAGCACCTGCTCGCCAAGCTCAACGCGCTGACCGAATCCTTCGAGGAAGCGATCGCCTCGGGTTCCGAGTTCCGCATCCTCGACGCGCGCAGCCGCCTCGCCGCGAACCTGCGCTGGCTCGACAAGGGCACCGGCATCCTGCACAGCCTGCTCTCGGTCGAGGACATCACACCGGAAATCGGCCGCGTCGCGCATGCGATCGGCCTTGCGCAAAGCCGCCTCGCGCGCGTCGACGCCGCCTTCCAGCGCGCGCTCAACAAGATCGAATCGCAGCGCGTCACGCTCGGCGCCTCGGGCGTGTCCTCGTCCGACGTGATGATCTGGCTGCGCAAGCTCACGCAGAGCCAGGTCGCCGCACTCGCCGATTCCGCGCTCGGCGCCGCGCCGCAGACGCAGTTCCTCGCCGGCGGCCACGAACTCCTCGACCGCGCGGAGAGCAGCCTGTCCGAAGACGTCCGCCGCATGGAAGCCGACGCCAGCCTGCCCGACGCACAGGAAGTCGACCAGAACGTGGCGCCGGAAACCGAGGACCTCTCGCTGCTGTGGAAGCTCACCGACCGCCTCGCCAACGTCGCCGAAACCATGCCGGCGCGCAGGCTCGTGCTCGGCGGTGGTTTTGCGCCGGCGAGCTACCGCCTTTCGCTGCTTTCGCTGCTCGGCGGCGTCGAAGCGCAGGCCGAAGGCCCGGTTGCGGACTTCACGCAGATGCCCTACGACCTCGTGCTCGAAGAGCACCTCGTGCCGGTGCATGAAGATGAGGTCTCAATGATGTCGGCCGGCGAAGTGCGCCGCCGCGAAAGCTGAAGCGACATCCGATGCTGCAGACCGGCCACATCGCGCAATGGCACGACGACAAGGGTTGGGGCCTGATCCAGCCCGACTCGGGCGACGCCCGCCTGTTCTTCCATATCAAGACTTTCGAACCGCGCGGCCGACGCCCGATTGCAGACCTGCGCGTGACCTACACTGCCGGATCGGACGTAAAGGGCCGTCCCTGTGCGGTCGCGGTCAAGGCGCCCGAGTGGATGAGCGCAGGCCCGGCCGCCGCCACGCGCAGGCCGCCGCAAGCTCGCGCGACAGGAGGAAGTGGCGGCACGGAGCTGGCGCTGGCGGTGGTCATACTCGTCGCGATCGTCGCGGGCGCCTGGTGGTTCACCGGCTTGAAGTGGCTTGCGGTCGCCTACGCCATCATGAGCGTGGTTTCACTGCTCGCCTACAACCTCGACAAGTCGCGCGCCGAACGCGGTGTCCACCGCACGCCGGAAAATACGCTGCTCGCGCTCGACCTCGCCTGCGGCTGGCCAGGCGGCCTGCTCGCGCAAGAACTCTTCCGGCACAAGAACCGCAAGACGAGCTACCAGATTAGGTTCTGGCTCGTCGTGGTGGCGAACACCGCCACAGTTGCCTACGCCCATTCCCAAGGCCTGTTGCAGGGCCTCATGCCGAGCTAGAACCGGATGGAACACGACATCACGACCCTCACCGCGCGCCTGCTTGCGCACCGCTGGCTACCGCGCACGGATGCGCAGGTACGCCGCGCGCTCGTCGACGAGAGCTTTCGCGCCGAGCTCGAAAACCGCCTCGCGCAGGTCGGCCTCGTGCTGCTCGACAACCCGTTCGCCGCGCACGTGGCCGTCGGCCTGCGCGACGAGATGCTCGATTCCGTTTTCGGCGGCCGCGACTACCAGGCCAGCACGATGGGCCTCACGCGGGACGAAATCGCGCTGCTGATCGTGATCTGGGCGCTGATCGTCCTGCCCAAGCGCGAACGCCAGCTCGGCCGGCGCGCGCTCGACGACGACGGCCAGAACGACATGTTCGGCCAGGACAAGCCGATCATCCATGGCGACGAAGTCTCCGGCGCGATCTCCGAAGCCTCGCTGCTGGCCGACTTCGGCGCCCAGCTCGGCGGCAAGACCAAGGTGCGCAACTTCGCGCTCGGCAAGCTCGCGCGGCTCGGCTTCATCGAGCGCCGCAGCGGCGTGATCCATGAAGGTCCGCTGCTCGACGTGCTGCTCGACTACCGCGTGCTGGCGGATCGCATCGTCAATGGCACGCTGGCCGACGTACTTGCGGCAGCCGGACATGAGCTGCCGACCCTGGACGAAGGCGAACCCGAGGAAGACGAGTTCCCAGAAAGCGACGAAACGTCCGATGACGCTGCGGACAGTTCGAGCTAACATAGCTAAGCTAGATTAGCCAGGAGGTTCGCCAGATGCTCACGATCAACATGCACGAAGCCAAAACGCAGCTTTCCAGGCTGGTGGAGCAAGCGCTCGCGGGCGAGGAAGTCGTGATTGCCAAAGCCGGAAAACCGGTCGTGCGCCTGACGCCGATCGTCCAGGCCACGAAGCCGCGCCGCAAGCTCGGCGCGCTCGCCGGTAGGATCCGCATCGCGCCGGATTTCGATGAAACATCACCAGAAATCATCGACGCATTCCACGCAAGCAAGAGCGATCTTTGATGAGGATCCTGCTCGATACGCACGCACTGCTCTGGAGTCTCGCCGAGCCGCAAAGACTCGGCGAACAGAGCCGCGCGCTGCTGGAGGATCCTGACAACGACGTCTTCGTCAGCGCCGCGAGCGTCTGGGAAATCGAGATCAAGCGCGCACTCGGCAAGCTCGAAGCGCCCGAAGACCTGCTTCCCGCGATCGAAGAAGCGGACTTCGGCTCCCTGCCCATGACCGCTGCCCACGCCTTGCTCGCAGGCCGCCTTCCACGCCATCACGACGATCCTTTCGACCGCATGCTCGTCGCCCAGGCGATGACCGAAAAACTGCTGTTCATGACGGCTGACGCCAAAGCCGGCGCCTACGGGCTGGCCCTGCAGGCCGCCGACCGCTGATCACGCCACGACCGAATCCGAATGTTTCATATCCGCGAAATCGAACTCGTCCACTGGGACTTCTGGCGCCGCTTCACGGTGCCGCTGGACGCCCAGATCATCACCATCGTCGGCCCCAACGGCTCCGGCAAGACGACGCTGCTCGACGCGTTGCGCACGCTGTTCGCGCTCAAGTGCTCGGGCAAGCGCGACTACCGCCGCTATGTCCGCCGCGCAAATGCGGGCTTCGCATGGATCCGCGCGACGGTCTCCAATCGCCCGGGTGCCACCGGCAAGCGGCCGTTCTTTCCCTGCCTTTCCGATGACGTGACGCTGGCCTGCCGCGTCAAGCGCGCGGGCGGCGACTGGACGCGCGAATACACGATCGAGGATGGCATCGTCGCGATCGAGCGGCTCGAAGCCGGCGCCCAGTGGGCGGGCCTGCGCGACTACCAGACG
>JAVBUM010000017.1:0-73414 GCA_031555325.1 Niveibacterium sp. | reverse complement strand
CGCGCATGTCGCGCCGAATCGGCTCGGCCTGTCCTCGCATTGGCCCGCCGCTGCAACTCGACCACTTCCGCTTCAGTCAGTTTCATTGCGCCCTCCAATGACGCAATGATACTTCCTGTTTAATCGTTACAGATCACTAGGAGCTCCGAGAACTTCTTCTCCTGCACGATGTTGCCGGCGAAGCGGCTCTTGATTTCGCCTTCGAGCAAACGCTCCAGCAATTCCACCGCGAGGTTGCGCTCCGGCAAGTTGCGCACTTCGGCGAGGAACGCATCGTCCAGGATGCCGATGTTGGGCTTGTCGAGTCCCACCGCCTCGAAGACATCCACCACTTTCTCGGACACGACGGCCGAGTTGATGATTTGGCGGATGGCGAGGTCGCGTTGTTCGTCGGTCTTCTTCTTGTCGCTCAGTTCGCGTTTGGTAGGTGCGCCACGCGATCCTGAAGGTCGATATGCTCCCAGCGCAGGCTAACGATTTCGCCTCGGCGCATGGCGGTTTCCACGGCCAGTCGGATGATGGCCGGGAGGACGTTGAAGCCGGTGGCCGCAATCACGCGCTCCAGTTCATCGTCAGGCGTACCCCGACTGAACTCCTGATCGGCCGTTTCTTCGCCGCCAGCCGCCGACGTACCGGCTGGCTTGAGCGCCACGATTCGCCGCGTGTGCGCATTGTCGGGCTGCGGTTTGCGCACCAGTTCCAGCGGATTCGACAGGCTTTCCATGCCCCATTCCTTGCGGGGAATGCAAGAGGTGGGACAGCAGTTGCAGCCGCATCAGTACGGTGGCCGACTTTCGAGATGCGCACCAACAACCGATATTCCGTCTCAAACTAAGCCGGGCGGATAATGCGCACATGACAGATACTCTTTCTCCCCGCTTCGACACCCTGCCGCTAGGCGCCACGCAACTCACCACGCTGGCACAACTGGACTATGCCTTCATGACGCCCATCCAGGCGGCAAGCCTGCCATGCGCCATGGCGGGGCGCGACCTCATCGCTCAGGCACCCACCGGCAGTGGGAAGACACTGGCCTTCACGCTGGCCCTGCTCGCGCGGGTGCGTACCGAGACCCCTTCGGCACAGGCCCTGGTCCTTTGCCCCACGCGTGAACTCGCCGACCAGGTGGCGCAGGCAATCCGCCGCATCGCGCGCGGAGAGGCCAACCTCAAGGTGCTGAGCCTGTGCGGTGGCGTGCCTATTCGCGGCCAGCTCGCCAGTCTCGCGCATGGCGCACAGGTCATCGTGGGCACACCGGGGCGCGTGCTCGACCACCTCGAACGCGGCAGCCTCGTGCTGGACGCGCTGCAATGCCTCGTGCTCGACGAGGCCGACCGCATGCTGAACATGGGGTTCCGCGACGCCATCGTGGCCGTCGACGAGCGCTGTCCCGGCTCGCAGCAGACTCTGCTCTTCTCCGCCACCTTTCCCGACGAAGTGCTTCAGCTCGCTGCCGGTGCGCTGCGCGACCCGCAGGAGGTGCTGCTGGAGAGCCTGCACGCGACCACTACGATCGCCCAACGCTTCTATCGTGTCGACGCACCCACACGGCTCGCAGCCCTCACACGGCTCCTGCGCCACCACCGGCCCGAGCGCGCGCTCGTCTTCTGCAACACACGCCAGCAGTGTCGCGACGCGGTGGAGGCCCTGCAGGACGCCGGCTTCGTCGCACTCGCCCTGCATGGCGAGATGGACCAGCGCGAACGCGAGCAGACGCTGGTGCGATTCGCACAGAGGAGCTGCACGATTCTGGTCGCGACCGATGTGGCGGCGCGCGGGCTGGACATCGCCGAGATGGGAATGGTGGTCAATGCGTGGCCCAGCCCGGACGCCGACACGCACCAACACCGCATCGGCCGCACAGGGCGCACGGGCCAGAGCGGATTCGCGCTCAGCCTGATCTCGGAAAGCGAGATGCGTCGGGTCGAGGACCTCGCTGCCGCGCAGGGTTTCGCCCCCGAATGGGAAGACCTCGCCACGGTGCCCGAGAACGCGGCACCCGCACCGCTGCCGCCCATGGTCAGCCTGCTGATCCTCGCCGGCCGCCGCGACAAGCTGCGTGCGGGCGACGTGCTGGGCGCCCTGACACAGACCGGCGGCCTCACGCGCGAAGAGGTCGGCCAGATTAGCATTACCGACAGCAGCACCTACGTCGCAGTGAGCCGTGAGCGTGCGGACGCGGCGCTCAGGAGCCTCAATCACAAAGGCATCAAGGGCCGGCGCATGCGGGTCCATCGCCTATAGCGCCACAATCCTACTGCGTCACACAAATAGTGCATTTTGGGTGCATCTTGAAGTTCTGTACAAGGTAGGCCGGATGGATAGGAACGAGCGTTTCGAGTCTTACTTGGAACACCTGCAGCGGGTCTGGGTCACCGGGATCGCCATGAGCGGTTCAAGGGGTATTGCACCGGTCTGATGCTGCCGCTGTCTCGCTAGAGCGTGAAGCCGATGGCTGCACGGGTGGATCCGCCGCATGCCAGCGCACGCCATCAGGCGTTACATCACTTCGTGGCAAAGTCGGATTGGTCGAATGCCGAATTGCTGCGCCGAGTCGCGCAGTGGGTCGTGCCGAAGATGGATTTGAGCCAGGGCGGCAAGTGGATCATTGACGATACGGGCTTTCCCAAGAAGGGACGCTATTCTGTGGGCGTGGCTCGGCAATACTGCGGTCAGCTGGGCAGTAAGACTAGGCCGCTCCCAATATTGCAGCGGCCACCCTGGCTTGAGCCAAGTGACCGCTACGTGGATACACCCTGATGAACGGCAGGGCGATTTCACCTATATTGCATATCAATCGGAGCAACAGGAACGGCTCTGTGACAGGGTTCTTGTGAGTGACCGACATTGAGCTGGATACCCACTGTGTGCTGCCCACGGGTAAGAAAAGGGCGTAGCCCCATGATGCAGGTCTGCTCAATAAAGGCGACCATCATGGCTGTAGCCAAAACCGGCGGCATATCTTGGAAGCCCAGCCAGGAAGTATCAACCTCAGGCACGGTATGGCGCGATTCGACCGCGAACTGCTCGCTGTGCCGCAGACCTATGGGGCAAGGGTCGAGGTTTGTTGGGTCGTCATAGTTTTCCAATCCGGATGTTGATGGGCCAGGCAAGCGTTCGACGGAGGTTTCCATCGCCCCATGCAGCGGAAATTTCGTCGGCAAAATTGAAGAGCACTTCTTCACGCCCTGCCTCTCGGGCACTACGAACTGCTGACCAAGTGAGTAGGTAGCCCAAGAACTCGGATAGGTGCCAATGGGCCCGGATTTCCAGGGAAGGCGCTGCCCGCTCCTCGAAAGGGAAGTCGATGGTCGCGTAGCCGGTATCAACCAGCTTGCGTTCTGGAGGCCAGTAGGGGCCAATCTCGTCCCAGTAAAATTTCTGGAATCGCTCGTTGAGGGCCGGTTCCAAGTCAAGAACGCCATAGCTAATCAACGCCAGAACACAGCCTGGCGCAGCAATCCGGCGTACCTCCTCATAGAAGGCGGGCAGCTTAAACCAATGAACCGCCTGGGCTGCGGTAACGAGGCTTGCGGAGCGATCGGCCAGCGGCAGTTGCTCAGCGGGTGCACACCGATAGGTAATGCGCTCGTCGGGAATAACATTTGCAAGCTGGTCAGCACTGGGATCCAGACCAACCACTGCTCTGAAATACATTGGAAGAAGTTGCGTCAGTTGCCCGTTGCCACACCCCACATCAACTGCAAGTCGATTGTCCGGCGCCACCGAAGCAAGGAAAGTGGCAAGTTGAAGTGGGTACTCGGGGCGGAAGCGTGCATACGCGTGGCCTCCTTGCTCAAACCAGTTCCGAGACGGAAGGGTATTACTCGACATCTACTTGGCCTCCGGCAAGTAATTCGCTCTTGGCGGCTGCGATTCGAGCTGAGAATCCTTGGAGCTCCAGTGCCTGGGCCGCACCTTCCAAGGCCTGCCGTAGCGGATAGCCAATTTCGTCTTCGAGATTGGCTATCGCAGCAAAAGTCGCGCCCCAGTGCTCTTCAAGCTTGGCCACTAACATCCGGCCGGTTTCGGTAAGTTGGATTCCGCTCCTACGTCCATCATTGACTGCATGGCGCGCAATGAGGCCCTCACTCTCAAGGAGCGCAACGGTCTGACTGATGGCGCCCTGGGTCAGATGGATACGGGCTGTGATGTCCGTGACCGTCTGCGCGCCAGCAAGCAACGCACGAAGAACGGGTGTGTACCGAGGTCGATAATTCAGGCTCATCGTTCGGTAGTGCTCTTCTGCGCCCTGTTCGACCAGTTCGCCAACGTAGCGAAGGAGTTCACCGAGACCGGGTCTTTCTCTTGAGTTCATGTGCTAGACAATACATTAGCACTAATGCAAATTTCAATAGAGAGGTTCCTTATCCCAACAATCGAGGCAGACCTCCCTCTCAGGCAGCTCAAGCCGATGAGATATGAAATACCGGTTTCTGGCCGATTACCGCAGATCGCTGTGCTGACACCAGCAAACTCTCCGCCGCCGATCGGAGCCACGATGGACTAGCGCAGATTTCGTAAGGCTCCGGATGTCCCTGCGGTTACTGACATCCGGAGCCTCGTCAGAGTCAGCGCTTCACCAGCGTCAGTCCCTTCTGGTTCGCAAAATATGCTGCCACGTCCGCTACATCCTCCTTCGACAGCGGCGCCGCCATACCCATCATGATCGGGTTCTTGCGTTTGCCAGACTTGTAATCGGTGAGCGCGCGGACGATGTAGTCCTCATGCTGGCCAGCCAGCCGCGGGAAGTCAGCCGAAACGCTGTTGCCATCTGCGCCATGGCAGGCGGCACACATGGCGGATTTTTCCTTACCTTTCACAGCGTCACCCGCGTGTGCTGCGCTGGCGATGCCGCAAGTGGCTGCAAGCAGGACTGCAAGACGAAGGCCCATTTTCATTTCAAACCTCCGATGTAGGCGGCAATGTCAGCCATGTCTTGCTTCGAGAGCGCCTGGGCCTGACCCTGCATGGAAGGATGATTGCGCTCGCCGGACTTGTAAGCTTCGAGCGCCTTGATGATGTATTCGGGGTGCTGGCCGCCGAGCTTGGGGACGTGATAGACGCTCGGAAACGTCGTTTTGTAATCGGGGATGCCGTGGCATCCAAGGCACATTGCAACTTTCTTGCCCCCCGCTTCAGGATTGCCAGTGGCAGCGTGCGACGCGGTGCCCGCGAGCGCGAGCGTAATGACGAACAGCCCCTTTCTACTATCCATGTTCCCCTCTGTTGGATTGGACGTGAAATTGTCATGCCGTTGATGCTGCGGAGCACAAGGCGCCGGATGAGTGTGTTGTGCTGGCTGCCAATGCGCGTCGACTGTAGAACGTCGGCAATCCGGGCTTCAAGACCTTTCGATGCTGGAGCAACCGCGATTCAACCAAGTACATACCCGTCTTGCACGCTGTGCCACCGCAGACCATCATTGTGGTTTCCTGATCGACCCGATAACCATGACTGCACGATTCGAAGGCTCGGAACAGTACGTCTCAACCCCTGATCTGACGTTGGCCGTCAATGCCGCCATTCGCCTGCAGCGCCCCTTGCTGATCAAGGGCGAACCGGGCACGGGCAAGACAATGCTCGCCGAAGAAGTTGCCGCAGCGCTTGGCATGCCGCTTTATCAATGGCACATCAAATCGACGACCAAGGCCCAGCAGGGGCTTTACGAATACGATGCGGTATCGCGCCTGCGCGATTCGCAGCTTGGCGATGAACGCGTGCGCGATATTGCCAATTACATTGTGCGCGGTGTCCTGTGGCAGGCGTTCGAGTCCGAGAAACAGGCTGTGGTGCTGATCGACGAGATCGACAAGGCCGACATCGAATTCCCCAACGACCTGTTGCGCGAACTCGATCGCATGGAATTCCATGTGTACGAAACGCAACAGATGATCCGCGCAAAGCACCGCCCGGTCCTCATCATCACGTCGAATAATGAAAAGGAGCTGCCGGACGCCTTCCTGCGCCGCTGCTTCTTCCACTACATCCGCTTCCCCGACCGCGAGACGATGGAGCAGATCGTCGGCGTGCACTTCCCGGACATCAAGGAAAAGCTCGTACGCCAAGCACTCGAAGTGTTCTTCGAGCTACGCGACATTCCTGGCTTGAAGAAGAAGCCTTCCACGTCCGAGCTGCTCGACTGGCTGCGCCTACTCGCTTCCGAAGATATTCCCGCTGATACGCTGCGCTCACCCGAGGGCAAGACAATCGTACCGCCGCTCGCGGGTGCGCTGCTGAAGAACGAACAGGATCTATCCCTGCTCGACAGGCTGGTTTTGATGGCACGGCACAACCGCTGAAAGCAAGCAACACACGCATAAAGCCGACGCCTCCATGCTGACCGACTTCTTCCTGCATCTGAAATCACGCGGTGTCCCAGCGTCCACGCGCGAGTACCTGTCGCTGCTCGAAGCCCTCGATGCCGGCGTCATCGGCCCGTCCATCGACGACTTCTACAGCCTTTCACGCATGACGCTGGTAAAGGACGAAAGCCACTTCGACAAGTTCGATCGCGCCTTTGGCGAATTTTTCCGCGGCATTGATGCCCTGCCCGGGCTCAAGGCAGACATTCCAGAAGAATGGTTGCGCTTACAGGCCAAGCGTCACCTCTCCGACGAGGAGCGGGCGAAGCTCGAAAAGCTCGGCTGGGACAAGCTGATGGAGCAATTCCGCGAGCGTCTCGCCGAACAGAAGGAGCGCCATCAGGGCGGCAGCAAGTGGATCGGCACAGGCGGCTCCTCGCCGTTTGGTGCCCACGGCTACCACCCGGAAGGCATCCGCTTCGGGCCGCAATCCGCAGGCAATCGCACAGCTGTCAAGGTCTGGGACCAGCGGCAGTATCAAAACCTCGACGACTCGGTCGAACTGGGCACACGCAACATCAAGCTTGCACTGCGCAAGTTGCGCCGATTCGCACGCGAAGGCGCCGCCGAAGAGCTGGATCTGGACGATACCATCACGGCCACTGCACGCAATGCAGGCTGGCTCGACCTGAAGATGCGGCCCGAGCGCCACAATGCGGTAAAGGTGCTGCTGTTCTTCGACATCGGCGGTTCGATGGACGACCATGTGCGGGTCTGCGAAGAGCTCTTCTCCGCCTGCCGGGGCGAGTTCAAGCATCTGGAATATTTTTACTTCCACAACTGCATCTACGACAACGTCTGGCGCGACAACCATCGCCGCGATGCATCACGAAAGCCGCTAGACGAGGTGATCCACACCTACGGGCCGGACTACAAGCTGATCGTCGTCGGCGACGCCACAATGAGTCCCTATGAAATCATGGTGCCAGGCGGTTCGGTCGAATACCGCAACGCGGAGCCGGGCGCAAACACACTACGCCAACTTTTCAACGCTTACCCTGCCTCATGCTGGCTCAACCCACAGCCGCAAGGCGAATGGGACTACCGGCAATCGATCGTGCTGATCCGTGACATCGTGGACGAAGCAATGTTCCCGCTGACGCTCGAAGGACTGACACGCGCAATGCGGCATCTCACGCGCAAGCACTAACCAGATCGATATCGATGAAACATACCGCGTCGTCAGGCGCGGTAATTTTTTCCGGGGCGCGCCGCCCTGCCCACACCCAAGACATGCAGCCCCTCCAGATCGACCTCCTCGGCTACGCAGCTGCCACACTCACATCCATTGCCTTCATCCCTCAAGCTTGGCTGATGTGGAAGACCCGCTCTGCGCACGGCGTATCACTGGGCATGTACTCAATCTTCATCACTGGCGTCGCGGGCTGGCTTGCCTATGGCCTCTTGATCGGCTCCTGGCCAATAATCGTCGCCAATGTCGTCACGCTCACGCTCGCCTGCTTCATCTTCGGCATGAAGCTGCGCTTCGGGTAGAACCCCTTACTGGCACCCGGACATCCACTGGATTCCTGCCTTCTTTGGAATGACAGAATCATAGGCGGATAAATATTCCATATCCATTGCACTGTTGCGGACTGGAGGTGGTGCCACGCAGAATGCCGCCACCTTGTTTCAACAATCGATCGCAGTCATCTCCCTGAGCGATCAGTCCTCTCGTTCGCTACCGACACGGTCGTCTGCGTCTCGGCTTCAACGGTGACTTCCTTCAGCGGCATTTCGCCAGCAGCCAGCGCGCGCTCGATGTCGAGCGCAGCACCCTGATCCTTCAACAAGGCCTTCAACCGATCCAGTTCGCTGCACCAGATGGTCTCGATATCGCGATCGCGGCGCTTGTCGTGGCCGGGACTCATCGCGACAGCACGGATCTGAATGCGCCCGTCATCCCCCCTGCCACCGACCTCAATGCCATAGCCCGGTGTAGCCGACTTGCGCAGGACCACCCTGCCGCTTTCCGCCCATCCCGTTTCCATACCTTCGCGGATTTCGTACCCCAGACTCGCAAGCCCTTGGAGCACAGCATGGCGGCGTGCGTGCGCCGCCTCCTGCTTCATGCGCGCACTGATCGCCGCTATGCATTCGTCGATCAACACAGCAGCCTCAGCGATATCGGCAACGGCCATACAGCGTTCAACCTGCACCAGCAGCCTGGCGTGCGTCTCGTCGTGGAGTGCGGCCACTTCGCTGGCGAGTTCGTGCAGTCGGGCAAGCTGCTCGCGGCGCTGCCGGGACTCACGGCAGGCCTCGGCAAGATCGAGTACGAGGCTGTCGAGCAACAAGTCGCGCCGCGAACGGTCCGACTCGGCTTCTGCTGCCGTTAAACGCTGCATAAAAGGCGCGGCCACATCGGCGCCGTCGAGCAGTTGACGTTCGGCGACGTAACGTTCGACACGGACCCAACGTTCGTCGCGATCGGCATTCGTTCCTTGCCGGGCAATCCACTCGGCGAGTGTTGGTCCGGCCTCTCCGGTGCCGAGGCGACGCGCGAGTTGGGACTGGGCCTCGCTCGTGGTATCGGCTGCCGTTGGCACAATGGCCAGCTGAGTAACCGCACGCGCGAGTAACGCTTCGGTATTGCCGTCGATCTCACCTCGCGCTGCAGCCTCCAGCGCCTGCACCAGACCGACGGCGGTACCGGACCTTTCCCTCAGTGCTCCCATCAGCGCAGATGCGTTCTCACCCAGTCGGCGTGCGTACATCCGTTTATCCGCGGCGTGCGTAATCGCACGTTCCTGCCGTTCAGCCAGATCACGTTCGAGAAATCTGAGTTCAGTCGCCACGGCACCACGCAGATCGGCAAACCTGTCTTCCTTCAGGAGGGCGTCTATGGATGCAAACCGTTCGCGGGCGTGCGCCCAATCCTGCTCGCTGATTTCTCCGATTCGCCCTGCCTCAAAACTCCATCGCGCCATGGCCGCTTCCAGTTGACGCAGGAGCGTCTCGCACTGAGCGACGCGTTCTTCCCGGGTCACGATTCGCACGACTTTCGGTCCGCTCATGGACAGATCTCTGCCTGGGAGGTGTCGGTTTGCAGGCAGGGCTCAACCGCCGCCGACAATGCGTTTTCGATTGCCGCACGGAGCATGGCGCGCTCCCGCTCACCATCCTGGTACCAGCCCTGCGACGACACCCGATGCAGGTTTGGAATCACCCGCCGCAGTACCGCTGGCCGCCAGATCTCGCGCGCTCGGGCATGCGCAAGCAAAGGATGGCGCGGGGTATCGCATTCGATTCCGATCGCATACATCCCGGTAAGCGAATTCTCGATCGCGAAGTCGAGTCCGAAGGTATCCCCCTCATCTGCCGGAACGGGTGTCCAGCCGAGCGAGCGGACGAATTCGCCAACGGCCCGCTTGAAACCATCTCCATCATCATTCCTCTGGTAACGCACTTCGCCTCGATCCGTCCGCATCCGGTCAAGCAGCCGCGCGGCGCCCTCAAAATCACCGCCGGAAAGTGCACGTGCGTATTCGAGATACCCCTGGAGGTAATCGCGCGGCCCGCCTGGTGGGCGACGGGTGCCGAGCATGTCCGAAATATCTGCGATCGGCATCGACGTGACCATGACGACCCTGCTGCGCGCACGGGTGATCGCAACGTTGAGCCGGCGCTCGCCGCCTGTCTGACCAAGCACCCCAAAATTACGCCGGAAGGTGCCCTGCGCGTTGCGGCCGAAGGTCGTGGAAAAGACGATCACGTCGCGCTCGTCACCCTGCACATTCTCGACGTTCTTGACGAACACCGACATATCCTCACCATCCTCGCAGCGTTCGCGCTCCTCGCTCCAAGCCATGCGGAAGGCTTCATCCTGCTCGGCGCGCTGTGCCATGCGCTCTTCGATCAAGTCTGCCTGCCGGCGGTTGAAAGTGGCCACACCAACTGACGGTCGCACCGCCGCCGGCTCACGCCATAAATCAGCCAACCACTGCACGACGCGTTCAGCTTCGTCTTCGTTGCACTGCTTCTGATAACAGCCATCCACACGAATCAGTTCGACCGGCCGCGCCTCGACGATCTTGGCTGCCGGATGGCGGGCCGGTACGGAGAGGCGGTTGCCGTAGAACGCCGCGTTCGAGAACGCGATGAGTTCCCGGTAAACCGAGCGGTAGTGGATCTCCAGCGTTGTACTGGGAAGCGCAGCCCGTGCAAGTTGCAGCAGGTCGGGACAGTCCTTGATCTCGCGCCGGTCCCAACTTTCTTCCAGCAATTCGAGCTGCTCCTCAGCACCTTCATCAACGGGCGCTTCGCCGTCGAAACGCTCGGCCTCATCGCTCTCGATGCGGCTGGAAAAGAAGGCGGTCGGCGGCATCTGCTTCTCATCCCCGCTCACCACGGCCACCTTACCGCGATAGAGTGTTGGCAGCGCATATTCCACTGGCATCTGGGAGGCCTCGTCGTAGATCACCAGATCAAAGAAACCAGGCTTGAGCGGCAAGACGCGACTGGCGACATCCGGGTTCATCAGCCACACGGGGCGCAGATTCATCAGGCCGATACCAGCGCCCATCTCGATGAATTCACGCAATCTGCGTGAGCGCTTGCCGGTCAAACGGGTCACATCCTCCCACTGTTTGCGATTACCGAACCGTGCGAAATCGATACCCCGTGCGAGCAAGGCGCGGTTGATCCGTCGCATTTCGGCGTCGGCGTCAGCAAGGGCGGCAACCTTGGCCGCAAGCAATTCCCGGCCCGCCAGGAGTTCCGGATTGGCCTGCTCTAGCCGCTGCTTCCAGCCCAGCCTCGCTTCGCGCCTGATAAGGCGTCGCACGGAGGATTCAAGCGCGGGCGGCGCGATCGCCGCGAGCTGTGTTTCACACTCGCGCAGCCGTGCGAAGAGATCTAACTCGGCTTCGGACAGATCGCCTGCGCGATTGCGGAATGTCTGGTACGCCGCCAGATCGACGATCGCCCCACGCAGGCGCGTGAGCTCGGGCCGGTTGCTGCGATTGCCTGCGATTGCCTCCCGCAGTTGTCCGCACAATTCGGCATCAATCCAGTCGGCAAAGAAGTGCAGCCGTTCAAAACTGTTCTGGCGCGCGGCTTGGCGAATCATGGCCACGTCTGTTTCGGTGACGAGCATCTCGAAATCCTGCCGCGATCCAGTCATGAGAACAGCATCAACTGCGGCGGTCCGCGGCGATTGTGCCGAGACGGCGGCAAGCATGCGGACCTCGCGCAACTGGCGGATGTCTTCGGTAACTTGCATCGAAAGCCGCGGGTCCGCGGATGCATCAAGCACCGGCAGGGCTAAGGCATCGCGGCATTCAGCAAGTCGCACGCGCAAGGGTCGCAGTGCCATTTCGAAGCGCGCCGCATCGTGTAGTTCAGGAATGCCATCCCGCCCTCCACCGTGGGTGGCGAGAAAGGCTTCAAGCCTGTTCCGGCGCAGCATGCGCAGCGGATTGAGCCACGCGAGCCACGATGCCGGCTGCAGGGCTTTCGCCGCATCATCCAACGTTCGCGCAAACGCCTTGTCGTCCAGTGCGCGGAGCGCGGGCGACAGTGAGGGCGAATGGCGGCTAAGATCAAGTTCATCCAGGCAGCGCTCGATGCGCACGAGTTCGTCGAGCAGCGCTTCTCCCGCAAGCCTCTCCCCCTGCCCGCTCTCACGGAATAGTGGCAGCCAGCGTGCGAGCCGCCGCCGCTGCTCGTCGTCGAGCCGGCGCAGCGCTTCGGCGCTGGTGGTCATCCAGGCACGGAACGGTTCGGGATCATCGATATCAAAACTCACCGGATGAGCACGTAGCACATCCTCGCGCGCAGACTCGATGTCTTCGAAACGACGCAAGCTATCGTCGAAGGCGCGCAAATTCGCGGCATCGGGCGCAAAGGCAAGTACGCGCGCGAAGGGGCTGCCTTCGTAGCGTGCGGGCAGCCATAGGTGCACCAGTGGCGCGCAGCGCTCTTCAAGCCGCACAAGCCCTGCGGCATCGAACTGCGCGAGCTTTTGCCGCAGCACCGGCAGGTCGATCGGAGCCATGCCCTGTTCCAGGTCGACGAGTTCGCAAAGCAGCCCCCGATAGCTCATGCCGGTGGACTCATCCACGCGATGAAGGGCTTGGTGGGAACGGTCAAGCTCTCCTTCGAGCGCCTCAATGCGCGCAGCAAGTTCCTGGCGGCCGGATACATGGGCGCGTGCCACCCCTTCGTGGAACAGGACGTCGAGCTGTTCACGCACGCTACGGATCACACGCTCGCGGTCCCGATTGACGTCGTTGAGCATGATCACGCGCTGACCCAGCCCCTCAGCGACCAGCCGCTTATGCACAACTTCAAGCGCTGCATGCTTTTGACATACGATCAGCACAGAACGCTGGAGACCGATCGCATCGGCGACCATGTTAACGATGGTCTGGCTCTTGCCGGTTCCCGGCGGCCCTTCCACGAGCAATCCCGGTGCGTGGCGTCCGCGTAACACGGCGGCTTCCTGCGAGGGGTCGCTCGCGGCGGTGAAGAAGCGTTCGAGTTCAGGTACGGCCGTGTCGGCCAGATCCTCGCTCCAGTCCTTCAGGCGCAGCATCGCTTCCACGCCCGTTCCGCCGACGGCCAGCGCCTTGAGCTGCCGCAGATCCTCGCCGACCGCCTGACCCATGAACGTGACATGAAAGAGCACGGCGGCGCAGGCGATCTCGTCGCGATACGCGTCGACCTCCACGTCGTCGGTCGGCAGCGGCGCAAGGTCGCGCGAACGCGTCGCGGCGAGCATGCCGAACGCCTCCATGACATCAGCGATAGAGAGTGCCGAACGGCCCAGCAGTTCGTTGGTGGCCTTGGCCCAGAGCTTCGCCTGCTCCGCACCCACCAGACCTTCGAGCGCAGGGCTCAGGCGCACTTCCTCACGCTCGCCGTCGAAGGCAAGTGCGGCCTGCCCGCCCGTACCGACTTCGAATTGCAGCTTCACTGGCCAGAGCAGCAGGGGCGCAATTCGCGCACTGGATTTTCCCCGCGGGTCGCGGGAGAGCAGGAACGGAAAACCAAGATAGAGACCGTCGATACCGGTGTCACGCTTGTAGAGCATGCTCTGTCGATGCAGCGCACCTAGACGCCGCTCACGCAGCGGATCGGCGGCAAAGCACTCAGGCGCAAGATTCACCGTCCGTGCGTTGCGCTGCAGGAGGTGCTCGAGCACGGCCGCAGCCGGGCGCCGCGCAGTATCGAGTTCCGTCAGGTCGACACGCGGAGAAAACTTGCCCAAGCGCATCCGCACAAGTGAACCGCGCATGACAGCAACGGCAACCTTCTTGTGGAAGAAGTCGAGCAGTTCGGCAACGTACTGTTGCTTCTCGGGCTGTAGCCATTGTTCCGGCGGGATCGCCAGCAACACGAGCGCGCGGGCCAGCGGCATCCGTCGTTCGAGCCGAAACCGATCGGCCCATTCATCGACCGGGGGCACGCCACAGCGGGCAAAGCCGTTGATTCGCGCATCGACACGACCCAGAAGATCGACACGTGGCTGTCGCAGCTCGACTGCGGCGGCCTCCTTCTCGAAGTACCCCACATCCACTTCAAGCGCGAGCGCCTCGGCTTCCGTGACGATCGCATCAGCAGACCTGAACTGCCCGATCTGCGCCGAGAGCAAGATGATCAGATCCTCTTCGGCAATCACGCGCCGCTCGGATAACGCCTGCAGGCCCGGGTGATCGGTATCCGGCAGCAGGCGCTGACGTTCATCCCATTGAGCCGCCAGCCGTGCACGGGAGGTCGACAGCAGGTAGATGCGCAGCAGTTCTTCGTCGAGATCGATCTGTTGGTGCTGGGCGCGCTGGCGCACATTCGCGGCGCGCGCCTTCAGGCGCGAGAGCCAGCTCTCGGCCTGCAGTTGTTCAAGCAGGTCCGGCACTGGGCCGTCGATCAGTGCGTAGCCCTCCTGCGGATGTTCAAGCAGCCAGCCGGGCGTAACGATGTCGCCGCGATAGATCGCCGGCATCTCCGGATTGAGCAGCTTGAGCGCCAGCAGAAGCCGGAAATCATTATTGATACCTTCGCGCTTGCCCGCCTCGCGCAGGCCCGCCATCGCTTGCGCTCCCAAGCCGGCCTTCTGTGCCCAGGTGACGATCTCACCACGCAGTAGCATGTCGAGCGCCTGTGCCCAGTGCTCGGCCTGCGCAGCAGCGAGTGCGAACACCGCAGGCTTGCGGTAGGCGCGCCCGCTGAGCATGAGCGCTGCGCCCTCCGAGTCTTCCGTATCCGCACGCGATGCCTCCGGCACCGGCACCAGGACGCCATCGAGCCAGTCGCGCACCTGAGGCCATTGCCAGCGCCGCAGGCGGTCTCGCGCCAACAAGCCGCGCAGCAGAAGCTTGATATCCGGATCCAGCGTGTCGGGTATCGACACCCCGTTGGCCAGCACGTGAATCAGGAAGGCTTTCGGGTTGACTCCCTCGAAGCAGGTGCCGCCGGTGAGCTGTTCGAGCAGGATCATGCCGAGGCTCCACCAGTCGGAGGCCGCGGCCACACCGCCTGCAATCGCCTCCGGCGCCATGTAGCGGCTGGTTTCGAGGGGGGAAACAATCTCGAGGTCGAATTCCGACAGGCGTGCAGAGCCGAAGCCATTTATGACCAGATCAAGCGGGTCGCGGCTGCGCACGAGCAGCGCGCCGGGCCGCAGGTCACGATGGCGCAGCCCAGCTTCATTGAACGCATGCAGCGCCTGCCCCAGCTCGCACATGACGTGGCGCACCGCATCGCGGTCCGATACGACAATGCCGAGGTCAGCGAGCGAACCACCGGTAAGCGCTTCAACGATTTCGTAGGCGCGATCGTTCCAGCGACCGGTAGCGATGATCTCCGGCAGATGCTCCCGTGGCAGCCTGCGGATAACGTCATAGATTGCCGGATCGGGTTCTGCTCCAGGGAGATAAAGCGTGAGTACCGCAGGGCGGCCGGTCGTCGCCTGTTCAACGGCAAAGCGCTCGCGTACCCCACCCGCACCATTCATCCGACGCTGCAGGCGCCATCCATCGATCAGCGTCTCGCTTTCAAGCGCCTCGGGTGCCGCGTCCGCAGGCTCGATCGGCGCAGCATCGGTAGCCGGGCCAGCGCCGCAGTCGAGGCACATGAGGTCGCCAGGCGCCATCAGGTGCCCGTTCTCACACAGGATGACCCGCTCTTCCTGCGCAGGCGGCCCAGCCACTTCCTCTCGCGTGACCACAGGCTGCGGCCGCCAGCCTTCCGGATGGATCGGTTCGCCAGCAAGGTCCCAGCCGCATCCGTGACCATCGATCATGCCTTCGCAGAAGATCTCTGCGAGCGAGCGTTCAGTCTGGCAGTTTGGGCAAAATCGGATCACTGGGTGCGCTCTGTTCGGATGGCACGCGGCACATGTGCGCTGATGGTCGCCCGATGGCCGTCACGAGCGAGCACTTCGCGCAGCCGCACAAGATCCCCACGGCGCGGAATGCCCGCCATCCACACGCTGCCTTCAGCGTCGAACATGAGGTCAAGCGCAGCCTCGGTTGACGTCAAAGGCCGCTCGTACCCAGCGAAGCGCAGGCGGCCCAATTCGGTCAGCAGGCTCAGCCGCTGGTTGTCGCTACCACGCAGGGCGAGGGTCTGGTCGTGGGCTTCGTCGTAGGGGTCGCTGATCAGCGCATCGATCAATCCTTGCGCGTGAGCCAGCGACTCGACGAGTCTTTCGAGCGGATAACCGCTGTAGACAAGGATGTCGGCACTGCTCTCGCCCCGTAGCGCAGCGAGCAGTGCGATCAACGCCTCGGGCTGATCGAACGGCTCGCCCCCTGAAACCGTTATGCCGTCGGCAATCTCAAGCCAAGGGCGGATGCCGGCGAGCAGTTCATCGAGTCCGATACCATCTCGCCCCAGCGCCCAGGTGTCAGCCGATATGCATCCGCTGCAGCGGATGCTGCAGCCTTGGAACCAGATGCCAATCCGCCGCCCTGGTCCCAGTGTCGTGACCGGGAAATGCACGCGCGAGAGGAACAATTCCATCTCAGCGCCGCTCAAGTCGAATACCGACAGCGTCGAGGCCCGCGATGTGGAAGCGTTCGCCGGGGCGTGCATCGCAGTCGAACAGCGCGCGCGAAAGTGGATTCAGAAGCCTCGCTTCGAGCTGGTTGCGAATGCCGCGCCCGCCATTGGAAAGGTCACGCAGGCAGAGTACATGCAGCGCCCCACGCGCACTCGGTGCCATGTCGACATCGAGCTCCTGTTCGCGGAGGTCGGCGAAAACGGATTCGACCATCTGGTCGAAGATCCGCTCGGCGACATCGGTGCGGATGAAGTCGAAAACGATGATGTTCTCGCCGATCCGGTTAAGGATCTCCGGACGGTTCAAGACGAGCTTGAAATGGCGCTCGATCTCACCACGCACCTTCTCGCGCACCGTGTCGAACAGCTCATCGGGCCATACGTTGGCGACCCGCTCGCCGTCATCGCCAAGCCGGTAGATGCCAAGGTTGGAGGTGAAGATGATCAGCGCCTCGGAGAAATATACGCGATCACCGCGCCCGGAAGTCAGGACGCCGTCATCGAGAATCTGGAGGAACTTGTCGAGCACGCGCGGATGCGCCTTTTCGATTTCGTCGAACAGCACCACCGAAAACGGCCGTTCGCGGATGGCATTGGTCAGTTCGCCTCCGACGTCGTAGCCGACATATCCCGGAGGCGCACCGATGAGACGCTGGTCGGCATGCTCAGCGCTGAACTCCGACATATCGAAGCGGATGTAGGCGCTCTCGTCGCCAAACAGCAGGCTGGTGACGGTCTTGGCAAGTTCCGTCTTGCCGACGCCGGTCGGCCCTGCGAGGAAGGCCACGCCACGCGGGCGGTTGCCCTTGCGCGAAACGCCGATACCGGTCATCGCGCGCTTGACGATGTCGAGTATGTGAGTAACCGCATGGTCCTGCCCCTTGACGCGGCGGCGGATGAACTCGTCGGCACCACGGATGCGGCGACGGTCGATCCTGAGCCACGGATCCTCGGTAACGCCGATCTTGTAGCGGCGAACGGCATCTCCGATGCGCTCCATCGTCACGCCTTCGAGGCGGGCAAGCTGTGCAATGGCGCTCATATCGAGCAGCAACAACCCTTCAGTACTCTCTACGAAGGTATCGACGGCCTGCTGCAGTGATTCCGCACCCGCGCCCTGTCCACCGGAAAGCCCCTTGAGAAGCGCTGGAGCGAGCGCACGACGCGCCATCTGATCGGGGTTGGACACCGGAATGTGACGCAGGCGGGGGTTGCTCACAAGCATCCAATCCGGCAGGTCCCCTTCCTTCTCGACGATCCAGAGAATTGTGTTGAAGAACGGCTTACGCGCCTCGCTCACCGGACGGCTGCGGATCTGGTGCGAGAGCACAAGTGCCTGGGTGAACAACTGGTGCTCGGCCGCGGTCAGCGAATCGTTGCGCACGGCAAGCCTTGATGCGAAGTCGACGATCAACGCAACGGGCTCGCCGCCACGCTCCACGAGCCGCCGCATCGTGGCACCGAGTAGATCGACACCGGCTGCAGCCGCGCCTCCCGCGACCGTCAGACCAAGTTCGCCCAGCAGCCTCTGCCCCGCAACCGGATCCTCGCCCGGACGTGCGAGCGGACGAAACCCCGCAACCGGATCCCATGCAATGACGTTTACGTAACCCCATTCGAGCAGGGCATCGCACAGGCACTGGTTGAAACCCTGGGCGGTAACCATGCCTGGCACAACTTCACAGGCCTGCAGGTCGCGCACGTTACCGGACAGAACAAACTGGCTTTTGAGTGGCAGGAAGCGCAGCAGATCGCGCAACCAGCGCGGTTTTTCGAACGGGGGATTCTCGGGCATCGCCGCCTCGCGCTGGTGCGAAGAAAAACGGCGATATTGCCGGATATCGTTGCCCCAAGTTCGCCAAACATGACCGGCGGACGGCCAAAAAGTCCTCCGCCGGGCGCGACCGCTACCTAGCTGCTGACCGTTCTATCTCAACCCAACCACCGCCGAGCACCTTGTACAAGGTCACCTGGTTCTGCAATTGCGCAAGCTGTGTCTGCACCGCGGAGAGCTGCGCCACGAACAGCGAGCGTTGGGCATCCTGCAGTTCCAGCGCATTGGCAATACCGTTGCGATAGCGAAGCTCAACGAGCTTGAAGCGTGCGGCTTCGGCATCCATCTGCGCACGCTGCGCCATCAGTTGCTCACCAAGCGTGGCGCGTCCGGCCTGCGCGTCGGCGACTTCTCGGAATGCGGATTGGATCGCCTTTTCGTACCTGGAAACCGCAATCTCGCGTGTCGCCTTCGCCGAGTCGAGGCCCGCGATGTTGGCGCCAGCATCGAAGATCGGCAGCATGATCTGCGGTGCGAAGAGCCACGCCCTTGTCCCGGCATTGAACAGGTTGGAAAGATCGTTGCTCGCCGTGCCGATCGACGTCGTGAGCGAGATACGCGGGAAGAATGCAGCCCGCGCAGCACCGATATTCGCGTTTGCGGCGATCAGTTGCTGCTCTGCGGCACGGATATCGGGCCGGTTTTCGAGCAGATCAGACGGTAATCCAGCAGGCAGATCGGCCATCGGTGCGGCACCAGCGAGTGCGGCGATTCCGGCGCTGACGGTTTCCGGTGGCACCGGCGAGCCAAGCAGCAGCGCGAGTGCGTTTTCATCCTGCATCCGAAGCCGGCGTTGCTGTGCATGGGCGGCTCGCGCGCCTTCGGCAAGCGACTGCGCGGTACGCAGGTCAATTTCGGACACCACGCCGTGATCGAAGCTGGTTTGCACCAGCTTGAGGCTATCGAGCCGCGTCTGCAGGGTGTTGCGGGTGATCTGGAGCTGTGTTTCGTCGGCGAGCAGCGTGAGCCAGCCGCTGGCAACCGCCCCAATCAGGCTGATCTGCGTGGCCTTGCGGGTTTCCTCGGTGGCGAGGTACTGGGCAAGCGCCGCATCCTTCAGGCTCTGGATGCGGCCGAAAAAATCCAGTTCCCATGCTGTGACACCAACCGAAAGCGACGCGCTTTCATAGACATTCGGGCTTTGCGAAGGATCACGCCCACGCGCAAAGGACGCGCCCACGCCCACGTTCGGCCATTGCTGCGCACGCTGGATGCGAAACTGCGCCCGCGCCTGCTCGATGTTCTGGACAGCGATCCGCAAGTCGCGGTTATGAGCGAGCGCCATCTCGATGAGGCTCGCAAGCCGCGGGTCAGTGAAGTAGTCGCGCCAAGGAATCGATGCAGCGGGCCGCAGGTCGGGCGCCTGCATGGACGTATCTGGAAAGCTGCCCAGAACCGGTGCACCAGGACGTTCATAGACCGGCGCTAGGGAGCAGCTTGCGAGCGCCACCACCAGCGTGATCGAAGCGGGTCGGATGGAAAACATCAGTGGTGCTCCTCCTCGATGCCCGCGAGTTCGGCGTGGCGCTTATCCATCTCATGCTGGCGCTTGCTGCCCTTGAAGAGACTGCGGACAACAACAAAGAAGATCGGAACGAAAAACACCGCGAGCCCGGTGCCAGTGAGCATGCCTCCGATGACGCCAGTGCCGATCGCGCGCTGGCTGGCCGAACTGGCGCCTGACGCGAGCACGAGCGGCAGCACGCCAAGGCCAAAGGCAAGCGAGGTCATGATGATCGGCCGGAAGCGCAGATGTGCCGCCGCGAGCGCGGATTCAGCGAGGCTGTGGCCCTGTGCCTGCAGGTCCTTGGCGAACTCGATGATCAGGATCGCGTTCTTCGCCGACAGTCCGATGATGGTGATCAGGCCAACCTGGAAGTAGACATCGTTTGCATAGCTGCGCAGCCACGTCGCGAGCAACACGCCGAGCACACCCAGCGGCACGACAAGAATGACCGACAGCGGAATCGACCAGCTCTCGTATAGCGCGGCAAGACACAAGAACACCGAGAGAATGGCGAACGCGTAGAGGATCAAAGCCTGCGCGCCAGCAATCTTTTCCTCATACGACTGGCCGGTCCACTCAAAGCCAAAGCCGGACGGCAGTTTCGCCGCCATGCTTTCCATTTCAGCCATTGCGTTGCCGGTGCTGTAGCCAGGTGCAGCATTGCCCGAAATACGCATCGCGGGGTAGCCGTTGTAGCGCACCGTCTGCATCGCGCCCTCAGCCCAGCGGGTGGACGCGAAAGCCGAGAACGGGACGGGCTTTCCTTGCGCGTTGTCAGCGGTCAACTGGAGCAAGTCTTCCGGCTGCATGCGGGCTTTTGCCTCTGCCTGCACCATGACGCGCTGCATCCGACCGCGATTGGGAAAGTCATTGACATAGGACGATCCGAGTGCGGTGGACAAGGCCGAATTGATCGACGCAAAGCTCACACCAAGCGCATTGGCCTTGTCGCGATCAATGTCGACCTGCAGTTGCGGTGCGTCTTCCAGACCATCCGGGCGAACTTGCGCCAGTACTGGATTCTTCATCGCCATGCCGAGCATCTGGTTGCGCGCGTTGACCAGCGCATCGTGACCCGCACCTGAACGGTCCTGAAGGCGGAAGGTGAAACCGGACGCTACGCCGAGCTCAGGAATCGGCGGTGGACTCAGCGGATAGATGAAGGCATCGCGGATCTTCGACAGCGCAACGAACGCGCGCCCGGCCACACCCTCGGCCGAATGCTCCGGCCCCTTGCGCGTGTCCCAGTCATTGAGCATGACGAACGCGATCGCCGCATTCTGTCCCTGACCCGAGAAGGAAAAGCCCATCACCACAACCATCGCGCGGACTTCGGGCTGCTTGAGCATGTAGCCCTCGACCTGCTTGACGACTTCGAGCGAACGCTCGCGCGTGGCCCCCGGTGGAAGCTGGATGTTGACCAAAATATTGCCCTGGTCTTCCCCGGGCAGGAAAGATGTCGGCAGGCGCGCATACAGCAATGAGACAGCGCCGATGATCGCAGCATAAATCACAAGGTAGCGCGGTGCGCGCTGCAACATACGCGCGACCACACCTTCATAGCCCTTTGCCGTGCCCGCAAAGCCGCGATTGAACCAACCGAAGAAGCCCCCTTTTTCGTGCTTGTGCCCTGCCTCCACCTGTTTGAGAAGCGTTGCGCAAAGCGCTGGCGTCAATGACAACGCCATGAACGCCGAAAAAGCGATGGCCGACACCATCACGGTGGCGAACTGGCGATAGATGTTGCCAGTCGATCCGGTGAAGAAGGCAAGTGGCACGAACACCGAGATCAGCACCACCGTGACGCCAACAATCGCACCCTGGATCTGCTTCATCGCCTTGATCGCGGCTTCGAGCGGCGGAAGACCTTCTTCGCTCATGATCCGCTCGACGTTCTCGACCACGACGATCGCATCGTCCACCACGATGCCGATCACCAGCACCATGCCGAACATCGTCAGCACGTTGATGGAATACCCCAGCGAAAGCATCACGCCGAAGGTGCCGAGCAACGCAATCGGAACGACGATCGTCGGGATCACCGTGTAACGCCAGTTCTGCAGGAACAGGTACATCACGAGGAAGACGAGGATGACCGCCTCGATCAGCGTTTCCGCCACCTGCAAAATAGAGATCTGCACGAACTCCGACGTATCGAACGGCACCTGCCAAGTCACGCCTGGCGGGAAATAGCGTGATAGTTCTTCAAGCTTGGCCTTCACGAGCTTCGAGGTCGCGAGCGCGTTTCCATTGGGCGATAGCTGCACCGCAAAGCCAACCGAAGGCTCACCATTCAGGCGCGACTGGTAGGCATAGGTTTGGCCACCAAGTTCTATGCTTGCCACGTCCTTGAGCCGTACAGTGGAGCCGTCCCTGTTGGCACGCAGGATAATGTCACCGAACTGCTCGGGCGTGGAAAGCTGGCCGCGCACCACCACGGTGGCTGCAATCGCTTGGCCCGGTGTATTAGGCAGGTCACCGATCACACCGGATGCGACTTGCGCGTTTTGCGCGGCAATCGCAGATTTCACGTCGGCAGCCGAAAGGTTCAGCCCCTGCAGCTTGGCTGGATCGATCCAGATCCGCATCGCGTTTTCGGTTGCAAAGAGCTGCGCCTGACCGACACCATGCAGGCGCTGGATTTCCGGAATCACGTTGCGTGACGCATAGTCACCAAGCCGAATCGGGTCCCACGCGGGGTCCTCAGAGGCCAACACCCCGACGAGCAGGAAGTTGTTGCGCGCCTTGTCGACCCGCACCCCCTGCTGCGTCACCACCGCCGGCAGGCGCGACGAGGCACGCGACAGGCGGTTTTGCACGTCCACCTGCGCGAGGTCCGGGTCAACGCCTTCCTCATAGGTGATCGTGATGCTGCCGGTACCGTCGGCCTGCGCAACCGACTCCATGTAGATCATCCCCGGCGAGCCGTTCATCTCGCGCTCGATCACTGCGAGCACGCTGTCTTCCAGCGTCTGTGCGGAAGCGCCTGGGTAGACCACATTCACGAGGATCGACGGCGGCGCGACCTTCGGGTACTGCGAAATCGGCAAACGGGTGATGGACACCGCGCCGGCCACGATGATGAACAGCGCAATCACCCACGCGAAGATGGGGCGCTCGATGAAGAACCGTGCCATGCGACGCGCTCCTCGTCAGGGTTTCTGCGCTGCGGCGGCGGCCGGAGCAGGCGACGCGGCAACGGGCGGCTTCCACGGCACGGCCTTCACCGGCGTGCCCGGCGGCAGCATCTGCAGCTTCTGGAAGCCATCAACCATCACCTGCTCGCCCGCCGTGAGCCCTTCGAGCACGATCCACTGGTTGTTCTGCGCCATGCTGACCTTGACGGTACGCACGCCGACCTTGCCATCGGGCGCCACCACCATCAGCGTGTCACCCGACTGGCCGCGCGTGACCGCCTGTTGCGGCACCGCGATCACGTCTGTCATCCGCGCCTGTTCGATACGTACCCGAACGTAGAGCCCAGGCAGCAGTGTGCGCTTTGGATTGGGCACTTCCGCGCGCAGCGTGATCTGGCCCGTCGTGGGATCGACGGTCAGATCCGAGAACAGCAACTTCCCCGCAAGCGGATATTCGCTGCCATCTTCAAGCACGACACGCACACTGGCGGTATCGGCCTCCGGCCCCCGCTTGTACTGACCCGCATCCATCGCCCGACGCAGCTTGAGGATGTCGCTCGCCGACTGGGTGAAGTTCACATAGATCGGATCGATCTGCTGGATCGTTGCGAGTTGCGTCGCCTCGCCCTGCCCGACCAGCGCACCTTCGGTAACGAGCGCGCGTCCGATACGGCCAGAAATCGGCGCCGTGACCGTGGCGTAACCGAGATTGATGCTCGCCGTACGTATGGCAGCCCTGGCTACCGCCACCTCGGCAGCCGCCGTTTGCGCGGCAGACACGGCATTCACATAGTCCTGCTTGCTGACTGCATTCACCTCAACCAGCGGCTTATATCGATCAGCCAAGGCCTTGGCCTGCACCAGTGCCGCCTCGGTACGCGCAAGACTCGCCTGCGCACTCTGCAATGCCGCGTCGTAGGGAGCGGAATCAATGCGGAAAAGCACTTCGCCTGCCTTGACCTCACTGCCTTCGCGGAACTGCCGCTTCTGCAGGATGCCTGCCGCGCGAGCGCGGACCTCGGCAATCCGCAGCGCTTCGAGCCTTCCAGGAAGTTCGGTGACGACGCCAATGCTGCCAGGCTTGGCGACAACCACACCAACTTCTGGCTGCGGCATCCCCTGCCCGCCTCCCCCCGCTGGTGCTTCCTTCTTGCCGCAGGCGGAAAGCCCTGCGGCAGCCATGAGCACAAACACAAATACGGTGACGCGCGCAACGGAAAACGAGCAAGCAGACAAGGCAGCCATGCGATTCCCTCAAGATCCGGATTGACCGCGCGAGACGTGCGCAGGCCGAGACGTGAAGCACTAGCTTATACATACATAACTGAATGTATATTTCGCCAGATCAAATCAACATTCCGGAACTCGACGCATGCCCCGCCGAACCAAACAGGAAGCTCTCGCCACCCGCCACCGCCTGCTCGACTCGGCGGAAATGCTGTTCCATCAACAAGGCGTATCAAAGACGACGCTGCAACAGATTGCCGAACACGCTGGCACCACACGCGGCGCAATCTACTGGCACTTCAAGGACAAGGCGGACTTGTTCAACGCGATGATGGAACGCGTCACGCTACCGATGGAATCCGCCGGCCGCGACCCCGGCGCAAACCTCGCCCCGCTGGAAGAAGTGGAGCGCGGCTTGGCGGAAGCCCTCCGGCTCGTCACCGAAGACCCACAAGTCAGCCGCGTCTTCGAGATCGCCAGCCACAAGGTCGAATACACAGAAGAACTCCGCGCGGTACGCGACCGCCACCTCACCGCGCGAAACAACGCCTGCATGGAGTTTGAACAGGCATTACGCGCGACGGCGGAACGCGAGGGCCTGCGTTTGTCGCTCCCGCCCGAGACCGCTGCACTTGTTTTGCATGCGCTGGTCGCGGGGTTGATTCAGGACTGGCTGCTGGATAATCGGAAGTTCAATCTGGTTAAGGTGGGGCTGCAGGGGTTTCGTACGTTCTTGCGGGGACTGAGGTGATTTCAGCAGGCCGCGATACAGCGATGGGCGCGCTTCATGCCACGTCGTTCCCGCACAGGCGAGACCCAGTCGGTCGTCGCAGGATGCGTGGTGAGCGTAGGGGTCACCGGATTGAGCCGCCTGTACGTCTCCAAGAACCCACTGACTGGACGGATCCTGGCTACTCCATGGAATTGACGTCAGTGATCATCGACCGTGCATCACGCGCTACGGCCCATCAAAAAACGCCATCAGGATAGAGGGTGAAGTAAAAGGTGCACACAAAGGGAAGGTGCGCGGCAAGATTACGTCCCCCGCTTTTCGCAACGCTCAAGCTCTCCTCTTGCGAAGACTTCTCCATCCACAAATTCCTTGCACTCTTTATTGTTCTCACCAAGCTCACCGCATTGGCGGTCGATCATTGCAAGGCGCGCTTTCAATGCTAGGCTCTTTTCGAAATCGCATTTGAATTTCTCTGCCGCCCCTTGGCCGTCAGGGTCCACTGCGATCCAGTCGCTGTTCATGAAGCCCGGCGAGAATGACACCGCTTTCTCGACATTTGCCGACTTGATGCGACCGCTGAGTTGTGGAAGGCCGGAAAGCATCGAGGCCGCCATGAGCGCCGGATCGATGGCCCGTGGAAGCGCCAGATCGCAGTGCGTCCCCGCCTCCGGAAGGCCTACCGGCAACATGCGCACATAGAGGGGGATCGCGTATGGGTCGTCCGACAGCCGTGTGGCCGCACCACGGTGGCGAAAAGGGATAGAACTCAATCCAATAAGCCTGTACTGGGCATCTCTCAGGTTCAAGCCTGGGGCCGCTTCCAGCGTCACGCTACCGATCGGTTCTTTCAGCCCTCGCAAACCGATCGAGAACAAACCCGAGAGGGAGCGTTCCCGAGTAAACAACGCTTGAACCTCCAAGTAGCAAGCATGCCCGGAAGATTCGCCAGACTTCCAACTAGGCGGCCGTCTCCCAAAGATATTTGCAGTGCGGGGAAGAAGTGTGATCCGGGTTTCGATATTGCCGGTACGGGTCCGAACGACTGCCGGAACGCGTTCGGGGATCATGTCGATATGCGGGTATCGGGCGACTGCCGCCAGTCCCACTTCTACGGGAATCAGGGTATCGCCGCCAAGGACCCCACCCATGGCGATTTCCATTTTTTTGTTGGAAAAACGGTAATGGGTCGGCATGTCCGCACGTTGGACATGGCTGGAATAGCGACTGGCCATACGGTATCCGATCCACCGTCCGCCTTTCTGCATCAAAGGCGTGAGCGCCGTAGCCATCGCCTCACGCGTGGCTGCATCATCGTCATACAGCACCAGCTCAATGCGGGTGGAGTGGTAACCAAAAAACTTGTCGATATTACGAGAGAGTCCGGCGACGTTCGGATACGCCCGAAAGATAACCACGCAGGCAGCGAGGACCGCGGCTACGGTCAGGTAGATCCAGTAGGGAGGTAGCAATGCCTCGCGGTTGTAGGTCGGCCAGCGCATATGCATGCGGCATACCAATTCATTACAGCTTATCCTCAGCGCTGCTCCAAGCAGAAGCATGACGAGCGCGACGAGCAACATCGAGAATAGCTCGATGCCTATGAACAGAAAGGCATGCAGAAACGACATGATGCGTGGCGTTCAGGTTATGTGTAGCCCGGCGGCCCAAGAACCCCGCGCCGCTCGGATACCGGCCGTTTCATGCATTCGTCACAGATTCGCCAAGCGCTCCTCCATCCCATGGTCAACGAGGGATGTCTGCCGAGAGCGAGGAAGCAAGGGGGAAGGCGGCTGCGGGGCTACGACCTGCGTGCGTGCCGGCTCTGAATTACCGTGGCGATCCAACCCAGCGAGCAGGCGCCTCGCATGCGGAGCGGTGTATGCCAGCCAAGACACCGGATGAGTTGAATGACGGCATCGTTGGCTTGATCGAGGTGATCAGGAAATTCGGTTCGAGCCGTTTTCCCCGGGAGCGTCGAATCGCTACGGACTGCGACGCTTCCGGCTTGCTCGGCGACTATCGATAGACCAGCACCGGAATCGCAGAATGCGTCAGAACTTTCTGCGTTTCGCTGCCGATGAGCAGCGCACGGATGCCGCGCCGTCCGTGCGAGGCCATGAAGATCAGGTCGCATTCGGCCTTCTCTGCGGCGGCGATAATTGCTGCATAAGGCTCATCGCTGCTGAAGATAAGCTTTGAGGACGGTATGCCGGCCTCCTCAGCAACCTTCATGCAGGCGTCGAGGACCTTGTTTGCGGCGGAGTCTTCCTTCCCTTGGTATTCAGTCACGCCCGATTCGGGCAGCGTGCCAACACCCAGCAGGAACCCGGAAGTTCGCTTTTCGGCACAAAAGAAAGTAATACGGGATCCGAACTCTTTGGCAAACGTAACTGCGCGAGCGGCCGTGTCCTGGGACAGTCGGGAACCGTCCGTCGGTACCAGCAAGTGCTTGAACATGAAGACTCCTCCCAGTGGATCTAAGCTTGCCGCACCCCAAACAAAAAAGCGCGATGAGCTGAACCGCATAAGCATGCCACCTTGGTCGGCACAGCGGAACGCCCCAGATCATGCGATGCAGCGAACAGACGGTCACTGGGCCGCGTTGCCATGAGGAAAATCAACCTTGCAGCGCAATCAATGCGGTGTGCAACACTTCAAAATCGCTTGAACTGCATCGTCGATGCGATTGATGCACCGCGCAAGACAAGCCGATCCTGCACTGCCACACGGGGCATCCGGCAAAGCGATGCGGAACTGTATGGCAAACACGGCAAAGCGCCAATTTATTGGAGCTTTCGCAGCTTGATGGGTAAAGGCCTGCAGCAACCATCCACCAATGGCATCGGCCATCAAGCCCCTGCCGTTTCACACTCCAACCGTCATCCAAGCACTGTGATTTTCAGATTCTTCTGACGCTGAAAACGCATTTCCAACATTGTCGAATCATGCATAAAGACGCACAATCAAGCAATCAATCGTGCATCAAACGGTACACCGCTCCATGATTTCCTACGTCGACGCCCTTCCCGGAGAACGCCAAAGCCGGATTCTTCAGCTTCTGTCTGAGCATGGACGCGTAGTCGCCACCGACCTTGCGGTGCGCTTTGGCGTTTCGGAAGACTCCATCCGTCGGGATCTAAGGGATCTGGCCGCGCGGGGGCTGTGCCGACGGGTCTATGGCGGCGCGCTATCGCAGGCGCTGGATTTCTCTCCGCTCCAGCAACGCCAGGCACGCCAGCCGGAAATCAAGCATCTGCTTGCCGAACGCGCCGTACAGCTCGTCCGCCGCCAGCAGGTTCTGATGATCGATGCGGGCTCAACGAACAGCGCCATCGCCGATGCCTTGCCGGAAAACCTTGATCTCACCGTATTCACTAATGCACCGGATATCGCGCAACGGCTTACCGAGAGGAACGGCTTCGAGATCTACCTGATTGGCGGTCGCATTGATCGCCGCGTCGGCCAGGCGGTTGGCGCGCAGACGGTTGACGAAATCCGCCGCCTGCGTGCAGACCTATGCTTCCCTGGTGCCTGTGCGATCGATGCAGAGACGGGGCTCTGGAGCATGGCTACCGAGGAAGCATTGATCAAGCGGGCGATGATCGAATGCAGCGGTGAATCGGTGATCGTCGTTTCCAACAGAAAACTCGGCGCCACTGCCGTCACCCAAGTCGCACCAATTTCCGAGATCGACCATCTGGTGGTTGAGCACGACGCGAGCGACGAGCTGTGTGCGACCTTCGAGCAGCATGGTGTCGGCATTCATCGCGCCGACTCCAGATAACAACACATCACCCCGCCAAAGACAGAAAAACATGACGAGCCGCCCCCCGGCCAACACCCGTGCAAACGCGCTGGCCACACGCCTTCTCTTCCTGATCGTCGGAATCGCCTGCGCCGCCTGGGCTTCGCTCGTTCCGCTCGCAAAAGAACGCACCGGCCTTGACGAGGGGGCGCTCGGGTTGCTCCTGCTTTGCCTCGGTGCAGGCTCAATCATGGCCATGCCACTCTCCGGTATGGTCGCCACCCGCCTTGGGTGTCGCTTCGTGCTGGCGTTGTGTACTGCCGTCATCTGCGCCACGCTACCGCTGCTGGCGTTTGTCTCGTCTCCATTGGCACTCGCACTGGTGCTCTTTGTGTTTGGTGCGGCGATCGGCGCGGCGGACTGTGTGATGAACGTGCAGGCGGTGATCGTGGAACGCGACAGTGCTCGCTCGATGATGTCGGGGTTCCATGGCTTCTTTTCAGTAGGTGGCATCCTGGGCGCCACCAGCGCAAGCAGCCTCATGACATTGGGCGCCTCACCGCTCGCCACCACCCTTGCGACTGTCGCGCTGATCATCCTGCTCATCGCAACCGCTTACACCGGGTTGCTTCCCTATGGCGGCCGCAAGGAAGGCCCTGCCTTTGCAATTCCGCATGGCGTAGTGCTATTTCTCGGCGTGCTCGCACTGATCGTGTTTCTTGCGGAAGGGGCAATGCTCGACTGGAGCGCAGTGTTCCTCGTGCAAGAACGCGGTATGCAGTCGGTGCAGGCCGGTTTCGGCTACGCCGTATTCGCACTCACCATGACCGCAGGCCGGCTCGCGGGCGACACGCTCGTTGGCCGTGTCGGTCCGCGCACGATCGTCACGCTTGGCGGTGCACTCGCCGCATTTGGCATCGCCCTCTCCACGATCGTGCCGATATGGCAGGTCGCTTTGCTGGGCTATGCGCTGGTCGGACTCGGCTGTTCAAACATCGTGCCGGTGCTCTTCACCGCCACAGGCCGTCAGAAGACGATGCCCGAGGCGGTTGCGGTACCGGCCATTTCAACGCTCGGTTATGCCGGCGTACTTGCAGGCCCTGCCGCTATCGGGTTCATCGCACACCACAGCAGCCTACCGATCGCGTTCCTCGTGGTCGCACTGCTCATGGTGGGGGTGTCCGGCAGCGGTCGATTGTTGAGGGTCTGATCCCCCAGGAGGCATCAAAGTGGCAGTGAAACTCATCGCCGTCGACATGGACGGCACCTTTCTCGACAGCAGCAAACACTACGACCACCCGCGCTTTGCCGCGCAGTATCGGCAGTTGAAGGACATGGACGTGCGCTTCGCCGTCGCTAGCGGCAATCAGTTCTATCAGTTGAGGTCCTTTTTCCCGGAGATCGCCGACGAAATCTCCTTCGTTGCCGAAAACGGGGCGTACGTGGTCAGCGAGGGCCGGGAACTGTTCTGCGGCGAGCTTCCAACGCAAGGCGTGAGGCGCGTGATCGACATGCTCAACGCCCTACCGGACGGCGGCTCGTTCGCGGTATGTGGCAAGAACAGTGCCTATCTGCATCGCGACTTTCCCGCCACCGAGTACGAGCTTCTCAGCCGCCACTACCACCGTCTGCAATGGGTCGACGACTACGACCAGATCGATGATGTCGTTTTCAAGTTTGCGATCAACCTGCCGGGCGAGCATGGCACCAACCGCCCGGCTGCGCATACACGCGCCTTCGTGAGCCACCTCGAAAGCGAGATCGGTCATATGGTCAAACCGGTGTCAAGTGGCGCGCGTTGGGTGGACCTCATCATCCCCGGCCTGCACAAGGCCAACGGGCTCAAGCTGCTACAAGAGCGCTGGGCAATCGACAACGCGGAAGTCGCCGCCTTTGGCGACTCCGGCAACGACCTTGAAATGATTTCGCATGCGGGCTACGGCTTTGCGATGGGAAACGCGGTCGAACCCATCAAGCGGGCGGCGAAGTTCCATACATCGTCGAATGACGAAAACGGTGTGCTGGACGTGCTGGACCAAATCATCGAAGGCCATCATCCGTTCGACTGAACAAGGAGACATACGATGCGTGTCGAGCATCTCGCACTCTGGTGCCGTGACATCGAGGTCATGCGCAGGTTTTTCGAAGCGCATCTGGGCGCCCAATCGAATGCACGCTACGACAACCCAGCAAAGGGATTCTCGTCGTACTTCCTCGCCTTTGGCGACGGCGCACGACTGGAACTGATGCAGCGCACCGACGTAACGGAACGCCCGCCCGGCACTCCCCTCGGCTACGCTCACATCGCACTCACCGTCGACGGGGAAGATGCGGTCGACTGCCTAACCGAATCGCTGCGCCGAGCAGGCGTTCCGGTTGTCGACGGACCACGCCGTACGGGGGATGGGTATTACGAGAGCGTGGTGCTTGATCCGGAGGGAAACCGGATCGAGTTGTGCGCCGGACAGCCTACGTCACGGTAGACGGTGCACGGAATCGCAGGCGGCAGTCCCTACCCCGAACGCTGGGCCACACCGTCCGACCTACCCAACCGCCCCCTATGTCATTGAGCCCGTCCGCCAAGCAAGTTCCAGTCTTTGACGGCTCTCCAGCCTCATACGCCGGAGCCCCAGTTCGCGTGCCATCGAAGCAACGCCCACCTCTTCGTCCATACCCCGCACGATAAATTTATTGGCAAGCGCGACCAGCTCTGGCAGCGCAATCTCGGTGACATGCCTGACCAGTCCGGGCGCTGCACGCCTGAGTTAGAGAAAGCGATGAGGCTTTCGTGGCGGCTTTGGTAGTGCCAGGCGAGGTTCATCGTCGGAAGATTGGCGCCAATGCATTCGTCCAAAATGCTCTCCAGGTCAGCCTCGACATCCGTATCCTCTACATCCGCCTCGGTCCGGTCAAAGAACGCCGTCGGCGGAAGTTGTTTCGGATCTCCAACCATGAGATCACCTGCTTGGCCCGCGCCATGGCACCGATGGCATCCCAGACCGGAATCTGAGACGCCTCGCCGAAGATGACAACACTCTCATGCGAGCAAGACTCTCGACCGCTGAGTTCCCGCACCGTCCATCCGCAACGGCATCAAACCCGACATCCGTCCACGGCCGACCCGCCACAACCTCGGTGAGCGCGATCCGATAGGCCAGAACCACCTGCACGTCTGCGATGTTGGTCGCCGTCCCCTTTCCACAGCTCGGCGGTCTGAGACGACAGGTGCTCTTTGCCGCGCAGAAGATCACGAATGCCCTGCATCGTGGCTAGATACGGTATGTCCCGCTCGGCATAGGGCAGACTGGAGCGAGACTCGGCGCTGGCCCGATACTCCACGCTCGCAAGCGGCTTGATGCGCTGCATACGAGCGCGCTTGATATCAACGACGCGTTCAAAGGATTGATCCTGGTCCTCCGCAATCTGCCGCTTGGCGTGGTCGATAGCGTGGCTGAACGCAGGCAATGGTCTTTGCATCACCAACGTCGTCTCGAACACCAAGAGTTCCTGAAGCTTGATCCTCTTCCGCAAGGCCGTCACATCATCGACGACCGTAGAAGGACTTGGATCGGTCTCAGCTTGGACAGACCCTGGATTTATTGCACCAACGAACGCAGGAACTGACATGGATTGAGACGAATCCGCCCCAAGCGGTTCAGAATAGTCCGGTTGTGGAGACCTCACACCCTGAGTGTTGGGCTCTTTGGCTAAAATATGCCGCTGCAAAATTTCGCGCATTTCTTTTTATTTCAACAACTTGCAGAATTCCCAGAAAGGACCTTTGCACCATGGACCGCGTTTTCAATTTCAGTGCCGGACCTGCTGCGCTGCCGCTCGAGGTACTTGAACAGGCCCAGGCCGAACTCGTGAATTGGCACGGCAGCGGTATGTCCGTCATGGAAATGTCGCACCGTGGCAAGGAATACATGGGCATCCAGGCCGCAGCAGAAGCCGATCTTCGCGAGCTTCTGGGCATCCCGGCCAATTACAAGGTGCTGTTCCTGCAAGGCGGCGCATCCCAGCAATTCGCTGCCATCCCGATGAATCTTCTGCGCGGCAAGGGCTCCGCCGACTACCTGAACACGGGCGAGTGGTCGAAGAAGGGGATCAAGGAAGCCAAGAAATATTGCGCGGTCAATGTCATCGCTTCGTCGGAAGACAAGAATTTCTCGTACGCACCAGCCCAGTCAACCTGGAAGCTCGACCCGAACGCGGCCTATGTGCACATCACGCAGAACGAGACGATCGGCGGCGTGGAGATGTTCTGGACACCCGAGACCGGTGATATTCCGCTGGTCTCCGATATGTCATCCAACATCCTTTCACGCCCGATCGACGTTTCGAAATATGGCCTGATCTACGCCGGTGCACAGAAGAACATCGGCCCGGCCGGCCTGACCATCGTGGTCGTGCGCGACGACCTGATCGGCCAGACGCTCCCGGGCACGCCGACCATGCTGGACTACAAGATCCACGCCGATAACGAGTCGATGTATAACACCCCGCCGACTTACGCGATCTACGTCGCCGGTCTGGTGTTCAAGATGCTCAAGGCCAAGGGCGGCCTGGCCGAGATGGAAAAGGTCAATCGCGCCAAGGCAAAAATTCTCTATGACGTGCTTGACGCTTCTACCTTCTTCAATTCACCGGTGGCGCTGGAAAACCGTTCGCTGATGAACATTCCATTCACGCTCGAGGACGCCACCCTCGACGAGGAGTTCCTCAAGGGCGCCAAAGCTCGCGGCATGATCCAGCTGAAGGGCCATCGCTCCGTCGGCGGCATGCGGGCGTCGATCTACAACGCCATGCCGGTCGAAGGCGTGCAAGCGCTTGCCGACTACATGAAGGAATTCGAAAAAACCAAGGCCTGAGCGCCAACCCGACGACCCGGCCACCGCAAGCCGCACAGCCGATCGTCACACCGTTTGCGGAACCTGGGCGCACACAAGTACCGCCTGGGTTTCCTTGCCGGACACACCGCCCGCAGTTCATCCGCGGGCGGCACATCGAGCCGGTGCTTCCCTTCCGATCCGAATGTAAAAATCATGACGCGGACCATCAAGACTCTCAACGCGATTTCCAAGCATGGGCTGGCCCGTCTGCCCTCCTCGTATGTCGTCGGCAACGACGTGACCAACCCCGATGCCATCCTTGTCCGCTCGGCGGACATGCATAAGCTGGAGGCACCAACCAGCCTGCTGGCCGTCGGTCGGGCGGGCGCAGGCACCAACAACATTCCCGTCAAGGCAATGAGCGACAAGGGCATCGTCGTGTTCAACACGCCGGGCGCCAACGCAAACGCTGTCAAGGAGCTCGTGATTGCCGGCATGCTGATCGGCATGCGCAATATCTTCCCCGCCGGCCAGTTCGTGCATAACCTGCAGGGCGACGACGAATTCCTCCACAAGCAGGTCGAGGCCGAAAAGAAGCAGTTCGTCGGGCGCGAACTACGCGGCAGCACGCTGGGTATCGTAGGCTTGGGCGCGATCGGTTCGCTCCTGGCCGAATCAGCGCTCCAACTTGGCATGAAGGTCATCGGCATCGACCCCGAGATTACCGTGGATGCTGCTTGGCGCCTGCCCTCGCAAGTAAAGAGGGCCGCCTCGATCGAAGACCTCATCAAGCATTCCGATCTCATCAGCCTGCACGTACCGATGCTGCCGTCGACCAAGAACCTGATCAATGCGGATCGCATCAAGATGATGAGGAAGGGCGCGGTTCTGCTCAACTTCTCGCGCGACGGCATTGTGGACAACCAAGCCGTTGTCGACGGACTGAATAGCAGCCGCATGCATGCCTACGTGTGCGACTTCCCGAACAACCTCCTGCGTCAGCATCCGCGCACCGTTGCCCTGCCCCACCTCGGCGCTTCCACTGAGGAAGCGGAAGAAAACTGCGCCGTCATGGTGTCCGAACAGGTTGCTGACTATCTGGAAAACGGCAACATCCTCAATTCGGTGAACTTCCCGAACATCCAGATGCCGCGCGGGTCGAAGTACCGCTTGGCGGTCGCCAACGCCAACGTGCCAAATATGCTGGGGCAGATTTCGACCGCACTGGCACAGGCCGGACTGAACATCAACAATATGGTCAACAAGTCGCGTGGCGAACTGGCCTTCACACTAGTGGATGTCGAAAATGAGATTCCGCAGAGCGTGATCGATTATCTCGCGGCAATCCCAGGCGTGCTGCGCGTCCGCTACCTGCCAAGCTGACAACACGTTGCACAGATGCCCCCGGAGCCTTTCTCAGGGGGCATTTCATTTTGTGGACGTCCGGTAGCACCCGTCTTCTGATGATGCCGCATTAGCCGAATACGTTCCATCCACCAAGCGAATCGGCTTGTCATTCCGGATGTATTTCCGGAGGCTCTCCCGTCATACCCCAAAAACACAAATCTGCAGCGTCCGCAACGCTGCGTTGACGCGGTCCGACACGACCCAAGCATCCGCTCGCCATAATGAACCCGTCAACATTGACACAGGTACACCCGTGCGCTTCCCAGCCCTGCCTGGCCGGCCCTCGCTGAAAGCCTTTCTGCGATTGCTGGGGGGGCGCCTGCGTCACCCGAATCGGCGTGACCTCATGCTCATGCTGGCCGCGCCGCCTGCATTGCTGGTGCTGTGGGTGCTCGTGCTAATTCCTTTCACACCAGGCGTTTCCGATATCCGCAAGGCCCGCGAGGAGCAGCCTGCAATCGTGTTGACCAACGACGGCAAACCGTTGGCAGAGTTCAAGCGTGGTAACCGCGACTGGGTGACGCTCGAAGCCATTTCTCCACGCGTCATCGAAGCTCTGATCGCGACCGAGGATCGCCGCTTCTATGGGCACCACGGTATCGATCTCCGACGCCTTGCAGGCGCTGCGCTGGCGACGTTCCAAGGCGATACCCAAGGCGGATCCACGATCACCCAGCAACTCGCGCGCAACCTGTTCCCGGAAGAAATCGGCCGCCGGCAAAACCTCAATCGGAAGATCAAGGAAGCGATCACTGCGCTGAAGATCGAAGCGGTGTATTCAAAGCCGCAGATCCTTGAGGCCTACCTCAACACGGTGCCATTCCTCTACAACGCATATGGCATCGACATGGCGGCGCGGACCTACTTCAGTAAATCAGCACGCGACTTGGATCTCCTCGAAAGCGCCACCCTGATCGGCATGCTTAAGGGTACGAGCTACTACAATCCAGTGCTCAACCCCAATCGCGCACTCGAACGGCGCAACCTGGTGCTATCGCTCCTGATGCAGCAGGACAAGCTTTCGACCGAGCGTTATGAGGTCCTTTCACGCCGCCCAATACGGCTGGATTTCGAGCGCCAGACCACCGATCCCGGCCGTGCAGCGCACTTCACCATGCAACTGAAGCGCTGGCTCATCGACTGGGCCGATCGGCATGACTATGACATTTATACCGACGGGCTGGTGGTGCGTACGACGATCGATTCGCGGCTACAGAACATCGCAACCCGTACCATCCAGCAGCGTGGCCTCCAGTTACAGGCGATGGCGAACGGCGCTTGGGCCGGGGAATGGTCTGCGAGCAACCCGCTCGTCGAGACCTTCGTGCGAGAAAGCGCGCAGTTCATCACTGCAATGCAGTCCGGCGAAAGGCCGGACACCGCACAGACCCGCCTCCTGGGCAACGCAGCGTTCTTGCGCGAACTGCGCGAGAGCAAGACCCGCATCGAAACAGGCTTCATCGCCATCGATCCACGCAATGGCGCAATCCGTGCGTGGGTCGGCGGACGCGATTTCAGCAAGGACGCCTACGATCACGTGCATCAAGCGCGGCGGCAACCCGGTTCTACCTTCAAACCGTTCGTCTATGGCGTCGCGTTCGAACGTGGAATGAAAGCCAGCGACACTTTGATCGACGAAGCGGTCGAGATCTCGCTTCCAGACGGCAAAACCTGGCGGCCAAACGACGCCACGACGCCGACCGGCAAACCGATGGAGCTACGCAGAGCCCTCGCCCAGTCACGAAACCGCATTGCCGCGCAGTTGGTGCAACAGGTCGGCCCGGAGTCCGTAGCCAGACTCGCGCGAGCCATGGGCGTGCGCGAAAGCAAGCTCGAAGCGGTCCCCTCACTGGCCTTGGGCACTAGCCCGGTCTCGCTCTATGAAATGGTCAGCGCCTACGCCACCATCGCCAACACCGGCCACTATCTCGCACCATCCATGGTGGTGCGGATCGAGAACCGCGAAGGCGAAGTACTTGAGGCGTTCCACCACCCTCGCCCGGAGCGCGCTATCTCGGCCGAGGCCGAAGATGCACTGCTCGACACCATGCGTGGCGTAATCGAACGTGGCACCGGCACTGCAATCCGTACCCGCTATGGCGTTCGCGGCGATCTGGCGGGCAAGACAGGAACCACGCAAGACAACGCCGATGGCTGGTTCATTCTGATGCACCCGCAGCTCGTGGCGGGCGCCTGGGTCGGCTTCAACGATCCGCGAATCACGCTGCGCAGCGACTACTGGGGCCAGGGCGCACATAGTGCGCTGCCGATCGTCGGCGAATTCTTCGCGCGTGCGCAGGCAGCACGACTCGCTTCTGGTAATGAACGCTTCGCCCAAGCTCTGGACGAAACCCTCTTCGGCCAGTTAGGTACGTGGTACGACGCGTTGTTCGAAAAAGAAACCCTGACGGAGCCGTCTCAGACTCGCCGACAGTTACCGAAACCCGCACAGCCAGCCAGCCCGCTGCGACAGTCGGAATCCGTGGAAGCCCTTCCTGACGCACCCGCCTACGACGAGCCCGCCACACGGGAGCCAATCCTGAACACGGACTCTGCAGAGCTGCCCGCTTCCGCAGCACCACTGCCCGAAACCATGCAATCGCCTGCGACCTCTGAATTGCAGTCGCAGCCGGAAACCAGTGAGCCGAGCCTGACACATTAAGGAGCGAAATCAGTAATCGAAAACGGAAGACGGCTTCACTGGCTGTCAATCCGCAAGCTCACTATTCGAGTATTGGCGCTCGCGTCCCGCAAGCACGCCGCCAGTGCCTGCCACCATTTCGCTTGACGTCATAGAGTGCGCTGTCGGCCTGTTCGAGTAGCGTCGCCACACCATCCGCATCATCTGGGAACAAGGCAATACCCACGCTGGCGCCAACCTGAACTTCGATGTCCTGCCGCGAGGCGAGCCGATATGGCGCCGAGATCCGCTGGATGAGACTCTCGGCAAAACTGTATGCCTGTTCTGCCTCAGCGATCCCTTCCAAGACGATGACGAATTCATCCCCACCGATACGCGCTATCGTGTCGACATGCCGCAGGTGTGCCTGCATGCGCTGCGCCACCTGACACAGGAGTTCGTCGCCCGCAGCGTGGCCGTGGCAATCATTGATTGGCTTGAACTTGTCGAGGTCGATATACAGCACCGCGCAACACCGTCCATCTCGAACCGAACGTTCGATGCTGTGCTCCAGCCGCGTGGCGAGCTGGAGCCGGTTGGGCAAGCCCGTCAGCATGTCGTGGTGCGCGAGATATTCAAGCTCGGCCATCGCACGATCCACACGGCTCAGATCCGATCCCACCCCGATGTAATGCAGTGGCTTTCCCGCCTCGTCGCGGACCACGCTGATGCCAAGCCACGCCTGATACACATCGCCGCTGCGGCGCCGGTTCTGGACCTGGCCTTGCCACGAACCCGTGCGGTGGATCGTTTCCCACATCTGCAAGTAAAACGAACGATCATGCACGCCCGATTTAAGCAACCGGATGTGGCGGCCGATTGCCTCCTCCGCCGGATATTCGGTAACCCGCGTGAATGCCGGATTCACTGCAACAACAATGCCATTGGCATCGGTGATGGTAATGCTGTGCTGCGTATGAAGGAATGCGGCATGCGTAAGCTTGAGCTGATCGAACGCACGGGTGAGTTCAGCTGTGCGCTCCACCACATGGGTTTCGAGCTGATCGTGCTGAGCCGCCATTTCGCGCGTTGCCTTACGCAAGCGAGCCCGCTCACGCGTGAGTTCGCGTTGCGTCTCGGCCAAGCGCTCATTGAGTTGCAGGACCAAATCAGTCGCGCGCTCCAACCCATCCACGTCGTATTCGGCAAGAATGCTCACGCAATCGCCGTCATGCCAGATAGATCCGATCAGCGTATGACACCGTACATCGGTCGTACCAAGGGCCAATACACCTTGATAATCCGCCGCAATGATCTCGGCCCACTCCGGCGCCAGGAACAGGCCGTCGACCGCAGCCTGTGCGGGCAACCTGTGCAACCTCATGAGACGCTGGAAACCCGCATTGCAATCGATGACGGTTCCATCGCGCCGGAGCAGCGCGGCCACGACCGAACGCAGGCTATGCCAATGCGGCGGCAATGCCGGTTTAAGCGATATCTGATCGAGCGTGCCCTTCATCGGCGACATCTTCCCAGCTGCATGTAACACATCGACAGCCCGACCATCCAAGCCCGACGAATGGCGGTTGCCCGCGAATCAAATGCATGCACCCATGCTTCTCACCAAACATTCCCTTGCACGAAGATCGCGCTGGGACGGTTACGAAACACCCTCGGACAGCGCGTTCGCGACGACTGATGAAAAAACATCAGCCCTCTGATTGATGCAACGGTGCCGTTTTGGTGTTTCAGATTTCCCTGCTTCTTTTATAGAGAGCGAGCTGATTCGCAGGAGTGACTCTCATCAATAGTTGGAGGCCGCAATCCTGCTATCTCGCCCACACGGCGGGCGTATGTCACGTCGTTCGGAACGGAAGCTTCCATGCGCGACGTAGCAATGGCTACGCACCCCTATGTGCCAGTCGCGCGAATCGGAGGCGGTCCGGGGCCCTGTTCACTTTTTCCTTGGAGCACGGTTCAGCGCGACCGCGGCGCAGATGAGTAGCCTGAACGCGTCTTCATCCAGTGCCTCGCCTTCGTGAATGTCAATGGCACGCCTCACATTGCCATCAAGGCTGGCGTTGAAGAGCGCCGAGGGATCCGGCAGCAACGCCCCCTTGGCGAAGGTCATCTTGACCGTCTGTCTGTAGGTTTCGCCGGTGCACAGGATCCCGTGATCCGACCAGACCGGGATGCCTCGCCACTTCCACTCCTCGATGACATCCGGAATCGCCGCGTTGATCACGGCACGCACACGCGCCAGCGTCTCGCCACGCCAGTCCCTGAGCTCCTTGATCCTGGCATCGATCAACTCCGACGGAGTCAATACCTGCTTTGCTTCACTCTTGGTCACGCGGCCGCCCTCATCGATGCAGTCGATTGCCTGAGCCCTGCATTCTTGTGCTGCGGTCACTCCGGGATGTTCGGCTCCACCAGCAACGCCAACTGGGCCAGGGACTCCTGCCAGCCGAGGTAACACATCTCAACCGGAATGATTTCCGGGAGGCCTTCCTGCACGATGGACAGTTCGGTTCCGCAGGACACCTGCCTGAGCGAGATTGTGGTCTGCATCGTACCGGCGAGGTTGGGATCGTCGAATTTGTCCGAATAGCGGATCTTCTCGTGCGGCACAAGTTCCAGATATTCCCCCCCGAAGGAAGTTCCATTCCCGGAGCCAAAGTTGCGGAAGGTCATCCGATAGGTTCCGCCGACCCTCGCGTCGAGCTCATGAACCAGACAGGTAAAGCCATAGGGTGGCAGCCACCTGACCACAGCGTCGGGTTCGAGAAAAGCGCGATAGATGCGCTCCGGCGTAGCACGCAGGACGCGATGTAGGCGAACGGTTCCAGTAGCCATGATGCAGTCTCCTGTCTTGCAGATGCGCGCCGGATGACGCGCCAGTTTCACGTCTTTTCCCGAACTTCCTGTTGTGGCTTGAGCTTAAATCAGCAAGGGCATCTTGCCACCACAACCACCCGGCGATCCAACCAATCCAGCTACTGGTCGCATGCAGCAGGCTCTGCTTCATTGCCTCTCCTGGAGAATCCTGTTGTACGGTTCAATCACTTTTTTGGAAAAAGGATCAGCCGTTGCACAATCTCCGGAGCAACGATGTGCATCGTGACTCTCCGATCAATTGTCATGCAAGGCCATGATGCAGCGGGGATTTGCGGATACCTCGGGGATTCGAAAAAGGCCATCGCTACTCGCGCAGTTCATCCGAGTAGGCAATGATGTATCCGATCGATTCCACTGCTATGACACCCACTCTGCAGCTGTCAACGAAAAACCCGCCGGGCTTACGCCCGGCGGGTTCTTGGGTTGCAACGATAGCGTTGATCAGCCGAGCATGAGCTGGTTGATGCGCTTGACGAAGCCAGCCGGATCTTCGAGCGAACCACCTTCGGCGAGCAGCGCCTGATCGAGCAGCACGCAGGCCCAATCATCGAAATCCCCGGTGCCAGCCTTCAGCTTCGCAATCACTGCATGCCTAGGATTGATTTCGAGGATAGGCTTACTGGTCGGTACCTCTTGGCCTGCCGCCTTCAGGAGCCGCGCGAGGTTCTGGCCCATATCAGCCTCATCAGCCACCACGCAGGCAGGACTATCGGTCAACCGGTGCGTGATGCGCACATCCTTGACGCGCTCACCAAGCGAGGTTTTCAGCTTCTCAACTACATCCTTCAGCTCTCCAGCCTCGGCTTCTGCGGCCTTCTTTTCTTCTTCATCTTCCAGCTTGCCGAGATCCAGATCGCCTCGGGCAACCGACACGACCTGCTTACCGTCGAATTCGTGCAGATGGCTGGCCAGCCATTCGTCTACCCGCTCAGCAAGCAGCAGCACTTCGACGCCCTTCTTGCGGAAGATTTCGAGGTGCGGGCTGTTCTTCGCGGCAGTGAAACTGTCGGCCGTGACGTAGTAAATCTTGTCTTGGCCTTCCTTCATCCGCGCGACGTAGTCGGCAAGCGAAACGGTCTGCTCAGCCGAGTCGGTGTTCGTGGACGAGAAGCGCAGCAGTTTTGCGATGCGGTCCTTATTGGCATAGTCCTCCCCCACGCCCTCTTTGAGCACCTTGCCAAACTCGTTCCAGAAGGTCGCGTACTTATCCTTGTCGTTCTCGGCCAGGTCTTCCAGCAGCGACAACACCTTCTTCGCACAACCGGCGCGAATCGTGTCGATGTCCTTCGATTCCTGCAGGATTTCGCGCGAGACGTTGAGTGGCAGATCGTTGGAGTCGACTACGCCGCGCACGAAGCGCAGGTAGAACGGCAGCAGTTTTTCCGCATCATCCATGATGAAGACGCGCCGCACATAGAGCTTCAGGCCGTGACGGACATTACGGTCCCACAGATCGAATGGCGCATGGCTCGGGATGTAGAGGAGTTGCGTGTATTCGTGGCGGCCCTCGACACGCGCATGCGCCCAGGCCAGCGGCTCGTCGTTATCATGCGCAACGTGCTTGAAAAACTCCTTGTACTGCTCGTCGGTGATGTCCGACTTCGAGCGAGCCCAGAGCGCGGATGCCTGGTTGACTGTTTCCTCTTCGCCCAGGACCTGTTCGCCCTTTTCCTGATCCCACTCTTCCTTCTGCATGCGGATCGGTTGCGCGATGTGGTCCGAGTACTTGCGGATGATTGCGCGCAATTTCCAACCCGAGAGCAGGTCGTCCTGGTCGTCGCGCAGATGCAGCACGATCTCGGTGCCGCGCACCTCGCGGGCGACTTCCTCGATGGTGTACTCGCCAGCGGTATCGCCAGTCATTGCGCATTCCCACTTCACGCCATGGTTCGCTTCGAGCCCTGCGCGCCGCGTATGCACCGTGACCTTGTCCGCCACAATGAAGGCCGAGTAAAAACCCACCCCGAACTGGCCGATCAAGTGGGCGTCCTTCTGCTGGTCGCCGGTCAAGCGAGAGAAAAATTCTTTGGTACCAGACTTGGCGATAGTACCTAGATGGGTGATTACCTCATCGCGGCTCATGCCGATACCGTTGTCGGTGAGGGTAATCGTGCGCGCGGTCTTATCGAAGCCGATGCGAATACCGAGTTCGCCCCCCCCTTCGAGCAGTTCCGGCCGATCCAAGGCTTCAAAGCGGAGCTTGTCGCAGGCATCGGAGGCATTCGAGATCAGCTCGCGCAGGAAGATCTCGCGGTTCGAATACAGCGAATGGATCATGAGGTGCAGCAGTTGCTTCACCTCGGCCTGGAAACTCAGCGTTTCCGCCTGCCTGGGTTCGGTCGTCCGGGTATCGCTCATGAACATCTCCTGTGTCTCGATTAACATGCGAGATATGTGTGCGACCCAAAGGTTTTTCAAGCATGCCTGAGCGGCTTCTCGCAAAGCTCACGGGCGATCCCGCCCGTCCGCCTCTGAGCTTGAAGCCCGTGGCGATCCTGATTGCAGCCGCCTACATCGGCCTGCTCGCGCTCATTGCCGGAACCGCGGCCCTCATCGTCGCGCAGGACCACCGGAATGAGATCCAGCACGCCGAGACCGAACTCACCAGCGTCACCCGCGCGCTTGAAGCCGATCTTGCGCAGACCTTCGGGCATATCGAAACCGTTCTCAAAGTGGTTGCACAAAAATCCGAAAACGGCCAAGCCCCGACCCCCCAGACCTGGCTCCTGCGCACGCCACAGATCATTGATTTCTCGATCATCAAGGGCTCGACAGCCGGCCCCGATCTGGCCGTCGGCAGCCCACGGAGAACCGATCAGACCCGTGAATGGGCGATCCCCTTCAGCGTCCCGATCGTTGCACCAGATGAACGCGTGACCGGCCAAGTCGAAGCCCAAATCCGTGCGGCCTACTTCCACCCGCTGTTCCACGACGTGCGGCTCAATCCTCACGACATCATCAGCATCACTGACCTGCGCGGCATGCTGCTCCTTCGCTATCCGCTCAGCGACCCTATGATTGGGCGGCAGTATTCGAACCTGGCCGGTTCGCAGGCGCCGAGAGCCCACGAAACCCGAATCGTGAGCCCTGTACCGGACTCCGACGGCCGCCCATCGATAACGGCGATCCGGCAACTGACGGTGTATCCCTTGGTCGTTCATGTCACCCGCCCGCTCGATGCCGCGCTCGCCAAGCACCGCACGACGACCGAGCGCGCGATCTGGGGCACGATCGTGCTGGCTGCCCTACTCGGTGTGCTGGCATGGCTGATGTTCGAGGAGATCCGGCGGCGTGAAACAGCACGCAAGGTCCTCCACGAAGTGGCAGAAACGCTGGAACGGCGTGTCCAGCAGCGCACCCTGGAACTGGAAACGTCGAATAAGGAATTGCTCGCCTTCAGCTACTCCGTATCGCACGACCTGCGGGCACCGCTGCGCGCGATCAATGGCTTCTCGCGCGCACTCCAAGAAGACTACGCCGACAAGCTGGACGAAACTGGAAAGGACTATCTCGACCGAATCGTACGCGCGAGCGTCCGCATGGCTGAACTAATCGATGCGCTGCTCAAACTTGCGCAGGTAGCGCGCCAACCTCTTGAGCTCGCGGAACTGGACTTTTCCGCAATGGTCGAGGATCTCGTCGAGGATCTAAGCCGTTCACATCCAGACCGAACGGTACATATGAGAGTGCAGCCCGGAATGCGCGCCCATGCCGACGAGGCACTGCTACGCAACGTCCTCGGCAACCTACTCGACAATGCCTGGAAATTCACCCGCGAGCGCGAAACGGCGGAGATCGAGGTCGGCAGAGGCGAGGCCGACAACCAAATATTGTTCTGGGTGCGCGACAATGGCATCGGTTTTGACATGACCTACGCCGGGCAGCTGTTCCAGCCCTTCCAGCAATTGCATACCCGGCAAGGCTATGCAGGCACCGGGATCGGACTTGCTTCGGCCCGTCGGATCATCGAACGCCACGGTGGCCGGATGTGGGTGGAATCAGCTCCGGGTCAAGGAACGAGTGTCCTCTTCACATTGCCACGCACGATTGCGGTCATCCATCCGCGCTGACTCGGCTGCGCGCGACGGCTATTCGTAGCGGATGTCCTCGATCTCGATTTCCCGCCAGCCCGCAGGACTCTGGAAGCGTACGCTGTCGCCGAGGCGTGCCTTGAGCAAGGCACGCGCGATCGGCGCGATCCACGAAACCCGGCCGTTACTTGCGTCCGCCTCGTCGACGCCGACGATCTGGAAGATCTGCACCTCGCCGCTTTCTGCGTCGGCGATTGTCACCGTCGCGCCGAAGAACACCTGCTCGATGTTCTCATGTTCGGCCGGATCCACCACCGCCGCATTTTCGAGGCGCTTGATCAGGAATCGGATGCGCCGGTCCATCTCACGCAGGCGCTTCTTGCCGTAGTGATAGTCGGCGTTCTCGGACCGGTCCCCGTTGGAAGCTGCCCAAGCCACCACTTTCACCATATCGGGGCGATCGACGCGCAGCAGGCGGTCAAGTTCAGCCTTGAGTTCGAGAAAGCCCCTACGAGTCATGTAGTTGCGCGTTCCGGCCGGCAACTGCAATCCTGATGGAAGACCATCCTCTTCCTCGTCCCCGTCCTGTTCCTTCACAAAAGCCTTGTTCATTCCGAGCCGTCCTTGCGAGGGGAGCCGGAAATCTTACCAAGCCACGCACCAATCGTGCCGTCAAAAACAACGAACGCCCGCAAGGGGCGCTCGTTGTGCAGATGCGTCGGTTGTGGCGCCCGGCGGCTGGCGCCGCACCAGACCACCTGATCTTCAGTGATAAATCGCCGGATGTGTCATCAACGCATCGAAATGGTCGATGAAGTCGCCGAGATCTTCATCTTTATCACCAGCAGCCTCAATCGCATCATTGAGCTCCCGAGTGAAACGTTCCGCGGTTTCATCGCGCATGAAAACGCCGCGGCCACTACGCTTGTCGATAACTTCGATCCCGTTTTGTGCCGGATAGGCCACAACGTACAGATACGGGTTGTTGAACATAATTCGCATGACCGCCTCCTGCATCCGAAGCGCGCGGGACGTCCCCGCCCAACAACTCCCAGATTGGGGACGAGGTCCCCCGATTCAACGCCCTCTCTCTGTGGCGGCGAACTGCAGTGCCAATGCGGCTGGATGCTGCTTTACCCACGTAACGGCGCTCGACATCCGGTCCGTAGCGTGCCCGAGCGGCGACGCAGGAACTAGTGCCCGGAATCAAGGATCACATCAAAAGAAAGTGCGATGCAGCGGTACCTTGATGTCCGATCAAACGAAGGGGATCTCCATGTCAAGTTTCAGCTTCGAAAACGTGACCAGCCTTCGCGCCCGCCTACTGATACTGGATGCGGAGCGGCAGGACCTCGATGCGAGGCTCGCACAGCTCGCCCAGGAACCGAACGATGATGAATTATTGGTTCATAGACTGCGGAAGCGTAAATTGCTCCTCCAGGACAGAATCTCACTGATTGAGCGGGCAATCACGCCCGACACATCAGCCTAAACCGCCATTCATCCTGTGCCCGTCTTGCGGGAGCAAAGGAGCCTCGAACAGATACGACAAACCAGCCCCCGGTCACCAGGCCACGCTTCCCCAACATGAAGAGCGGCCTTGCTCGAACAATGCGCTGCAGATGCACCCATCAAGGAAGGACTCGGTTTCGGTACTTCCGACCCAAACAGAACAACGATGGAGGAGACATGACAGAGCAAAAGGAGGATCCGGCCCAGATCCGGATTGAAGAAACCCGTAGCCTGATTCCGCCAATCCAAGAAGTCCGCATGGCGGCGGCAGTCGTCTGGCTGGGTCGCGGCGTGCAGGATATGCAGGCGTGCCCGCTCGCAAGCCTTTTCTACGGTTTCTGTTTCGCAGGCATGGGGCTAACCATCACCCTAGTCTTCGAGCACGCCTATCAATTCGCTTCCGCATTCACCTCCGGCTTCCTGCTCCTTGGCCCGTTCCTTGCGATGGGGCTATATGAATTGTCGAGGCGACGCGAGCATGGCGACGGCTGCCGCTTCGCCTCTTCACTCACCATCTGGCGCCGAAACATCGCCAACATCGCCGTCTTCGCGCTCATACTGGCCGTTATCTTCCTGATCTGGGCACGCGCATCGCTGATCATCTTCGCGCTCTTCTACACAAACGAACTACCGAATCTTTCTGGCTTTCTGAACCAAGTCCTGCGGCTAGACAACTTGGAATTCCTCGTTGTATACACCGCCATCGGCGGATTGTTCGCAGCACTTGTGTTTGCGCTGTCCGTGGTCTCAATCCCGATCATGCTTGATCGCGGCCAGGACGCGATTACCGCGATGCTGACGAGCTTTGCGGCGCTATCGCGCAATCCAGGCCCGATGTTGTTATGGGCGTTCCTGATCGCCTTGCTGACGATCGTCGGTTTTCTTACGTTGCACATCGGCCTCATTTTCGTCATGCCAATCGTCGGCCATGGCTCGTGGCACGCCTATCGCGCACTGGTCGGACCGCAACCAAGCCAGGCTTCGTCAAAGTGAAAGTTCAAGCAGGATTGGCTGATGGTCGGATGCGGCAGTGTTCTCGATAACGCGAACCTGCCGTACCGCCTGCCTTGCCGCAGCACTGACAAACAAGTAGTCGCAGCAGTAAGCACGATCTGGCCAATCCGCACCATGTAGGCCCACGGTCGGCGCATGCTCGGCAATATCGCGCACCATTGGCCACACGTCGGACCAGATGCCGTCGCTGTCCAGCGCCAGATAGGCGATGGATCCTGGCTCACAGTTCATGTCGCCGCACAGGACGGCGGCCGCAGGACGTTCGCGCGGTGCAAATGCCAAGCTGCCGTCCTTCCCTGCGGGTGGTTCAGCCGCAAGCGCCTCGGCCTCCTGTTCCAGCCTGACGAGGTGCCTTGCCTGCGCGAGCCGTACCTGTTCGGAGTAGTACTCAAGATGGGTGTTGAGTATACGCAGCGGCCCGGTCGGGGTCTCGATGACGGCCTCGACGCAGCATCGCTGCATCGCCGGAAAAGCCGGGTCGACCGCCCATGGCAGCATATGGCGCCAGATCTGGCCAATCGGCAGGCGCGACAGCGTCAGATTGCCAAAGCACATGCGCCCCCCTACCCCATCGGGCACATCCACGCCAGCGCCGTACGCAAGCTCGTACTCGGGAAGCATCGATCGCAGGATCGCCACACCGTCCTCCGGACCAGTTCCTGCAAGGCCACGCATCCCTACGGCGACCTCCTGCAAGCATATGACATCAGGATCAAGATGGCGCAATACGGCGGCGGTACGGCCCAAATCGACGCGACCATCCGCCCCGCGCCCCCATTGAATATTCCACGATACAATTTTCATAATTATCAATCGTTAGCTCTTTAGGACTGGATTTTTCCGTCCGCTAGCCGATAGGGAGAGGACAGCAACAGGTACCCCCCAATGAGCGTCAAGTCACCCGACAACCTTCTTGGCCGTCTTAGCACCCTGCTCACGAGACGCCTGAGCGGCAAAATCCGGAACCGTGAGGCAAGCCCAGCTCCCGATCTGGACACTTGGCTTGCCGAACTGGTCGTCGATCGTCCGCTTGCGTGCTGCGAGAGAATCGCGGCTGGGCTTGGCGGATACCTCTCGTTGATCGACTCCCCACTTGAGCGCTACAAAGCGCTCGAACAGATTGCCGAGCACGTCGCCCCGGTTTTCAACCGGCTGGAGTCCGTGCCGGAAGGCAACGACGGCGGCTCCCTCAAGGCGCGCCGTTCGGCTTTGCTTGCGGAACGCGCCATCGAACGCATCGCCCGTGCTTACGCGCAGATCGTTCATGCCAATCTCGAATCACTTCGCGGCATTCGCGCAGTAGAGCCCGATCAGCACATAAAGCTCGCGGCACTGCGTGCCTGCCAGTATGCCTACCGCCGGATCCAATTGGTCTGCCGCAGCTACGGTGACCTCACACCTGAACACTGGCGCCTCCCTGTTGAACTCTATTTCGCTGCCGAGCGCGCCCAGATGCACAACACCGCGCTCGATAAGAGCAACGGCGAGAACATCGCACGGCAGCTGACACGCATCCTCCTGCTGGTCCTTACCGATCCACACGGAATGTCGCGCCGCAGTTACGAAAGCGCACGCTTCTACATCGAACGGTATGGCCACCTTGCCCGTCTGTGCGGTGCAGAACAGTGGACCGGTGACCCCGACGGCTGGTTCCTCGTCTGGCCGTCGGCCGATGGCTTGCGCCCCTTGCTGCACCGTGGCGACTTGGACCTGGGCAGCGGCGTACGACTGCTGCTCGACACCCACCCGCTGCTCACGCGACTCAACATGCATCGCCAAGGGCTCGCCAGCGGTACCTCGCCAACGCGCCTAGGGCTACCGCTCAATGCCCGCGACGCCGACTATGTCGCACTGCTTGACCGCCTACGCGACCACTGGGGGAATCCACCACAACGCAGGCAGGCGCGCCGCCGCGCACTGCCCCATGCCGACGTTGTGATCGGTTTTGAGCAGATCCGTCAGCTCATGATGCGTACCGCACAGGCTCGCCGTGCAGCACCCGGCGAACAGGTACCGCAATATCCGGTCTCGCAGTGGGAAATCTTCGACCGTAGCGAGCACGGCATGGGACTCGAACAGCTCAGCGAAGCTCCAGTCGCTATCGAAGTTGGCGAAGTGCTCGCCATCATGCCGAACGAGGACGGAGAATTGCATCTCGGTATCTCGCGCCGCACACGTTACCGCAACAGCCACGAAACCGAATTGGGCATCGAATTGCTGTGCCGCCCCGAGCTCGCCGCTCGCTTCAAGCCACCGGGGCGTGGGGCACGTGGCGAGGAACGCCAACCAGTCCCGATTATCTTCCTGCCCTCGGTAGCAAAGCTCGGGGGAGCTGCCGCCCTCCTCGCACCTCACGATCTCGTTGAGCCGGGCACAGTGATCGCACTGCCCAACCGTGGCGGCGGCAGTTCGCGCTTCGAATCCGCTGAGCGGGTGGAGCGCCTTACGTCCTGCGACCTGATCCGACTCAACCAGACAGCCATCCAGGCCCCCTAGGACCTGCTCTCCCCCTCCGCCAAATCTCGCCAACCTCATTTGCCGCACGGGGAAGGCGCCGTAACGCCAGTGCCTCGAACGGCCGGTCTGTCCGACAATCATGGACGTGGCAGGGTGATGCAGATCTCGAGTCCGCCGCCATCACGATTGGCTGCAGCTATCTGCCCCCCATGCGCCTCGACTGATCGGCGCGCAATTGCGAGACCCAGGCCATACCCCTGGCTTTCGGAGCCCCGCACAAAGGCATCGAACACAGATTGGATCTCGGATTCCGGCACCCCCGGCCCGCGGTCGGCAACTCGAACCTCCACCGCCGCTGGCGTTCGCCGCACCCTCACCTCGACATTTCCGCCGCGCCGACTGTAACGCACCGCATTACGCACTACGTTGTCGAAGGCTCGATGCAGGAGTTCCCCGTGTGCGCGCAGAATCAGCTCCTGCTCGGTATCACCGGAGAATTCTACCGTCACACCTGCGGGCGCCGATTCGAATCCCGCATCATCCGTCACCGCGCGCAGGAGTTCGATCAGGTCGACATGGTCCTCAAGCGTAACGCCACTACCAGACTCCAGTCGCGATAGGGTCAGCAATTCTCCGACCAGGCTGTCGAGCCGTTGTGACTCCCGCTCCACGCGACCGAGCACTTCGGCGGCGCGCTCTGGCTGTTGTCGTGCAAGCCCGATTGCGACTTGGAGCCGTGCCAGCGGCGAGCGCAATTCGTGGGAAACGTCATTCAACAGCCGTCGTTGTGCACCGACCAAGTTCTGTAGACGTTCTGCCATGCTGTCAAAGTCGCGGCCGAGTTCGGCAATCTCGTCGCGCCCCTTCATCCTTGACGTCAGCTGTGTCGCGAAATCTCCCGCGGCAACGGCTTCGAACCCCTCTCGCAACGTACGTACCCTGCGCGAAAGACTGCGTGCGAGCCATGCACTGACCGCAAAGCTCGTGATGATCGCCGGCAACATTGCGAACAAGGGCGTCCACAGTTCGAAGTGTGCAAAGCGTCCCTCCCCGAACGGCGACGGGCCATTACTACGATCGAGCGACGGGCGGTCATCGAGCTCGCTGATGGATATATCGTGCGGTGCAGGCATGTAGATCAGCCAACGCGTGCCATCGGCCGAATGCGCCTCGCGCACGCTGCGTTCCCCCTCGCGCTCGATAAGCCGACGGGCCTCTGCATAGGCTTCGTGCTCGACCAGCCTGTCGAGCAAATCGACTCCATACGCGTCGACGATCAGTGGCAACGGCCCCGGCTCAAGCGCCCAGTGACCAAATGTACGTACCGCCTCCTCGCGCTGGCTACCCTCGATAACGCCATCAGACAATTGAACGAGTATCTCAGCACGCGGTCCCTCTGCAATCACCCGAGGAGTCTTGTGAAGGCTTTGGAAATACAGGTGAACGCCGTATCCGATGCCCAAGCCGAGGATCAGCAATACCGCCCAGAAAACAAGCAGGATGCGCCAGAACAAACGTCCCACAGGCTGGTTCCCACCTTCAGTTGCGCACCAAGAGGTACCCCATGCCGCGTACCGTCTGGATTGGCGAACGGCCATCACTGAGGCTGCCGATTTTCTGCCGCAGATTACTTACATGAACGTCGATACTACGATCGTAGCGTGCCAGCTCACGACCCAAGGCTGCGATCGAAAGATCCTGCTTACTCACGACGTGGCCAGCCGAACGTGCAAGCGCTTCAAGCAGGGAAAACTCCGTACTGGTCAGCTCAAGCATGTGCCCCTGCCACTCCGCCGTCCGTTGCGTAGGACGCAAGCACAAATCGCCAACAGAGATCGTTTGCGGCAGACCACTACCCGGTTCGCTGCTCGTCTGAACCGTGCGTCGAAGGATGGCCCGGATGCGAGCAACCAGCTCACGCGGGGTGCAGGGCTTCGGCACATAATCGTCTGCACCGAGCTCCAGGCCAACGACGCGATCGATGTCATCACCGCGCGCGGTCAGCATGAGGATCGGTATCCGGCTCGCACGCCGGATTTGCCGCAACGCCTCAATACCGCCCACACGGGGCATCATCACATCAAGCACGACAATGTCGTGACGCCCCGACAACGCCTCTGTGATGCCAGCCTCGCCGTCATGCACCGTGGTCACCGAGAACCCCTCACCGTTCAGGTAGTCGGCCTGAAGGTTGCAGAGTTCCACGTCATCATCTACGAGCAGCACTGCATTCATGAAAAAATCGCGTTCGGAGTCTTGTTTGTAAGCGGTCAATTCTAAGCGGGCCCACCGCCGGACAGGCTCCGGAAAGACAGAGTTAGGGCATGCGCCATCCTTGCCGCGCATGGGCCTATCACCCTCCTCCCGGCACGACTGCCTGACGCAGCTTCAATTCGGCCGACGCGCTGTCCAACCTCCGCGCAGGAAGTAACGGCATTCCCGTCTCCGGAGAGTAGCCGCAGGCAAAAAAAACCCGCGTCTCAGGACGCGGGTTTTTGCCATCTTTTCAGGGCTTAGTCGAACTTGCGGCGGGGGCGATCGCTGAAGCTCTTACGATCACCAAAACCCTTACGATCGCCAAAGCCCTGGCCTCGGCGATCACCGCCGAAACCACGTGCGCCATCATTGCGTCGCTCATCATTTGCCGACGACGAGCGACGCTCGCCGCCATCGCGATTGCCGAAACCCTCGCGACGCTGCTCGCCGAAACCACCTTCACGGCGCGGGGCAAGACTTTCACGATCACCGAAGCTACGTTGCGGACGATCACCGAAGCTACGGCGCTGCTCGCCCTGCCCTTCGCGGCGGAAACCACCACCCTGCGGAGGACGCCGATCGTCGAACCGACGCGAACCGCCATGCGGACGTCCACCACCCGGACGACGCTCGCCTGGCTTGAACTCGGCTTCCAGGCCTTCAACTGCGGTCACCTTGACGCTACGACCGATGAAACGCTCAATCCGGCGCAACACGCCGACGTCATCGCGCCCAACGAACGAAACCGCCACGCCGGAAGCACCGGCACGACCCGTCCGGCCAATGCGGTGGACGTAGTCCTCGGCAAAGCGGGGCAAGTCGAAATTGAAGACGTGTGTGATGCCTGCGACGTCGATTCCGCGAGCGGCGACGTCGGTGGCCACCAATACCCGGGCCTCACCCCGACGCAGGCGATTGAGCATGCGCGTACGCTGGCGCTGTTCGAGATCACCGTGCAAAGCAACGGTTGCGTGGCCTTCGCCATCGAGCGCTTCCGCCAGCGCCTCGGCATCACGCTTCGTGGCGGTAAAGATGACAATCTGGCCTTCGGCCTCGGCATTGAGCCAATGCGATAGCAGCCGACGCTTGTGGCCGAAGTTATCCACGTAGACCACGTGCTGGTCGATCGCATCGGTATGCGCGACTTCCGCCTTGACTTCGATGGTCTGCGGGTCACGCTGCAGCTCACCCGACAAGCGCATGACGCTGCGCGACATGGTGGCTGTAAAACAGACGGTCTGGCGCTCGGTCGGCAATTGCGCAGCGATGGCCATCACGTCATCGGAGAAACCCATGTCGAGCATCCGGTCAGCTTCGTCGAGCACCAGGACTTCGAGGCGCGAGAAATCGATACGGCCCGAACGCATCTGGTCCATCAGGCGACCTGGCGTTGCGACAAGGATTTCGTGCGGGCCAGTCAGCGCGCGATTCTGATGGAAATACGACTCCCCACCCGTGATGCAGACAGTCTTGACCTTGGCAATGTGTTGCGAGAAATCCTTCGCAGCCTTGGCAACCTGCTGCGCGAGTTCGCGTGTAGGAGTGAGCACCAGGATGCGCGGCCCAATGCCGCGAACCTTCGGTGCCTCCTGCAGGCGCGACAGCGCTGGGAGCAGGAAGGCGGCGGTCTTGCCGGTACCAGTAGGGGCAGAGGCAATCAGGTCACTGCCTGCCATCAGCATGGGAATCGCTTCCTGCTGAACCGGCGTCGGCGCCTTGATGCCGAGTTGTTCGAGATTCTGTTCAATCGTCCGGCCAAGGCCGAAGGCGGAAAAGCCCGAGGGCTGCTGCATGCAAAACTCCAGTCAAAATCATGGCCCCGACCAATCTGGCCAAAAGAATCTGCGGTGACACGTTGGCACCGACGCAGGTTGGCGACAAAACACCGATGCCAACCGAAACGTCGGCCATCAGATAGGCCGTACTGGAAGCTGGAGATCGATGCAGCCGATACGAAAATTCGTAGCCGGCAGCCGGGGAAGGGCGCGAATTATGCCACGATTTTCTTATATTGATAGTGTTTTCTTGCGTTTTTTCAAGAACCTGCAGTCACGGCAGCCGTATGGGCTTTTCGCGTGAGTCCTCACCGCTTGACGCATTCCGTCGCAGGAACTGACCGCAGTAGTCCCTTTTGCAGGACATCAAGCAGATCGCTCCAGAAGCAACGCGGCAAACCGATGGGGCAATCCAGAGGCAGGACAGGCGGCTGTCTGATTCGCTGCCGGATTCCATTGTGAAACGAAGCCCTGACGTCTACGTTTGGCACGAGGCGCTGCGGTTTTCGTCCCTTGTCCGCGTAATTGCGGCCTAGCAATATCTTCACATCGCTTGGGGGGCGGCAACACATCTTCATTGTCGCCTGGCGCGCCACTCCATGTCGGGTGATCGGCTCGCTGTTGCAGGGATCGCATGCTTGTACGCACCCGCACGCAACTTCAACCCCACCGGCTGATTGAAGCGGTAGCATCGACCAATGACCTCTACCCAAACGTTTTCTCCACCCACACCCTTCGCTACCGACCAGCCACGGAGGCAGTTTCAGGCAGCGCTCGCAGCCGCCCTGCTCCGACCGATCGTTACCGTGACCGCACCCGGCGGTTTCGGCAAAACATGTGCACTCCGCATGTTTTGGCGCGGACTCAAGCGATCGCAAGCTTGGCTGGAGGGACGCGATGCAACACCCGAGAGCCTCGCTGCAGCCCTTGATGCGTGCGGCGAAAAGGGATTACTCGTTGTGGATGGTTGCGAGCAACTATCGCCACAGTTCGCCGCAGCGCTCACGGCAACGATCGAAGCTGCCGCACCCGGTATGTCCATCGTGCTTGCCGGGCGCAACCATAGCGGACTACCGCTCGCACGCTGGCGCTCGCAGCGACGAATCGCCGCCCTGAACGCGCACGACCTCGCACTCACCCAGCAAGAATGGCAAGATGCGGGCCTCGCTGGCGAGGCTGCGGACTGGTGCGGGTGGTGGGGAGCACGACTCGCGGCTGTACATCCAGATGCCCACCGCGACCCTGAACTCGCTGCGTGGCTCCGTGAAGCGTGGCTTGGAGCGCTTTCGGATGAGGCCATCGCCGCGCTCGGCCGCGTCGCCCTTCTCCCGGAGGCACGCCCAGACACGCTCGTGGCGCTCGGCTCCGGCTCCCAGACTCAGGCTGAAGCCGCTTTGCTTGCGGTTGCAGTCGAAGCCGGGCCGCTTTGTCTTCCCGGAGGCGGCGTACGACTTGCGCCGCGCTTTCGCATATATCTTGTGGAGGCTTGGCGCGAACGCAACATCGAAGAGTGGCGGTCGGCCGTTGAGACCGGTACGACGGTGCTGCTCGGCCGGGGCGAGCATGGCCTTGCCGCCGAGCTTGCCATGCAGGCAGCAGACGCTACGGGCGATATCGAACTGCCCATCCGCGTCCTGCGCGAAGCAGGCTGGCGGCTGCTATTTTCCCGCGACCGCCAATGGCTGCGCAGCCTGCTCGATGCGACGCCCGCGATCATGGACGATCCCGCTCACATCCTGCTTGAGGCCGCTTGGCGAGCTGAAGTGCAGAAGCGCCCCCACGATGCGGAAGCCGAAGTCAACAGGCTGGCCACTGGCAGCAATACGGTCGTGACGGGACCCGCCAATGCCTTGCTCGCATCCATTGCGTATCAATATGACGGCTTTGCTGGTGCGGAGGAAGAGGCCCGGAAAGCAATGACTCTGATCGGCGGCAACCAGCATCCGAGCTATGCACTGGCAGAACTCATCCACGCTGGCGTCTGCGTAGCCAAAGGTGATGCGGAGGGTGCCGAAGCTGCAATTACCCACGTCCTGGCCTGCGCGAGCCGTGACAGACTTGACCACCTGCAATTGCTCGCACTGCATGAACGCGCGAGCTTGGCCTTCCTGGCTGGTCACTTCGACATCGCCTTGCGTATGTGTGCAGACAGACGCCAGCGCATCCGAGCAGTAGGCCTCGAAAGCCCCGACATGGTGGACTCCACCGCAAGACTGGAGGCGTTGATCCACCTACGCCGCCTTGACACCACAGCCGCACGGCGCTCCATGGAAGCCGGACGAGGAGCAACCGAGTCCTACGGCGAGTACTGGCACTTTCCGTACTTGGTGCTCGACACAACAGCACAGTTGCTGGATGGCGCAAGCGAGTCCGCCCGTGAAGGCGTCGCACGGCTAGAGCAGGAAATGGCTGAGCGCTTCGTCGCCCTGAAGTGGCGCCTGGAAGCACTGCTGCCCCGCCTTTGGCTGCGAGTTCGGAATGCCGACACGGATGGCTTGGTCGAGACGGCGACGCGCGCGAGTGCCGAACCCTGGCCTGACTCGATCCATCGCGATTGGCGCGATGTGTACTGCAATGGTGCATGGCTGCTTGGCGGAGCCTCCGTCGACATGGATCGCCTGCAAGCCATCGTGGATACCCGTGCAGAAACCGGTGCCGCAAGCATCGCCGCCTCAGCACGGCGCGTGCTCGCACTCACCACTGGCGACACTGCACGGTTACTCGAACAGATCCGCCTCGACGCACACAACAATGAGGCGCTCGACTGGCTATGGCTTGCGCCCCGCGCTCTGGGGCCACTCGAAACCCTGCTCGCGCACCAGAAACTGGGTGCCGATGCACTCGCGCGCCCATTCCTGCGCGCGCTCGTACAACGGTTCCTCGCGCCATCGCAAGCGATTGCGCCGCGAGCCAGCTCCGCTGGAGATGCTCACCCGCCCGCCGGCCTTACTGCCAAGGAATGGGAGATCTTGCAGCTCATTGGCGACCAGTTCACCAACGAACAGATCGCAGCAAAGCTGTTCGTGTCGCTGGCTACCGTCAAAACGCACATCAATCACATCTACTCGAAGCTCGACATCCGCAAGCGCGCGGAAGCCATACATCGCGCACGAACGCTGGGAAGCTGAACACCGATCACCCTTCCACAACCCGCAACTTGCGGCGAATTGCATCGCGCGACGGATTGTTCGGTAGCAGCACACCATTGACCTCGACGACCGGCAGCTGGACGTCTTCACCGGCGTACCCCTGAGCATCCAGCCGCGCCCGCAACTCAATCATCATTCTTGGATCATTGAGCACTTCCTCACTAAACTGGAACGGCTGTTCCTCCAGCCAGACTCGCGTCTGCTCGCATACATCGCAATCCCGCAGCGCATACATGACAACAACATTATCCTGCGCGTAAGTGGGCAGACCAGATTGAGGTATGGGTTTATCATTTTCCAACATACCGCCGATCTGCTTCTGCAGCCCCATCATTGAGGCGATCTTCATAAACTCTTCCGGATTCCGCTGACCCGCTGCAACCATCAGGGTGGTGCATGCAATCAAGGCTACCAGCCCGCCGAGGAATGCGCCGCCTCGCATCGAACCGGGCTGTGCGCCGTGATCATTGTCGTCATACTCACCCCGCATAAACAGAAGAGCAAGGCTCAGCACCGCGCCGACCAGCGGAACAATGAGCAAGAGCGCCATCCATCCACTACGCCCCGTGTCATGTAGACGCAGGACCGTGGAGCGTAAGCTCCAGTAAATGAGGGCAACAAAACACAGACCAGCAAGCAACCTCCACCCGCTGACAACCGAAAGTGCAATCGCTGCAAACAGCAAGGCCCAGCTCAACAAACCGACGGATACATAACCAAGCCGGCCCAGGCGCCCGAAAAAACTGAAACCGAGCAGCGGCACATCCACACCCGCCTGCTCAACGACCGGCTCATGCCGCGATGTGCTCGATGGTTTACCTGCAACGGGCCCCTCGCGTGCTTCTTGTTCTGCGGCGTCCTTCGCAGCTTGATAGCGAGGCATGTCAAGGCCGCAGACGCGGCACAGAGTGCGGCGGGGCTGCATTTCTCCACACCGCGGACAGATAATGCCGTTCGCATCTGGCCGATCTGGCCCGCTGGCTCTCACGAGCACGGGTGAGGACGCGTGCGACGGCAAGGCGAGGCTGAAGAGTTCGTCTGGCCCGCCAGCCACCGTATTTCGAGACGCCACTGCGGTGTTGCGCGCTGACACGTGCCCGCCGGTCGCCGCAACCTCAGTAGTGGTCGCGGTGGGTGGCACAGCAGGCTGAGCAGCTGGCAATGGTTGTGCCATGGCCGCAAGCCCGAGCCTGCGGATGTGCGCAACGAGCCTCTCAGCTTCTTCTGCACTCGCGTCACGTCGAACCACTACTGCCCGACCGGAGAAAAACTTGTCGAGCCCGGCGGCATCCAGGCGGAATGCCTGCGCAACGGATTCACGCACCACAGCGGGGTCATGGCCAGGGAGAATCCTGCCAGCAAGCACCACGCGAAAACGATCTGTCATTTTTATCCCGCCTGGAAAGCAAGAAAAAGCCCATGAACGGGCATAGTGAAATGCGGCCGAAAACGTGCCCTGTTCCCGCTGGCACATGCTCCGGCTTCCGGCATACTCGACGGGCCGTCAACTCCTCCGGCCGCAACTCCGCCAGAGCCATGCTGATTCTTCCGCTTCCTAACCGACCCAACTGGAGTCGTCCACCAATCGTGACGTTGGTGCTGATCGTGCTGTGCACGATTGTCTTCGTCTTTCTCCAAGGCTCCGACCACGAGCGAGAGGAGGCTGCGGTATCCCGCTACACGCATTCGGACTTGCCCGCACTGGAGCTGCCCGCCTATATCAATGACCTCACGTGGCGAGGCAAGCCAGAGCTGGCAAAGCAGCTCACCCCGGCAATCCGGCAGACGCCAGCAATAGTCCTTGCACAGATGGAGGCCGATAGCGACTTCATGGAGCGATTGGAGGGCGGGCGGATCATCACGCCGGACAACCCGGTGTACCAGCGATGGCGCGACCAGCGCGACGCGTACGAAAAACTGCGCTCGCAGATTTTCACACTGCGGTACAGCCTTCGGCCCGATCACCCAACGGCGATGACGCTGTTCAGCCACATGTTCCTGCATGCAAACATGACGCATCTGGTCGGCAACATGGTCGTGCTGTTCATCGTCGGCTTTACAGTGGAAGCGGGGCTGGGCAGTGTCGGATTCCTGCTGCTCTTTCTTGCCAGCGGCCTCGGGGCATCGGCACCCGACATATTCCTGCCAATGGGACACCACGGCTATACGCTGGGCGCGTCGGGTGCGATCGCAGGCGTGACGGCCGCATATGTCGTGCTGTTCGGCATGCGCAGAATCCGTTTCTTCTATTGGTTCCTGATCTTCTTCAACACCGTACGATGGCCTGCGATCGTGGTACTTCCGATCTGGCTTGCCAACGAGCTGATGCAGCAATTCGTACTTGATCGCGGTGGCAGCGTCGCCTACCTCGCCCATTTCGGCGGATTCGTGACCGGAGCAGTGCTTGTCAGCCTCTACCGGCTGTTGCGCGGCGGCCGTACCACGGCCAACGTCGAACGCCTGGATACCGAGGCACAAATAGTCGAGCTTCGCGAGCAGGCGGCTCAGCACATGGCCGTAGCGCGCTTCGATCGGGCGCTGCCCATCTACCGCCGCCTCGTGAAACTTGCGCCACACGACGACATTGCGCTGTGCGAGTTCTTCCGTGTAGCCATGCTCGTACCCAACTGTGGTCTCGTGGGTCAGGCAGCACGACGTTTGATCCGGCGCTCCGGAAAAGGCGACTGCTGGATCGACGCGCGTTTGATCGCCATCGCGTTCAAGGAAATCAAGAACACCGATGTCAAGACGCCTGCACTCTCCCTGCGCGGGCTCGATCGCATCGCGTGGCGTTTGATCGATGCGGGTGAATTCGAGACCGTCGAGTCGCTGCTGCTGCGCATCGTGGCTCGCGATCCGGAGGGGCGCGTGTCGGCGCCCCTGCTGAAGCGGCTGGCACGATCGCTGCGTCAGGCGGGCTATCGCGAGCGAGCCGAGCGTGCCCACAACGTTCTGGTGAAGCGCTATCCCCATCTGGTAACCCCGAACGACGCCTAGCCGACCGCGCGCAGCCGCATGATGAGTTGCTGCAGCTTCTCCGCCTCAACAGCCGAAGGGTGACCCGCAAAGTAAGTGCGAAGTGCCACGAGCACCCTTTCGGCCTGGACGTCATCGCGCCGATGCTCGATCAGGAACCGTGCACCAAGCAGGTAAATCGACGGGATATCACGATGGCCTGGGTGCAACTTGTCGAAACCGCGCAAGAGGTTTCCGGTGGTCTCGAAGCGCCTCGCTGCAAAAGCAGCCTCGGCCAGCGGCAGTACGATGCTGGCATCTGTGGGACGAAAGCCCGGGCGCCGCGACGCCAGTGCCTCGAAAACTTCGACCGCTTGCGGGTTACGTTGTGCATGCACCAGCGTTTTCAGCCAGTCAGCACCGTGATGCAGAAATTCGTCCTCGCACGCAGGGATCGCCCCAAGCAAGCGGTGTAGTCGCACGTGCGCTTCATGATCCCCTGGCGCCTCGCGAAGGGCTTCGCGGGCAAGCGCAATCGCGCCGTCGTTGTCGCCATCGCGAATCAGTGCAGCCATCTTCGCCCCACGCGTGGCGTGCGAATCGAATGCTGCAGCAACCTCTTGTTGATCGAAGCCCACTCGCACGTCGATATCCAGTTCGTGGTGATACTGGTAGATGACGTAGCCCATCATCCGGTACATCACGACCGTAAAGAAGCTCATGATGAAACCGAAGACCGGAGCAACCAAGAGCTTCGGCAGCCTCGGTCCGACGATACCGAACAACGTCGGGCCGCAGAACGTCAGTAGGAAGAGGCAGCCGCACAGCCCAAGATAGGGCAACCCCATCCTGGAGGCGATGTACCAGAGGCGGCCGGGCGAAATCGACTCGCCGAGACTGTTGGTCAGGGCCAGCACCATGGTATTGGCCGGCCAGAACAACGCAAGTACGGCAAGGACCACCATCGCGGCATTCGGTCCTGCAGCCCCGGCGACCCATCCAGCAAGCGTCAGAGCAAGCATGACCACCGCGATCTGCTTGTAGGGCAAATACTTGCCGCCGTGTTGCGAATCGAAGATCACCGTGCGATCGTCGAGATGGCCGCGCGCAGTGCGTTCGAGCACCAAGAAGCCATACCGCATCGTACCGATGAAAAAGAAGAACCCAGGGATGAAATTGATCGGGGAAAACAGCCAGGCCGCTAACGTCGCCAACAGCGCAAGACCCAGACACGCCATCAACGGCTCAGCCATGAATGGGTAGATGAAGAAGGATGGGAAGCGAGTCCAGTACGGCGGGATACCGCCGGTCTCTTGCATCTTCGTCACGTTGTGATCATGTCAGGCAATGTAATACCTGAGCATACGTGACGCATCAGAGGCGCGAAACTTTCGATTTTGTCAAAAATTGGATTTCCGCACGAATCCCCAGTCTGGAGCACCGTGGTCGGGCAGACCAGAATGCGGAGCCGGGGCTGAATCCGACTCCACACGATCAGCAAGGCGCCAGCCCCCTTTCTTAGCCGGGCCGCACCTCGTCGCCCTTCGGCCAAAGAATCATCTGAGTACAACGGAACAGCGCCATCTTCGTACCATCCGGCCGATAAACCATGGCATCCCATACGTGCGTCTGGCGTCCCAAGTGCATCGCCCGAGCCTCGCAGAGTGCCTCGCCCTCGCGCGCCGTAGACAGGAAGTTCGCCTTCAGTTCGATGGTGGTAAAGCTCTTTGCCCCCTCAGGAAGGTGAGCGATCGTGCCGTAGCCACAGGCCGTATCGGCGAGCAGGACCACGCTCGCGGCGTGCAGGAAACCGTTTGGCGCCATCACCTCTGGTCCCAGCGGCAGTCGGGCGACCAGCCTGCCCTGCTCCAATTCCAGGACTTCAAATCCATGGTGTCCTGGCAAATAGCCCGATCCTCGGGCATTGAGTGTCTCAACACTGACACCTGCTCGCAGCTTGTCCATCCATCCACTCCGTCAAACGAAAAAAGCCGCCCAAAGGCGGCCTTCATTCAAACGCTGGTCAAAGCTTCGACTCTAGCAATTGCACGACAGTCTCAAGCGCCTCCGGCAATCTCTCCGGTTGCGTACCGCCCGCCTGCGCCATGTCAGGGCGTCCGCCGCCCTTGCCACCGACGATTTGCGCCGCAGCGGCGACGATCTCGCCAGCCTTGACCTTGTCGGTCATCGACTTGGTAACCATCGCGACGAGCGCGACCTTGCCATCAACCACCGACGCCGCGAGCACGATGCCCTCGCCCACGCGGTCGCGCAATTTGTCGGCAACGTCGCGCAACGCTGCCGCATCGACATTTTCGAGCCGCGCGCCGACGAACTTCACGCCCTTGATCGTGCGCATACCGGCGGCGACGAGATCGTCGAGCTGCAGGAGCACCATCTGGCTCTTGAGCTTCGCCAGTTCCTTCTCGACCGCCTTGACCTGCTCCTGGATCTGTCCGACGCGAGCAACAGCCTCTTCGGCCGGCACCTTCAGCGTGGCCGACAGTTCGCCTAGCAACGCGTCCTGCTTCTGCACGATCGCCAGCGCAGCTTCGCCGGTCACGGCTTCGATGCGGCGGATGCCCGCGGCCACGCCCCCCTGCGAGATGACCTTGAAGAGACCAATGTCGCCAGTACGCGCAACGTGCGTACCGCCACAGAGCTCGCGCGACGTACCGATGTCGAGCACGCGCACCTCGTCGCCGTACTTTTCGCCAAACAGCATCATCGCGCCAGTTTTCTGTGCTTCCTCGATCGGCAGCACGCGCGCGAGCGTCGCTGCGTTGGAGAGGACTTCGCGATTGACGATGCCTTCGATGCGGCGGATTTCGTCGTCGGTCAGCGGGCCGTTGTGCGCGAAGTCGAAGCGCGTCTTGTCGGCGTCGACCAGCGAGCCCTTCTGCTGCACATGCGGGCCGAGCACTTCGCGCAGCGCCTTGTGCATCAGGTGGGTGGCCGAGTGGTTGCGCACGGTGCGGCCGCGGCGTTCGCCGTCGACACGCGCGGAAAGCGTGTCGCCGACTGCGATCTCGCCTTCGACGACCTGGCCGTGGTGGCCGAACACGTCGGCCTGGATCTTCTGCGTGTCTTCGACGACGAAGCGCATCGTGCCGTTCTGCAGCACGCCTGCATCGCCAACCTGACCGCCGGACTCGGCATAGAACGGCGTATCGTCGAGCACGATGACAGCGTCCTGGCCGGCCTTGGCGGCAGTGACGGAGGTGCCGTCGACATACACGGCAAGCACGGTCGCGCCATCGACGGCGAGCTTCTCGTAGCCGTGGAAGGCGGTCGGCTTGCCGGCGTATTCGAGTGCGGCGGCCATCTTGAACTTGCCCGCGGCACGCGCCTGTTCACGCTGGCGCGCCATCGCGGCGTCGAAGCCCTTGGAATCAACGCTGAAATTACGCTCACGGCAGATGTCGGCCGTCAGATCGAGCGGGAAGCCGTAGGTGTCGTGCAGCTTGAAGGCGGTTTCGCCATCCAGTTCGGTCTTGCCATCGGCAGCCATCGCGGCGAGCGCGGCTTCGAGGATTTCCATGCCGTTCTGGATCGTCTTGAAGAAGGAGTCTTCCTCTTCCTTCAGGATCGCGGTGATCTTGGCCTGTTCGCGCACGAGTTCCGGATAGGCCTCGCCCATTTCGGTAACGAGGTCCGGCACCAAGCGATGGAAGAATGCACCGCGCGCACCAAGCTTGTAGCCGTGGCGGATGGCGCGGCGGATGATCCGGCGCAGCACGTAGCCGCGGCCCGCGTTGCCCGGAATCACGCCGTCGGCGATCAGGAACGAGCAGGCGCGGATGTGGTCGGCCAGCACCTTGAGCGACGGGCTATCCATGTCGGCAGCCTTCGTTTCGCGCGCAGCGGCCTTGATCAGGTTCTGAAACAGGTCAATCTCGTAATTCGAATGCACGTGCTGCAGCACGGCCGAGACGCGTTCGAGGCCCATGCCGGTGTCAACGCTGGGCTTGGGCAGCGGATGCATCACGCCAGCCTCGTCGCGGTTGAACTGCATGAACACGTTGTTCCAGATCTCAATGTAGCGGTCGCCGTCTTCGTCCGGGCTTCCCGGCGGGCCGCCCCAGATTTGCGGGCCGTGGTCGTAGAAGATCTCGGTACACGGGCCGCAGGGGCCGGTGTCGCCCATCATCCAGAAGTTGTCCGAGGCGTAGCGCGCACCCTTGTTGTCGCCGATGCGGATCACCCGTTCGGCCTGTACGCCAACCTCCTTCGTCCAGATGTCGTAGGCCTCGTCGTCCTCGGCGTACACCGTGACCCAGAGTTTCTCCGCAGGCAGCTGGTAGACCTCCGTCAGAAGCTCCCACGCGTACTTGATCGCGTCGCGCTTGAAGTAGTCGCCGAACGAGAAGTTGCCGAGCATCTCGAAGAAGGTATGGTGGCGCGCGGTATAGCCGACGTTTTCGAGGTCGTTGTGCTTGCCGCCCGCACGCACGCATTTCTGCGAGGTCGTGGCACGGTTATAGGGACGCTTGTCGAAGCCGAGGAACACGTCCTTGAACTGATTCATCCCGGCGTTGGTGAACAGGAGCGTCGGATCGTCGCCCGGCACCAGCGAGCTGGAAGCCACGATCTGGTGACCCTTCGAGGCGAAGAAGTCGAGAAACTGTCGGCGGATTTCTGCGCTTTTCATGGCGTTCCGGTCGGTCGCGCGGGCGCGCGGGTTTAGAAATGAAAACCCTTGATTCTAGCCGAATCGCGCTCTATTCCGGCAGTTCCCCCTTGAGCTGCGCCCCCCGATTCAGATGGCGGCAAGAAGATCAGGGCGATCGGTGATGACACTCTGCACGCCCCAGCTGCGCAGTAGCGCAACACGGCCGGGATCGTTCTCGGTATAAACCGCGAGTCCGAGCCCAGCGTCGCGTATCTGCCGTGCAATCCGCTCACGCAGATGCCGTGTGTCACACACAAAACCATCCAGGCCAAGTGCGGTCACACGCGCCTTCCAACGGGTGGGTAGGCGTTCGACAAGCAGGGCTCGAGGCAAGTCCGGCGCAATCTCGATGGCAGATGCAAGCGCATCAATGGAAAAGGATGAAAGCAAGATCGGGATGCGGCCGGCGAATTCAGCACACAAGGCTGCCGTCACACGGCCTGTAGCCCGCTCGAACCCTCTTGCCGGTTTGATTTCGGCGTTCACCGCAAGTCCGAGCGACGCACAACGCTCCAACGCATCAGAAAGCCGGGGAACGCGCTGCCCAATGAAACGTGATGATTTCCAGCTGCCCGCGTCGAGCGAGAACAACTGCTCATCCGGGGTCTCGGACACGCGGCCCGAACCATCGGTGGTACGTTCGAGGGTCTCGTCGTGGATCAGAACCGCTGTACCACGACCCGAAAGCATCACATCGAACTCGACAGCCGCGCAATGATGCGCAATCGCGATTTCTAGCCCGACCAACGTATTCTCGGGGGCCAGCGTCCCCCCACAGCGATGGGCAATGACGGCGGGCAGCGGCCAAGGCTTCATGGTGCTGGAGGACGGCCAGAAAGACACGATTCCGGCCGTCCGTATCAATTCAGCGCGCCTTGCGCTTGCCGCCAGATGCAACGACCACGGGCTGGGCGCGAGATACAGCAGTATCGAGTGCAAGCTTGGCCGCAACCCCCTGATTCCAGACCGTATCGAGCTGCTCCTCGACCACGCGATTCATTCGGGCGCTATGCCCAGTCGATGTCGCACGCGAATAGGCAGTAGCCGGTTTGTTGGTGAGCTGGGCGATAGCCACGCGGATGTTCGGCAATTCCGGTCCGAGCGACTGGCTCGACGCGGCAAACGCGCCAGCGCGATTCAGTGGCAGGTAGCCGGCAGTCCGCTGCCAGTCGATCTGTTGGCTAGGCTCCAGCCAGAACCGCACGAAACGCGCCGCAAGCTTATATTCCGCCGCGCTCTTACCAGCACCCACCCACAGCGCAAGCCCATCGGCGATCGTATTCTGGGGTACGCCAGCTACATCGTCGTAATACGGCAGATGTGAGACGCCGACCGAGAAGCCACCCTTGCTGATTTCAGGCATCGCCGACTGACCCGCCAGCAGCATCCCGCACTCATTGTTGGCGAAGTGGCCAACCGCTTCGTTACCGTGGCCGAAGATCTGCAGATAATTCGACTTCTGCCAGCTCGCCATGCGGGCAAGGTGTCGGATGTGCCCAAGTCCGTTGATTACCAGCCCCCCGCTAGCATTTGCGTACGGTGTGTTGTGCCATGCGCTCTGATTCTCGATCAGAACCTTCGCCGGCTGTACCGTCGTCACCGGACAGGCAACACCAACGTCATAAAGTTTGGCGGCGGCAGTCTGCACATCAAGCCAAGTTTTCGGCGGCGTCGCCGGGTCAAGACCCGCCTTTCGGAATTGATCCTGATTGATGAACAGCACCGGAGTATCGAGCGCAACGGGCAGCGCGACGATCTTGCCAGGCTCGCCAAAGCTCGGCGGCGTCAAGCCAGTCACCCCACGGGCAACTTCGAGCGGCTCCCCCGCACCCTTCATCACCGCGCCCAGCGCCGTATAGCGTGCTGGCGTGGCAAGCAGCTCCGCCTCACTCTCGCTGCCAAGAATCATCAGCGTCGGTAGGGTCTGGGCATTCCAGGCGCGGTCCGCCAGCACGACCTTCGCGCCACCCTTTTCCTGCGCGTTGAAGCGCTCGATCAGAGCGAGAAGTGCTTCACGCTTCTCCGCCGGAAGCTGGCTCACGAGTTCAACCTGCGCAGGCGCCGCAGGCGTCTTGGCCGCCTTCTTCGGTGCAGCCTGCACGACGGAACAAGCAAAGATACCAAGCAGAGCCAAGGACAGTGCTGATTTTTTCATGACGAATAGCTAGAGGATAGACGAGCACTTGATTATATGCATCACCGCGCCTGTGTTCGCACTCGTCGTCAAGTTTTGACATTCCGGACCGTAAGTGGTGTTGCATACCCCCGGAGTCAATCTTATGCGTCTCATTTTCACCGCCCTTGCCGTCATCTCCTGCACCGCCTGCGACCAGATCCCCCTCCCCGGCAAGATCAGTGAAGCCGACGCGCATGCCATTGGCGCAGCATGCCGTCATGCGGGCCGCGCACTGGAGGACTGCTACCAGATCAATCCAAACGCATCCCAGGCGGCGGTGTTTGCCGGCTGGCGCGAAATGAACGACTACATGACTGAGCAGAAGATCGAAGTCGTTCGCCCCCAGTTGCCGCCAAATCTGCCGAAAGCGCTGCGAAAAAAGAAAAAAGGGGATGACACGGGTACGGAATCGGAAATTCGGACGGATCAGAGTGGCCCCTCGGAAGGCCAAGCGGCAACCAGTGCGCCGGACGGAGCCATCCCTGCCGCACCCTCTAGCGCCGCAGCCCCCAGCTCCGGGCAGTGACGCTTCCCGCCCATAGTCCAGTGGCCCCTTCAGCCCAAACGCCTAGAGTTCTCGGACAAGCGTCAGCGTAAGGTAGTTCCAGCCGACGTGACGTGGCGCCACGATGCCATAGAGCCCGGACCCATGATGAATCCTCAAGCCAGCGGTCCATGCCCCGTACCGCAGGGCAAGCTCTGGCGCCATATGGAATAGCGTGCGATAGCCTTCCGGTCGATCGGGATCGTAATAGTCCGACCACGGCTTCCCGAAACTATGCGTCACACCCAGCCCCCAAGCCAGATCAACCCCCCACGAACCCGCTGACCATAGAGTCAAGGCCGGACGCCAATCGAGCGCCACTTCAACGTTACTCGTCTCCCCGTGCGCCTTCGCTGCGAACAGTTCGATGCTCGTTGCCAATGGCACCCCAGCGCCACGGATCCAGGCGCCGATTGGATCGGTCTCGCCCAGATCACGCCGGACCAGCAATCCATTGAGGTAAGCAGGACCAAACTCGAGATCGCCCTTCAGTGCATTTGGAATGACCTCGGGGAGATTGCTGTCCAACGCCTGTCCGACTGCCACGCCGAGCGACCAGCGTTGCGTTTCCGCCGCCTCGACCGCCCCCAACAGGCATATTCCAACCAACAATATGCAACTCAACTGTCGGGCCATGCCCATGAAACGCTCTCTTGAAATAGCGCCCGTTGTCTCGGATGGTGATTCATGGCGCCCCACGTTCGCCTCCCAGAATATTTGCGAATGCAAAGAATGGACAAACATTGCCCATTCTTTTGGCCGCATATCGAGGCCGTGAAAAGTGCAGTACTCGGCCGCCTGTTCAAACACTGGCACTCGCCCATAGAACGAGCCGTTCAGCTGCGTTGCATGCACGAGGTAGTCTCTGAACCGCCGATAAAGATCCATATCCACTTCACCCGGTTCGCGCCAGAACTCCGATAACGGACAAGACGCAACGAGCCCGGAGACTGCGTAAATGGCGTCCCCCTTGACCTTGACCGGCACACCATGGTGAAGCGCCTGCATGCCAGCAGTGCTGTTGATCGTTACAACGCCTTTGGCGTGATCCAGTAACGTGGGGAGATGTTGGTCGTGAATATAGAAAACCCGATCGCCAACACCATGCCGTACAGCATGTCGGCGAATCGAACTTGCATAGTTGCTATAGGCCCGATCGAGCGGATGGTGTTTCAGCACCAGCCAGTCTCCGCCATCGGCGTAACGCGCGAAGCTCTCTATGACCTCGCCGATGAAAACCTCGACCGTGCCAAACCGTGAGTGATACCAGACCTGGCTGTCATTCCGTACCTGTAGCGGGACAAGAAACCAGCGCTTGCTGCGCTCGGGCGCGGTCAGCATTTCGAGCATCCCTCGCTCGACCCAGCCGCGCCAGAACTTGCGTACCCACGTCAGAATCCACCACCTATAGCATTCGCTGATGGGGTTGAGTGACCGATGGTGGCGATTGCGATGAAAACGCCAACTCTGCAGCAATGCAGCCGAACCGTACTGACAGCAGATCCAGTACTGCTTCCAGAGCGGTTGTGAAACGGGGACCGTCGCAGGCCGACGCAGGCGCGGCAAGGATCGATAGAACTCGGCGCTTGCCGGCACCCTTGAGTCCCCATTGACGCCCTCGACCTCAAGGGTCACATAGTTTGGGCGCTGATAGCCTTCTTCGAACACCAGAACGGCTATTCCAAGTTGGCGCGCAACGCGTGATGCGGCAACGTGCATCGGGCGACTCTGGCCAAACAGCACGATCGCCTCAATACCAAGTTCCCCGAGCAGCGACTCTATCCATGCAGGCCATGAATCTTCACCTTCGACATAGTCAAAGACCTCAGGTTGCCCGTAAAAATAACGGTCCCCACCGTTGAAGTTCACCTTCCAGACCTGCCGCCCCTGTGCCGACAGCCAACGCGAAAGGTTGTCGAAAAACGGACCCATCGGTCCTTGCAGGAGAAGAATCCTTTGCCAATGCATCAGACCAAGGATAGAAGCCGGTGCATCAATACGAACGGTCATTTTTGTCGCCGTTAGAGAATCGAGTGCACAATGCAACCAGCATTTATATGAAGAGTTCTAGAAGATAAGGCCCCAAACTGTAGGGCTTGCCGAGGCAAGGAATTCGACCTAAATCAAGAATTCATGTATTTGCAGATTCACCCGCTCGTCAGATCATCAGCGCCACCCTCATCACAAATCCATTACGGATACCCAAAAGAAATTTAAATATAAGAAATACATGAAATAAACATATAAAAATCAAACGGTTAATACATATTTCAAAAAATATCAACAATCAGTTTTTCATTGAAATACGGACAAGAAGAGCAAATTGACACCGAAAATGCCGCCAGCTTAACCTCTCATCTTCATATTGATCCGGATGGCAGCGGTTCCGCTCCAATCAAAAATCGCACAGAAACACTGTTTCCGGAGAATTTAGCAAAAACGCAAAACCCAACAGCCGAAGATGAAATACAGAACGCCAATTTCGGTTCAGAAATCTGTCGTATTTGCGCTTGTCATTCGCGAACTGAAAACCCGATTCGGCGGTCGCTGGATCGGTGCTTTCTGGACGCTCGTCGAGCCACTTTCGCACGTCTTGATCTACGTGTTCCTATTTGGGACATGGCGTGCCGCCAAGCTTCCGAATATTGACTATCCTGTTTTTCTGGCCACCGGATTGCTTCCATTCTTTTTACTTCGGACACTCGCCCTCCGACTGACAGACGCAATCAACTCGAATCGCGGGTTGTTCAGCTACAGGCCCGTCAAGCCCTTCGATACTTTTATTGCACGAGCATTTCTTGAGGTTGTACTCAGCGTCGTCGTATTGCTCATTACATTTGGACTTCTTGCGTTCTGGGGAAACCACAATGTTCTTCCCCATCGGCCACTTGAGTGGATGGGCTCATTTGCGCTGATTATTACATTTGGATTTGGACTGGGCGTTACATTTTCGGTTGCATGCCATGCGCTTCCTCGTTTGAGGGTGGCGCTTTCCTTGGTTTTCTTTCCTCTCTACTTCCTTTCGGCGATCATGATGCCAATCCAGGCATTGCCGAGCGTTGTTCATCCCTATCTCCTCTGGAATCCGCTACTGCACCTTTTCGAAGTCTCTCGCAGTTTTTTCTTCACGCAGTATTCGTTGGTTGAAGGAATTACGCTCGCATACCCAGCAGCCCTCGCTTTGGTTTTCTTTGCTCTCGGGCTTTCGCTGTATCGGGTCCGTCGACTCGCGCTGTTGCGAGAAGCCTGACCAATGATCGAGCTACAGAACCTCACGAAGTCCTACGTGACACCACATGGACGACGCTACGTTTTCAGGTCGCTGAATTTCAGCTTTCCAGAACATGTCAGCATCGGACTCATCGGCCGCAACGGCGCTGGAAAATCCACGTTGATGCGCCTCTTGGGGGGGATTGATACGCCAGATAGCGGGAGAGTACTCACCGACAAGAGCATTTCCTGGCCACTCGGTCTTTCTGGAGGGTTTCAGGGATCCCTTACAGGACGCGACAACGTACGCTTTGTATGCCGCATTTACGGTGCCGTCCGCGAGGCAATGCGGGAGAAGGTCCGATTCGTCGAGGATTTTGCAGAGCTCGGTGAATATTTCGACCTTCCGGTCAAATCATATTCGTCTGGCATGCGATCACGCCTTGGATTCGGCCTTTCGCTTGCTTTTGATTTTGACTACTACCTGATCGACGAAGGCATGTCGGTTGGCGATGCGCATTTCAAGAAGAAGAGCCAGGCCCTGTTCAAGGAGCGCGTCGCCACCTCCAAAGTCATTCTCGTCTCTCACAGCATGAGTGACGTTCGCCGGCTCTGCGATGTCGTCGTCCTCGTGGATGGCGGACAGGCGACCCTTTTCGCCGACGTCCAGGCTGGCATAGACGCCTACCAACAGTTGAAACCTCTTTCATGAGAAACCTGTTAGACAAACTGACGCACCGACGACTGGCGGTGCTGATGATCGTTATCCCCTTACTCCTGGCAGCCGCCTATTTCGGCATCGTCGCGGAAGATCGCTACGTCAGCGAATCGATCGTGACTGTAAGACAGGCAGACCAGTCACATTCCAGCTTCTCGGGGCTTTCCACACTGCTCGGAGGCGTCACCGGCGCTTCGCACGAGGACGTTGTCTATCTGCGTCGCTATGTTCTTTCGGCAGATATGCTTGGCCGCCTCGACCAACAGCTCGGACTTCGCAAGTACTTCGAGCATGCGACGCACGACCCCTTGCAACAGTTGCCGGCGAACGCCACGCGCGAGGATTTTCTGGAGTACTTTCAGAATCACATTGAGCTACTTTACGACGACAGTTCGTCGATGCTCACGTTGAAGGTCCAAGCTTTCGATCCACAGTTCGCCCAGAAGCTCAATCGCGCGATCGTTGCCGAAAGCGAACGTTTCGTGAACAGCTATTCGCGTCATATCGCTGGAGAGCAGCTCAGTTTTGCCGAACGCGAACTGAACAGGATGGAAGGGCGCCTGACCGACGCCAAGAAGAGCGTTCTCAGCTTCCAGGCCCAGCACAAAGTACTCGACCCAATGGCGCAGGCACAGGCGGCTGGCGCAGTCGACAGCCAGCTCCGCGCCACATTGGTCAAGCTCGAAGCTGAAGAAAAGGGACTGCTGGCATACCTGAATGAAGACTCTTTTCAGGTGGCATCGCTGCGCAACCAAATCTCCGCCATCCGCGCCCAGATTCAGCAAGAACGCGCTTCAGCCACTTCCGGCCCCGACTCGCTCCGCGTGAACGCGCTAGCGGCGGAATACCACGGCCTCATGCAAAACGTGGCATTTGCAGAAGGTACCTACAAACTTGCGCTGACAGCGGTAGAGGCAGCCCGGATGGAAGCCACCCGAAAGCTCAAGGGAATGGTCACAATCCAGTCGCCAACGCTGCCCGAACGCGCCGAATACCCGCGCCGAATCTACAACCTCGCCACCCTATTGGTGGTCACTGCGCTGCTGTATGCCATCGTGACCCTGATTCTCGCGACGATCCGCGAGCACCAGTACTGAACTCCAATGCGAAACGCACTTCACGCCTTCTTGCTCATCCTTACCGTCACGGGCCTGCAGCCTGTCGCGGCACAAAACGTCGAGGACGTTTCCCCGTCCCAGAATTACTCACGTGGCCGAGGGACCGCTTCCGAGAGCGCCAGCGACACGATGCTGGACGCTCCACGTCCGAGCACGATTCGCTTCAACACGGCTTCGCCACCACCTGCGAACTCGTCTCCAGCGATCATCCCGCCCGTACCAGACGACAAGCGTCGCCTGCTGTTCGGCTCTCAGCTCTTCGCAGGCAATTTTGCCGGCAGCATTGCCAGTGGATTCAATCCAGGCTACGAACTCGCAGTAGGTGATCGAGTGCTGGTGCGAATGTGGGGCGCCTATAACCTCGATTCAGCCCAACCAATCGACCCTCAGGGGAACATTTTTATTCCCAACGTGGGGCCGATCAACCTGCTCGGCGTAAAGAACTCCGAACTCAATGCATTTATCGAAGCACGAATAAAGAAGACCTACCGCTCAAATGTGGGTGTCTATGCTTCACTGGAAACGGCACAGCCCGTGAAACTATTCGTCACGGGCTTCGTCCGCGCCCCCGGCCTTTATGGCGGCCTATCCTCCAATTCGATCCTGCACTACCTGGACAAAGCGGGTGGCGTGGATCCCGACCGCGGCAGCTACCTCGCCATTGAATTGCAGCGAGGGAGCCGTACGCGTGCGCGCTTCGATCTTTACAAATTCCTGCTCGACGGCCAACTCGAAAGCCTGCAACTGCAGGACGGCGACACGATCGTTGTCGGACCCCGCCAACACACGGTCAGTGTTGAAGGCGAAGCGCTCAACCCCTATATCTTCGAATTCACGCAGGCGACGATCCCCGCCAGCCAATTGCTGGCGCTTGCACGCCCCAAGCCCGATGCCACGCATCTTTCCATCGTACGCCGCGCCGGCCCCACGCGGCGATCCGAGAGCTATCCACTCAACCAGATTGCTGGCGTAACGATCACCGATGGCGACGAGGTTTCGCTCGTGGCCGACAAGTATCCAGGCACTCTCCTCATCCGCATCGAAGGTGCGCACCTCGGCGCCCGCTCGCTGGTCGTGCCCTATGGCACACGCCTGAAGGATGCGCTGGCGCAAGTACGTGCCCCCGAACAGGCCAACCTCGAAGCAATCCAGCTCTTCCGCCGCTCAGTAGCCACACGCCAGAAGGAACTCATCGACATCCAGATTCGCTCGCTCGAAAACTACGCCCTCGGCGCACGCTCAGCCACCAATGAGGAAGCTCAGCTACGGAGCCGTGAAGCCGATCAAATCCTCAAACTTGTCGAACGCGCACGTACGATCAATCCGCGCGGACAAGTCGTGCTCGCATCCGATCGAAAGACAGCGAGCGACATGCTGCTTGAAGATGGTGATGTGATCCGAGTGCCCGAACGCAGCGCGCTCGTCTCCGTAGGCGGCGAAGTCATGTTCCCGAACACGCTTGTGTACCAGGAAGGCGCATCGGCACGCGATTACATCGCCCAGGCCGGCGGATTCTC
>JAVBUM010000019.1:0-74833 GCA_031555325.1 Niveibacterium sp. | reverse complement strand
GGGCTGCACTTCCAGCAGCTCTTCACGCTTTCGCGCAAGGCGGGCTATGCCGACGACAAGGTCTCGCTCGAGCACGTCGGTTTCGGCGTGATGCTGGGCGAGGACAACAAGCCGTTCAAGACGCGCTCCGGCGGCACGGTGAAGCTTGCCGAGCTTCTGGAGGAGGCGGTCGAACGCGCGTTCGTGCTGGTGTCCGAGAAGAACCCGGAGCTGGCCGAGGAGACGCGCTGGGAGATCGCGCGTGCGGTTGGCGTCGGCGCGGTCAAGTATGCAGACCTGTCGAAGAACCGCGCGAGCGACTACGTGTTCTCGTGGGCGCAGATGCTGGCCTTCGATGGCAACACGGCGCCGTACCTGCAGTACGCCTACACGCGTGCTGCGAAGGTGGTGCGCGATGCCGGCGAGCTTGATCTCGACGCGCCGCTGCAACTCGACGAGCGTGCCGAGCAGGTACTCGCGCTGCAGCTTCTGCGATTGGCGGACACGCTCAGCCTGGTCGCGCGCGACACCGCGCCGCACCACCTGTGCGGGTATCTGTTCGAACTGGCTGTCGTGTTCAGCCGTTTCTACGAGAACTGCCCGGTGCTCAAGAGCGAAGGCACGGTTCGCGCCAGTCGCCTGCAGCTTTGCCGCCTGACAGCCCGGACGTTGAAGACCGGTCTCGGACTGCTTGGCATCTCCACGCTCGAGGTGATGTAAGTGCTGCCGCGGTCCGTCACCCTGCCGCGGAACGTCGAAGCCGAGCTGCGACGGATTCCCGGCATCGGACGGGCCATGGCTACGGATCTCTACGCGCTGGGTATCTGTCGCGTGGCGGATCTCGCCGACACGGAGCCGCAGGATCTCTACGACCGGCTCTGCCGTACGAGTGGCATGCGGCAGGATCCCTGCGTCCTCTATACCTTTCGTTGTGCAGTGTATTTCGCGCGCAACACCGAACATGACCCGGAATTGCTGAAGTGGTGGAACTGGAAGGACAGAACATGAACGTGCCCGTGATTGCGATCGACGGCCCGACGGCGTCGGGCAAGGGCACGGTTGCCGCGCTCGTTGCCAGGGCGCTTGGCTGGCACCTGCTCGACTCCGGTGCGATCTATCGCCTTCTGGCGCTAGCGGCACGGGATGCCGATGCAGCGCTGGACGACGAGGCAAGTCTCGTCGAACTGGCGGCCCGTCTCGATGCGCGCTTCACTGACGAAGGCGAAATCTTCCTGGCCGGGCGCGATGTATCGCTCCAGGTGCGGCACGAGGCGACCGGCAATGCGGCCTCGAAGCTCGCGGTGCTGCCCGGCGTGCGTGCAGCCCTGCTCGACCGGCAACGGGCGTTCCGCGCTGCGCCGGGGCTCGTTGCTGATGGGCGGGACATGGGGTCGGTCGTTTTCACCGATGCGCCGTTGAAGATCTTTCTTACGGCGAGCGTCGAGTCGCGGGCGGAAAGACGTCATAAGCAGTTGATTGAAAAGGGATTGCCTGCTAACCTAGATAGTCTTTTGCAGGACCTGCGGGAGCGTGACACACGCGATACGCAGCGTGCGGTTGCTCCGCTGAAGCCCTGCGAAGACTCCATCCAGCTGGACACGACGACGCTTTCCATCGAGGAAGCGGTTGGCTTCGTACTCTTCGAGGCCAAGGCGCGCGAGCTCCAGTCAGCGTAAGCACCGAGCCGGATGGTCTGGCTCCGGCCGCTCCCCGCAAGGGTCGCGGACCGGGTAGTTTTTTCTTTTCCCGCCATGGGGTTCATGGCAAACAGGTCCCTCTACATGTCTACTTCTGTTCCCGCCCAGGAAAGTTTTGCCGCGCTCTTTGAAGAGAGCCTCGGCCGCCAGGAAATGCGCGTCGGTGAAGTCATCACCGCCGAAGTCGTGCGCATGGATCAAAACTTCGTCGTGGTCAACGCTGGTCTCAAGTCCGAGTCCTACGTGTCGATCGACGAGTTCCGCAATGATCGTGGCGAAGTCGAAGTGCAACCGGGCGATTACATCCAGGTCGCTATCGAAGCGCTGGAAGACGGTTTCGGCGAAACCCGTCTGTCGCGCGACAAGGCCAAGCGCATCGCTGCCTGGAACTTCCTTGAAGGTGCTCTGAACGACGGCTCGCTGGTCAAGGGCGTTGTCACCGGCAAGGTCAAGGGCGGTCTGACCGTCATGACGCACGGCATCCGCGCATTCCTGCCGGGTTCGCTCGTCGACATGCGTCCGGTCAAGGACACCACGCCGTACGAAGGCAAGGAATTCGAATTCAAGGTCATCAAGCTCGACCGCAAGCGCAACAACGTCGTTGTTTCGCGCCGCGCCGTGCTCGAGGCCTCCATGGGCGAAGAGCGCGAAAAGCTGCTCTCGTCGCTGCAGGAAGGCACCGTCGTCAAGGGCGTCGTCAAGAACATCACCGACTACGGTGCGTTCGTCGACCTCGGCGGCATCGATGGCCTGCTGCACATCACCGACCTGGCCTGGCGCCGTGTCCGTCACCCGACCGAAGTCGTTCAGGTCGGCGACGAAGTCACCGCCAAGGTCCTCAAGTTCGACGCCGAGAAGAACCGCGTCTCGCTGGGCCTGAAGCAGCTCGGCGAAGATCCGTGGGTGGGCATCTCGCGCCGCTACCCGTCGGGCACGCGTCTGTTCGGCAAGGTCACGAACATCACCGACTACGGTGCGTTCGTTGAAGTCGAGCAGGGCATCGAGGGCCTGGTCCACGTGTCCGAAATGGACTGGACCAACAAGAACATCCACCCGACCAAGGTTGTCCAGCTGGGCGACGAAGTCGAAGTGATGATCCTGGAAATCGACGAAGACCGTCGCCGTATCTCGCTGGGCATGAAGCAGTGCATGGCGAACCCGTGGGACGAGTTCAGCCAGAACTACAAGAAGGGCGACCGCGTCCGTGGCGCGATCAAGTCGATCACCGACTTCGGTGTGTTCATCGGCCTGCCCGGTGGTATCGACGGTCTGGTCCACCTGTCCGACCTGTCTTGGTCCGCTACCGGCGAAGAAGCGATCCGCAACTTCAAGAAGGGCGACGAAGTCGAGGCCGTCGTGCTGTCGATCGATGTCGAGAAGGAGCGCATCTCGCTGGGCATCAAGCAGCTCGAAGGCGATCCGTACACCAACTTCATTGCTACTCATGACAAGAATAGTGTCGTGCGCGGTACGGTGAAGTCGGTCGATGCCCGTGGCGCCATCATCTCGATGGGTGAAGAGATCGAAGGTTACCTGCGTGCCTCCGAGTTCTCGCGTGATCGTGTCGATGACCTGACGCAGTATCTGAAGATCGGCGACAGCGTCGAGGCGATGATTGTTAACGTGGATCGCAAGACCCGTTCGATCAATCTCTCGATCAAGGCGAAGGATCAAGCCGAGCAGAACGAAGCGATGAGCAAGCTGGCGTCCGAAAGCAATGCTGCTTCGGGTACCACGAACCTCGGTGCGCTGCTCAAGGCCAAACTCAACAACCCGCAAAACTAAGTTGTCGTTGTCATGACGAAGTCGGAGTTGATAGAGCGCCTTGCTCAGCGTTTCCCGCAGCTTGGTGTGAAGGATGCCGACTACGCCGTGAAAGTGATTCTCGATGCGATGACTTCCTCCCTCGGGCGGGGGGATCGCATCGAAATCAGGGGTTTCGGCAGTTTTGCATTGAATTATCGTCCTCCTCGAACAGGGCGCAATCCAAAGTCTGGCGACAAGGTGCTGGTTCCCCAGAAATGGGTGCCACACTTTAAGGCTGGCAAGGAGCTGCGCGAGCGTGTTGATGACATGACCGCACAGTGATGGCGCTTCGGGTACCGGTTCGTGGTCGGTACTTAGGCTGGGGGCACGCTGGTGCGTGTCATCCGGTTGCCTGGCAAGAGGGAGTGAAGGCGGCGCGAGCCGCCTTCTTCTTTTTTGGTCGTACCTACAGGATAATTCGTCGATGCGCCTATTCGTCTGGTTTCTGCGTGGTCTGGTGTTCTTCATTCTCCTTGGCTTTGCGCTCAAGAATGATGCGGTTGTTACTTTGCGCTTCTTCTTTGAGTCCGAGTGGCATCTGCCGCTCATCGTGATCATCCTGATTGCATTTGCTGCGGGTCTCTTGCTCGGAGTTACGGCAGCCGTAGTCAATCTGCTTCATCAACGGCGCGAAATTCGTCGTCTCAGGGACGCGCAGCCAGAAGACGCGCCAGTGCGGGAACGGCCAAGCCCGGTGGATTACCCGCGTTCGATCTGAAAATTCCGCTAAATGGACTTTGAATTTACTCCGGTCTGGTTGTTGGCCCTGCCGATCGCGTTCGGACTTGGCTGGCTTGCTGCCCGGATCGATATCCGTCATCTTGTGCGCGAGTCGCGCGCCCTGCCGCGCTCATATCTTGCCGGCCTGAATTTCCTGCTCAATGAACAGCCTGACAAGGCAATCGATGCCTTTATCGAGGCAGTCAAAATCGACCCACAGACGGTTGAACTGCACTTTGCTCTCGGCAGCTTATTTCGTCGCCGTGGCGAGCTTGACCGCGCGATCCGCATGCATCAGACCCTTGTCGATCGCGATGACCTGAATTCCGAGCAGCGTGCCCAAGCCCTGTCCGAACTTGGTCAGGATTTCCTGAAGGCAGGATTGCTTGATCGTGCTGAAGCGGTTTTTGCCAAATTGCGCGAAACAAGTCTGCGAGAGGTGGCACTCAAGCAACTGCTTGAGATCTACCAGCAGGAAAAGGATTGGAGCAAAGCCATTGAAGTGGCGCGGCAACTGCCTAATACCGACAGTGCGCTGATGTTGCGCGAGATTGCCAATTTTCACTGTGAATTAGCCGCCGATGCGCTCGCGCGCGGACATCTGGATGAGGCAGGCCATGAACTGCGGCGCGCGTTCGAAGTGAGCCGACAATGTGTCCGAGCGAGTATTCTGCTTGGCGATCTACATCTGGCTAGGGGTGAAGTACTCGCCGCTCTGGAAGCGTGGCAACAGATCGAGAAGCAGAACCCCATCTATCTCGCGCTGGTAGCTGAGCGTCTGATGGACGGCTATACCCGGATTAGTGAGACGCAAGCCGGAATGCAATTGCTCCATTCCTACCTTGAACGCTATCCGTCACTCGATCTCCTGGACGCGGTCTTCCAGTGGGAGCTCGATCGCGATGGTCCGCAGGCGGCTTACGAACTGGTGCGTGAAGAACTGCGGCGTAATCCGACGGTGCTTGGACTGGACAAGCTGTTGGAGGCGGCCCTGCTGACAGTCGAGGTTGAAAGGCGTCCCGACATCGAATTGGTCAAGGGGTTGATTCACGGTCACACCAGGCGCGTGGCACGCTATCGTTGCGAAGAGTGCGGATTCAAGGCGCGCCAGTTCTACTGGCGCTGCCCGGCGTGTGGCGGATGGGAAACCTATCCACCGCGTCGTACCGAAGAGTTCGACTTGGCACCCTAAATGGTGTTCGGTACCCGAGCTGGTCATGATCAGCGCTCTCGGTGCCGCGATCCGTCGGGACCAACCATCAGGCCAGTCACAAGCTTTCAGTAGGATATCCCAAATGAAAATAACCGTAATCGGCACTGGCTACGTGGGCTTGGTTTCTGGTGCGTGCCTTGCAGAAATGGGCAACGACGTGCTGTGCCTGGACCTCGACCCCAACAAGATCCGTATTCTTCAAGAGGGTGGAATCCCGATCCATGAGCCTGGGCTTGACAAGGTCGTCCAGCGCAACGTTGTCGCGGGGCGTCTGCATTTCACAACAAATGTAGAGGAGGCCGTCCGGTTCGGCACGATCCAGTTCATCGCTGTCGGCACCCCACCGGATGAGGACGGCTCTGCTGATCTTCAGTACGTCTTGGCGGCGGCGCGCAATATTGGTCGCCTGATGAACGACTACAAGGTTGTTGTCGACAAGAGCACCGTGCCGGTCGGTACCGCAGATAAGGTACGCGCGGCTATCGCCGAAGAACTTGCGGCGCGAGGCGTTAATCTCGAATACTCCGTTGTCTCGAATCCCGAATTCCTCAAGGAAGGTGCGGCCGTCGACGATTTCATGAAACCCGACCGGATCGTGGTCGGAGCTGATGAAGAGCGAGCGGTCTACCTGATGCGCGCCCTTTATGCGCCCTTTCAGCGTAATCACGAAAAACTCGTGGTCATGGACGTTCGCAGCGCTGAACTGACGAAGTATGCGGCCAACGCAATGCTGGCTACCCGCATCTCATTCATGAATGAGCTTGCACTTCTGGCCGAAAAGCTTGGAGCCGATATTGAACTTGTGCGTCAAGGGATTGGCTCCGATCCGCGTATCGGCTATCACTTCCTGTACGCAGGCTGTGGCTATGGCGGTTCATGTTTCCCGAAGGACGTGAAGGCGCTCATAAAAACCGGGAGTGATGCGGGTCAGAATCTCAAGGTATTGAGCGCGGTCGAAGCAGCAAATGATGTGCAAAAGCATGTGCTGGTCGAGAAGATCATCAAGCGCTTCGGAGAAGACCTTTCCGGCCGCCGTTTTGCACTCTGGGGCCTTGCGTTCAAACCGAATACCGATGACATGCGTGAGGCGACGAGCCGCGTAGTGATCGCCGAACTCTTCAGGCGTGGTGCGACGGTCACGGCATACGATCCAGTTGCCATGGAGGAGGCTCAGCGGATTTTTGGTGATGAGCCGCGTCTTGCTTACGCAAGGAACCCCAACGCAGCTCTGGCCGACGCCGATGCGCTCGTGATCGTGACCGAGTGGAAAGAGTTTCGCAGTCCCGATTTCGAGCGGATCAAGAGCTCCCTCAAGCAGCCAGTTGTCTTCGATGGACGGAACCTTTATGACCCGAAGCTGCCGCGAAGCTTTGGCCTCGAGTACATGCCTATCGGACGTTCTTGATGCGTGACCTGCCTGTTCTACCTGACACGCGCTCGGCGCGTGTCCTGATCGTTGGCGATGTCATGCTGGACCGCTATTGGTTTGGCGATGTGAGCCGGATTTCGCCGGAAGCACCGGTGCCAGTGGTGAAGGTCGAGCGAACCGAGGAGCGTCCGGGTGGTGCCGCAAACGTTGCGCGAAACGCTGCGAGCCTCGGTGCGACAAGCGCTTTGCTTTCTGTCGTCGGAGCCGACGAGCCTGCTCAGGCGTTGGCTCGGCTGCTCGAAAAGTACGGCGTGGATGCGTCGCTGCGAGCGGATGACACGCTGTCTACCACGATTAAGTTGCGTGTGATCGGCCGTCAGCAACAGCTGTTGCGCATTGACTTCGAAACTTGGCCGACACATGAGGCCTTGCAGGCTACGCTCTCCGAATATCGCAAGCGTTTGCCAGACTGTGGCGTCGTCGTTTTGTCCGACTACGGCAAGGGTGGTCTGACTCACGTTGGTGAAATGATCAAGCTAGCCTGTGAGGCAGGGAAGCCGGTGTTCGTCGATCCGAAGGGTGATGACTACAGCAGGTATCGCGGCGCTACCCTCCTGACGCCGAACCGTTCGGAGCTTCGGCAGGTCGTAGGGAAGTGGACGGACGAGTCGGACCTCGTTCGTCGGACACAGAAGCTGCGTGAGGATCTGGAACTGGAGGCACTATTGGTCACGCGATCGGAGGAAGGGATGACGCTGTTCCGTGAGGATGGCGTTACCCACGAACCGACGCGTGCCCGCGAGGTTTTCGACGTATCCGGCGCGGGAGACACCGTCATCGCGACCCTCGCGGTGATGGTTGCCGCAGGAGCGTCGCTCGTCGACGCGATGCGATGGGCCAATCATGCGGCAGGTATCGTTGTCGGCAAGCTCGGCACGGCGACGGTCACGCTCGACGAAATCAAGATTCCGGATTGAGAAGGAGAGGCGCGATGGCGCGTTATTACGTTGTGACTGGTGCAGCCGGCTTCATCGGTTCAAATATCGTGGCCGGGCTCAATGCCCAGGGCATCGACAACATCATCGCTGTCGACAACCTCAAGCGCGGTGACAAGTTCAAGAACCTGGTCGGTTGTGAAATTGCGGACTACCTCGACAAGGCAACGTTTCTTGAAATGGTGGAAGCGGGCGAACTCGACGGCTCCGTGGAGGCGATCCTTCATCAGGGCGCCTGCTCTGACACGATGGAGCAGGACGGCCACTACATGATGGAGAACAACTATCGGTACTCGCTTGAACTCCTACGCTTCTGCCTCGATCAGGAGGCGCAGTTCCTCTATGCGTCGTCGGCATCGGTGTACGGTGGAGGCAAGATTTTCCGTGAGTCGGCCGAATTTGAAGCGCCGCTCAATGTGTATGCGTATTCGAAGCACCTCTTCGACCAGATCGTGCGCCGTACGCTGAGCGATCCGGGTACCCAGATTGTCGGATTCCGCTACTTCAACGTGTATGGCCCGAATGAGCAGCACAAAGGCCGTATGGCGTCGGTGTCGTATCACTTCTTCAATCAGTACCGTGAGACCGGGAAGGTTCGACTTTTCGAGGGTGTTGACGGTTACGGTAACGGGGAACAGCGCCGCGATTTCATCTTTGTCGATGACGTTGTCAAGGCGAATCTGTATTTCCTCGACAATCCTGGGCTTTCAGGGATATTCAACCTCGGCACCGGGCGCGCGCAGAGCTTCAATGACGTTGCTGTCGCGACGATCAATGCCTGTCGCACAGCGAAAGGGGATGGGGCGCTTTCGCTCGCGCAACTGCAAGCCGAAGGTGTGATCGAATACATTCCGTTCCCGGATGCGCTGCGTGGCAAGTACCAGAGCTTTACCGAAGCGGATGTCTCGCAATTGCGGTCCACTGGCTACGATGAGCCGTTCCACGATGTCGAGAGTGGGGTTTCGAAGTATGTCGGCACGTTGATCGAGCGGGTGGGCGCATGAGCGATATGAACACTTTCAAGACGCTCGAAGACTATGTCGGCACCACACCGTTGGTACGGCTCAAGCGGATCGTTGCCGGCAATGGCAATGTGATCCTGGCCAAGCTTGAAGGTAACAATCCTGCGGGCTCAGTCAAGGACAGGCCAGCGCTTTCGATGATCCGGCATGCTGAAGCGCGGCGCGATATCAAACCCGGCGACTGCCTGATCGAGGCAACCAGCGGCAACACCGGGATTGCTCTGGCAATGGTAGCTGCGATGCGGGGCTATCGCATGGTGCTGGTCATGCCTGAGAACCAAAGTGTCGAGCGCCGTCAGACGATGCGTGCATTCGGCGCTGAATTGGTGCTGACCCCGCGCGAGGGTGGCATGGAGATGGCGCGAGATGTGGCGGAGCGGATGCGGGATGAGGGGCGAGGGATCATCCTTGATCAGTTCGCCAACCCAGATAATCCGCTCTCCCATTTTGAAGGAACTGGTCCCGAAATCTGGGAGCAGACAGGCGGCCGAATCACGCACTTCGTGAGCAGTATGGGTACGACTGGCACGATCATGGGCGTATCCAGCTATCTCAAGGACAAGAACCCTGCGATCGAGATCATTGGCTGCCAGCCCGATGAAGGCTCGCAGATTCCAGGTATTCGCAAGTGGCCGGAGGAGTACCTGCCCCAGATATTCGATCACTCGCGTCTCGACCGCGTTGAAAATGTTGGGCAGGCGGATGCGGAAGAAATGACGCGGCGCCTTGCGCGCGAAGAGGGGATCTTTGCTGGAATCTCATCGGGCGGTGCACTCTGTATCGCGCTTCGTACGGCGATGCGTGTCGAGGATGCCGTGATCGTGACGGTCGTATGTGATCGTGGTGATCGCTACCTGTCGACAGGCGTGTTTCCGGCCTGAGGCTTAATGCGACCTCTTGGACATACCTTTGTGCCTGGCGCCGTTTTGCGAGGATTTGAATGAGCGCCAATCTGGTCGTGAGCATCGAGACGATTCCAGACGTGCCACGCATCCGGCAATTGTTTGGCCTCGGAGCCACACTGTCTGAGGCTGATGTCGCCGACTATGCATTCCAGCGCCAGCGTGCGGATGGGGGCAAGGACAAACTGCCATTTCATCTGCAGCGGATCCTGTTGATTTCCTGTTTTCTACGCGATTCGAGCCGTGCAGAATTCATTACTTTTGACAGTTGTTCAGGGGAAGCGTGTCTCCTGCAGGAATTCGCATCGTTTCTTAAGAAAGAGGCGTTTCAGATCGTAGGTTGGGAGGTGAAGCGTTTTGTTCGTCCGCTGGTCCTGTGCCGTGCGATGTTACTGGGTGTCGATACAGAGCTCCCAAGCATCTCCCGAGTTTTCCGATCAAGGCAGGGGGCTACGTTCTGCGATCTGGCGCAAGAGCTGTCTTTCGGGCTGGTTCCCGAGTCGCGCTCGGCACTGGCGGATTTCGCCGCGCTTGCCAGTATTCCGTCGTATCCGGATTCTGATGCACTAATTGCTTGGCAGGCATGGATGACGGGCGGCAGTGCCAGTCTGCGTGCCGGCTGTGAGCGTCGCGTGCTGATGACCTATCTGGTTCTGCTGCGCCTCCAGCAGGCTCTGGGACTGACGACAGGCACGCAGCGCGAAGAGGAAGAACGTTTTCTGCGGACCTTGCTTGAAGGGTTGGACGCTGATGGGCCGAAAGGATTTCTGCGTGACTGGAAGGTTTCTTAAAAAAGGATTTGACAGCCTCCGAAAAATGTCTATAATCGTCAGTTCTTCAGGCGCGTAGCTCAGCTGGTTAGAGCACCACCTTGACATGGTGGGGGTCGTTGGTTCGAGTCCAATCGCGCCTACCAAATTCTGAAGAGAGGCAAAATGTTCCTTCGAACTACGATGGCGGTTTTTCTAGAATCGTAATCGAGTTCGCTTTGCTTCTGTAGTGAAAAAAAGTGCGGCTCGTCCGCACTTTTTTTTTGCCCTAAATTCGGAGTTCATGATGCCTGATGTCCGCTTGCCAGACGGTTCAATTCGGTCTTTCGACGTACCGCCGACGGTGGCGGAAGTTGCTGCCAGTATCGGTAGTGGCCTTGCCAAGGCGGCACTCGCGGGCCGAGTGGATGGTCGTCTTGTTGATACATCGTATCGTATTGAGCGGGACAGCGATCTTGCGATCGTGACGGACAAGGACGTGGATGGGCTCGATATTCTTCGTCATTCGACGGCGCATCTGTTGGCCTACGCAGTAAAGGGGCTATTCCCCGAGGCCCAGGTGACGATCGGTCCGGTGATCGAGAATGGCTTCTACTATGACTTCGCCTACTCGCGCCCTTTTACGCCAGAAGATCTTGCGAAGATCGAGCAGCGGATGGCTGATCTCGCCAAGAGAGATATCCCGGTCTCGCGCGAGGAGTGGGGCCGCGATAAGGCTGTTGATTTTTTCAGATCGATCGGTGAGGCATACAAGGCTGAAATCATTGGTGAAATTCCGGCGGATCAGGCGATCTCGCTTTATCGCGAAGGAGATTTCGTCGATTTGTGCCGCGGCCCGCATGTGCCGTCCACGGGTAAGCTAAAGCACTTCAAGCTGATGAAGGTTGCAGGCGCATATTGGCGTGGAGATGCTAGGAATGAGCAGTTGCAGCGCATCTATGGTACGGCTTGGGCAAAGAAGGAAGAGCTCGATGCCTATCTGCACATGCTTGAAGAGGCTGAGAAGCGCGACCATCGCAGGCTCGGTAAGTCGCTTGATCTGTTCCACCTGCAGGATGAAGCGCCGGGCATGGTGTTCTGGCATCCGAAGGGTTGGACGCTGTGGCAGCAGATCGAACAGTACATTCGTGCTCGCCTGAGTCGAGCCGGCTACGACGAGGTTCGTACGCCGATGGTGATGGATCGCGTGCTTTGGGAGCGGTCCGGCCATTGGGAGAACTATCGCGAGAACATGTTTACGACGGAGTCCGAAAAGCGTGACTACGCCGTCAAGCCAATGAATTGCCCTGGGCATGTGCAGATTTTCAACCATGGGCTGCGTTCGTACCGTGACCTACCGATGCGTCTCGCCGAGTTCGGTTCGTGCCATCGGAACGAACCCTCCGGGGCACTCCATGGCTTGATGCGCGTTCGTGGTTTTGTGCAAGACGACGCTCACATTTTCTGTACGGAAGATCAGATCGAAAGCGAAGCAAGGGCTTTTGATGAGCTTCTGATGAGCGTCTACAAAGACTTTGGTTTTCATGACGTGGCTGTCAAGCTCGCGCTGCGCCCGGAAAAGCGCGCGGGCGGGGACGAGGTTTGGGGCAAGGCTGAAGATGGTCTTCGTGCGGCATTGCGTGCGTCAGGTAAGGATTGGGAAGAGCTGCCAGGCGAGGGTGCGTTTTACGGTCCCAAGGTTGAATACCACATCAAGGATGCGCTTGGCCGCTCATGGCAGTGTGGGACGCTCCAGCTCGACTTCGTATTGCCAGAGCGGCTTGGGGCGGAATATGTGGCCGAAGATAATGCACGGCGTCAGCCGGTCATGTTGCACCGGGCGATTCTCGGTTCGCTTGAACGCTTCATCGGCATTCTGATAGAGAATTTCTCAGGCAACTTCCCGCTTTGGCTGTCGCCAGTGCAGGCGGTCGTCATGAACATCTCCGAGCATCAGTCCGACTATGCGGAAAATGTCGCGCGGGCACTGTTCGAGCAAGGGTTCCGCATTGTGTCCGATTTGCGGAGCGAGAAGATAACCTATAAAATCCGAGAACATAGCTTGCAAAAGTTGCCGTATCAACTGGTCGTCGGCGAGAAAGAAAAGGCGGCCGGAGTGGTGGCCGTGCGCGCGCGGGGTGGTCAGGATCTGGGTCAGATGACGGTTGATGAACTTGTCGCCCGCTGGCATTCCGAGATCGCTGCCCGTAGCGGCACGGCTTGATTTTTTATCTTTGGAGAAAACACCATCGCTCAGGAAAAGTCGCTGCGTCTGAACGGGGAAATCGGCGTTCCCGAAGTGCGTCTGGTAGGTATCGAAGGCGAACCGATTGGCATCGTGCCAACCCGGCAGGCGCTATCGATGGCCGAGGAAGCAGGAGTCGATCTGGTCGAAATTGCCCCGCAGGCCAAGCCTCCGGTCTGTCGTTTGATGGATTACGGCAAATTCAAGTACCAGGAAGCCAAGAAGGCGCACGAAGCAAAGCTCAAGCAGAAGCAGATTCAGGTCAAGGAAGTGAAGCTGCGTCCGGGAACGGATGAGAACGATTACCAGATCAAGCTGCGCAATATGACGCGCTTCCTCGAAGAGGGGGACAAGGTTAAGGTGACGTTGCGCTTCCGTGGTCGTGAAATGGCGCACCAGGAATTCGGTGTCCGACAACTCGAGCGCGTCAAGACCGATCTTGAGAGCCTGGGCGTAGTGGAGCAGTTTCCGAAGCTCGAAGGGCGCCAGATGATCATGGTCCTGGCTCCGGTGAAGAAGAAGCTGCAGCAACAACACTGATTGCTGCACGTATTCGCGAACTCTGGTAACAGGTTCGGAATGGCAAGGATCTTTCGGTCTTTGCAATAACAAGTGGCTTGAGGTAGGTGAAGTGATCGTGCAAGCGATCCACCTTCGGTCATCGACTAACGATTGGAGTATGTTTCATGCCCAAGATGAAGACCAAGAGCGGCGCCAAGAAGCGTTTCAAGGTGCGCTCCGGCGGTAGCATCAAGCGTTCCCAGGCGTTTAAGCGCCACATCCTGACGAAGAAGACCACGAAGGTGAAGCGTCACCTGCGCGGTATGGAATCGGTTCACGCATCGGACGCGCAGCAAGTCCGCTCGATGCTGCCCTACGCGTAATCCAGGAGGAACGAAATGCCCCGCGTCAAACGTGGTGTAGCGGCTCACGCCCGTCACAAGAAGGTGCTGGATCAGGCCAAGGGTTACCGCGGCCGCCGCAAGAATGTCTATCGCATCGCCAAGCAGGCGGTGATGAAGGCCGGTCAATACGCTTACCGCGATCGTCGTCAGCGCAAGCGTCAATTCCGTGCGCTGTGGATCGCTCGTATCAATGCAGCTGCCCGTGAATTCGGCCTGCCGTACAGCAAGTTCATGAATGGCCTGAAGAAAGCATCGATCGATATCGATCGCAAGGTGCTGGCTGATCTGGCTGTGTTCGATAAGCCCGCTTTTGCGGCGATTGCGAACCAAGCCAAGGCTCAACTTGCTGCGTAAGTTCTCGTAGTTGAAGAAAAGGAGGCTTGGCCTCCTTTTTTTTTCTCGTTTTCCGGAAAAGTGGTCGTGGATCAACTGGAACAGCTCGTATCGCGGGCCGCTGCCGACTTTGAAGCGGCGCCTGACGCGAACAGCCTTGAGCAGGCAAAGGCGCAGTACCTTGGGAAGACCGGTTCGTTGAGCGAGTTACTCAAAGGGCTGGGCAAGATGGCGCCTGAGGAACGGCGCGAGGCGGGTGCTGCGATCAACCGCGCAAAAGTGGCGGTCGAACAGGCGCTTGAAACGCGTCGTGATGCGTTGCGTCAGCGGGCACTGGAAGCGCAGCTTGCGGCGGAGGCGTTGGATATCACATTACCGGGGCGCGGGCGCTCTGGTGGTGGCCTGCATCCGGTCACGCGCACGCTCGAACGAATCGAGCGTCTGTTTGCTTCCATTGGTTTTGAAGTGGCAGATGGTCCCGAAATCGAGACCGACTGGTACAACTTTACTGCGCTCAACACCCCGGAAAACCACCCGGCCCGCTCAATGCACGACACCTTCTATCTGAAGGGGGATGACAATGTCGTGTTGCGTACGCATACGAGCCCAGTCCAGATTCGCTATATGCAGCAGCATGTTGAGTGTTACAGAGGCTGCGAGGCGATGCCGGACATTCGCATTATCGCGCCTGGTCGTGTCTATCGGGTCGATTACGATGCAACGCATTCGCCGATGTTTCATCAGATAGAGGGACTATGGGTTGGGGAACGTGTGAGTTTCGTCGACCTGAAAGGCGTGTTCACTGAGTTCCTGCGCCGCTTCTTTGAAACGGATGAACTCCAGGTCCGCTTCCGACCTTCGTTTTTTCCTTTTACCGAGCCATCGGCGGAAGTTGATTTCGCGTTCATGAGCGGTCCCAACAAGGGCAAGTGGCTCGAGATTGCCGGATGTGGAGTTGTGCATCCGCAGGTGTTGCGCAATGGAGGTATCGACCCAGAGCGTTACACCGGTTTTGCGTTCGGCATGGGGCTCGATCGACTCACGATGCTGCGGTATGGCGTCGACGATCTGCGACTTTTCTTTGAAAACGATCTGCGTTTTCTCAGCCAATTCAGGTAAGCCATGCAGTTCTCGGAAAACTGGTTACGTAGCTTCGTCGATCCTGCGCTTGATTCAGCAGCGCTGAGTCATTTGCTGACAATGGCAGGACTTGAAGTCGAGGAGGCCGAGCCGGTCGCCCCGGCGTTCAGCGGTGTGGTGGTTGCAAAAATCGTTGAGACTGCGCAGCACCCGAATGCTGACCGGTTGCGCGTCTGCAAGGTTGATGCCGGTACGGGGGAACTGCTGCAGATCGTATGCGGAGCACCCAATGCCGCAGTTGGCATGAAGGTGCCGTGTGCGAGGGTCGGTGCGGTCTTGCCCGGCAACTTTCAGATCAAGCCGGCCAAGCTGCGTGGCGTGGAGTCGTTCGGTATGCTTTGCTCCGCCAAGGAGCTTGGTGTATCGGAATCACACGAAGGCTTGCTGGTGCTGGCTGATCATGCAGTGGTGGGCGTGGATATTCGCGAAGCGCTCGCACTCGATGACACGCTATTTACGATAAAGCTCACGCCAAATCGCCCCGATTGCCTTTCTCTTCTTGGTGTTGCTCGCGAAGTGGCGGCGCTGACGGGCTCGCCGCTTAAGCAGCCGGAAAGCATGTCTGTCGCCGTTGGGCATCAATTGGGCAGAGAGATTGTTCTCGAGGCGCCGGATGGGTGTCCGCGATACCTCGGGCGTGTGCTCCACAACGTAGACCCAACGAAGGCAACGCCAGAGTGGATGGTTCGCCGTCTTGAGCGCTGCGGTCTGCGATCGATCAGCGCGATTGTGGATGTCACCAGCTATGTGATGCTTGAACTCGGCCAGCCACTGCACGCCTTCGACAATGCCAAACTTGAGGGGCCTGTCTGTGTGCGCTGGGCGCGAGAAGGCGATGCAATCGCCTTGCTCAATGGCGACGAGATCAAACCCGATCCACGTACTTTGCTGATTGCGGATGACAACGGTGCGCTGGCTCTTGCCGGTGTCATGGGTGGAGACGCCAGTGGAGTGACCAACGCGACACGAGATGTTTTTCTCGAAAGCGCGTTCTTCCAACCGGACGCGGTTGTTGGGCGAGCACGCGCCTACGGATTTACATCGGATGCCTCGCACCGGTTCGAACGTGGTGTCGACTTCGAGCTTCCGGCGCGCGCGATGGAGCGTGCGACGGGACTCATTCTTTCGATCTGTGGCGGTGAAGCAGGTCCTGTGCTTGAGTCTGTCGTCGCCGAAGCGTTGCCGAAGCGCCCGCGTCTGGGGGTCCGGGTGACGCGTGCCTCACAGGTGATCGGAATTCCATTCTCTTGCAACCAGATCGCCGACCTCCTCGATCGCCTCGGGATGCCGGTTGCGATCGACGGTGAGCATGTTTTTGTCGATCCGCCTTCTTATCGCTTCGATCTGAACATCGAAGAGGATCTGATTGAAGAAGTTGCGCGTATCCATGGATATGAAGCGATTCCGGACAGACTGCCCCAAGGGGCGTTGGAAATGTTGCCCCTGCCCGAGCGTCGCCGCGGGGTTGCCGCGCTGCGGCACGAAGTCGCAGGCCGCGAGTATCAGGAAGTCATCAACTACGCGTTCGTCGAAGAGGCCTGGGAGCGCGATCTTTGCGGAAATCTCGATCCAGTGCGCTTGGTGAATCCCATAGCGAGTCACTTGTCGGTGATGCGATCGAGTTTGCTTGGCGGCCTTGTTGGTACTCTCGTTACCAACCTGCGACGTCGTGCATCGCGCGTACGTATCTTCGAAATCGGTCGTTGCTTCCGCTGCGTTGAGACGGGGTCTCCGGTTACCGGCTACGACCAACCGCAGAGACTAGCAGCGCTCGCCTGGGGCGCTGCAGAGCCGGAGCAGTGGGGCCTGGCTCCGCGTCGTGTGGATTTCTTCGATTTGAAGGCTGATGTTGAGGCTCTCTTGGAAGGCCAGCACATCGAATTCTGTCGGGTGAACCACCCTGCGCTTCATCCTGGCCGTGCCGCCGAGGTTGTAAGCGAAGGGCGTGCTATCGGCTGGTTGGGCGAACTGCATCCGAACTGGGTTCAAAGTTATGACCTCGGGACGGCTCCCGTGGTGTTCGAACTCGACCTCGATGCCGTGCTTGATCGGCCATTGCCGAACTTTGTTGCGCCATCGAAGTTCCCGCCGGTGATTCGTGATATCGCGCTCGTAGTCAAGGCGTCGACGCCAGTCGGAGATGTTCTTGCAACGCTAGGGGAGACCGCCCTAGACATCGTGCAGGTTATTGATATATTTGACGTTTATCAGGGTAAGGGGATGGACCCGGACTGCAAGAGCGTTGCGTTCCGGATACGCTTCCAACATACTGCCCGGACGCTTGAAGACGCTGAGGTCGATGCTGCAATCGCAGCGCTGGTGGGCCGTGCCAGTGAGCGACTGGGCGCCCAACTGAGGAGTTGATAACGTGGCGATGACGCTGACCAAGGCGGAGTTGGCCGATCTTCTTTTCGAGAGGGTCGGATTGAACAAGCGCGAAGCCAAGGAGATGGTCGATGGCTTCTTCGATGAAATCCGCAATGCGCTTGAGCGTGGTGATACTGTGAAATTGTCCGGCTTCGGAAATTTCCAGCTGCGTGATAAGCCGCAGCGTCCGGGGCGTAATCCGAAGACTGGCGAGGAAATACCCATCACAGCGCGGCGTGTCGTGACCTTCCATGCAAGTCAAAAATTGAAATCCACAGTTGAACATCTGAACGGCACCACCAATGTCGCTACACAGCGCGCAGCCTGAGATTGCTGACCTGCCTCCCATTCCGCCCAAACGCTATTTCACTATTGGTGAAGTGAGCGAGTTGTGTGGCGTAAAGCCGCATGTGCTGCGTTATTGGGAGCAGGAGTTCACCCAGTTGAAGCCCGTCAAACGGCGTGGGAATCGACGCTATTATCAGCATCACGAAGTCTTACTGGTACGTCGGATTCGCGAACTGCTGTACCAGGACGGTTTCACGATAAGCGGGGCGCGTCACCGTCTCGAAGAGCTTGCGGAAGTCACACGAGGTGAGGTGGAGCGTGAAGCACGTGCAAATGCATTGCTTGGCGCGATCCGCGCAGAGCTTTCGGAAGTTCTAATTGAACTCAAGACATAAATTTCTGCAGAGTTTCCTCAATCTGCTATAATAGCCACCTTGTCGGGGCGTAGCGCAGCCTGGTAGCGCACTTGCATGGGGTGCAAGGGGTCGCGAGTTCGAATCCCGCCGCCCCGACCAATAGAATCAATGAAAGAGGCCGCTCAATGAACGGCCTCTTTCATTTTGTATTAGCCATTCGGCTAATACTCTCTGTTCATTTACCTATTTTGGGTAATATCAGAACAATTTCAGAAAACAGAATGTCCCGTTCGCGGATGTAGCCGTCGATCGTGCTTTCGTCAGTGTGCGCCAGCGTGATTTTGATCTGCGCGCGGGTGTAGCCCTTCTTCTTTGCGGCGGTCGCCGCCATTGCTCGAATGTCTTTCAACGTGACGCCGGTGATCTTGGCGCGCTGGCAGGCGTGACTGGATGCCGTGGGTGGTGTAGGGCTGGTCTTCGGCGTTGCTGATGACATAGAGGCTCGTAACCTTGGCTGCAGCGGCGGCCCGGGCCACGACGAGCGTTCTCATCTTCGAGTTGCTTCAGCCGACGCAGTTCTGAGACCCCAAGGTCGGCGTACTTCTTCTTCCACGTGTAGAACGTCGCCTCCGACATGCCAATCTGCCGACACACCTCCACCACCGGCGCGCCGCTGTTAGCCAAGCGCAGCGCATACGCGATCGACTCTTCTGAAAATCTCGACTCCCTTATCGCTTCACCTCCACCCCGTGAGAAACCCGCGAAGGGGCGCTGAAAAGCAACCCTGCTTCGGTTTCAAACTGCCCAGATTTTCCGGGGGAACGTCAACACCAGACTGGTCAAGCGGCAGATATAATCCCGTCCGGCCTGTTTTGAATCGTCGCCTGACATTCATTGATTGTTATTTGCTCCGTTCATGACAATGGCGTATCGTTTCTGGGGCTTCTGGTAACAGACAGTATCCCGCAGGCGAAAAAATTGATTTTTAGGAGAAAACAGCGCTGCTCATGAAGTGGAGGGAATTGTCCGGCGCCTGCCGGCAGTGCATGCCAGTTGAACTCCGAATTCTGATGCTTCGGTCTGGTCTTCACCTTCCACGATCCGAATCGATTTTTCTTTCGATGAGTGTCGCCCCATGCGAATTTTGCTGAGCAACGACGATGGCTATTTTGCTCCAGGGATTGCTGTGCTCGCAGACGCCTTGTCTGGGATTGCCGAAATTGAGGTCGTAGCGCCCGAGCGCGATCGAAGCGGAGCTTCTCATTCATTGACGCTTGATCGCCCGCTGTCTGTACGACGGGCCCCCAATGGTTTTCGCTTTGTAAATGGCACTCCCACAGACTGCGTTCACCTTGCAGTGACCGGGCTCCTCGCCGAGCCCCCGGATCTTGTGGTGTCGGGGATCAACCATGGTGCGAACATGGGGGACGACACGATCTATTCAGGTACGGTGGCTGCGGCAATGGAGGGTTATTTGCTTGGCATACCGGCAATCGCCATATCCCTTGTAGGTCGAACAGCTTCGCATTTCGATAGTGCGGCGCGCGTAGCCAGCGATCTCGTCCAACGGATTGTCGCGCAGCCGCTCCGAAAGCCATTTCTGCTAAACGTGAACGTTCCTGATGTCGCCTACGACTTGCTGGGCGAAGTTCGCCCGACCCGACTAGGTCGACGGCATACGGCAGAACCGGTCGTTCAGGCAACGAACCCACGTGGAGATACAATCTATTGGGTGGGTGCTGCAGGTGCTGCGGCTGATGCAGGCGAAGGGACGGACTTCCACGCTGTGGCTCAATGCTGCGTCTCCGTGACACCACTGCAGGCCGATCTTACGCATGTCATGCGCATGCAAGAACTTGAACCCTGGCTTGCTTCATGACTGCCGGAGCATCCGTAAACGCGGTTCGCGCGCGGGCGCGCATGGTCGAGGGGCTGCGCAGGCAGGGCATTCGCGACGAACGCGTGCTCGCGGCAATGAATCAGGTGCCGCGCCATCTGTTTGTTCAGGAGGCGTTGGCGAGTCGGGCGTACGAGGACACGGCGCTACCGTTGGGATTCCAACAGACCATTTCCCAGCCGTTCATCGTTGCCCGCATGATCGAGCTGGCCGGACAAGGGCGAGAACTCGGCAAAACGCTCGAAATCGGAGCTGGTTGTGGTTATCAGGCCGCAGTACTTTCCTGTGTGTCGCGCGAAGTGTATGCCATCGAGCGGATTCGTGGCCTTCTTGATCGAGCCAAGGAGAATCTTCGACCATTGCGCCTGCCAAACCTGCGTCTCAAGTACGCCGACGGTAGTGTTGGCCTCGTCGAGGCGGCGCCTTTCGACACGATCATTGTTGCGGCGGCAGCGCCGAATGTTCCTAAAGCTTGGCTGGAACAACTGGCGACAGGGGGGCGTTTGATCCTGCCACTCGGTAACGTGGACCAGACACTCGTACTCATCGAACGGCAGGCCACAGGAGGCTTCAAGGAAACGCGGTACGATGCGGTCCGTTTCGTGCCGCTATTGACGGGAACAGAATGAAGGCAAGACTACATATCCTGCGCATAGCCGCGCCCCTGATGGTTCTGGCAGTGCTTGCAGCTTGTGCGGGAAAAACGAGAGCGCCGGTAGAAGAGCGTGCAACGGGTGGGGTTAGGCCCGCCGCTGAAGCCTCTGCACCTGCTGCGCCGGTCGTTGCGCGGCCTGGCTACTACATTGTCAAGAAGGGCGAGACGCTCTATGGGATCGCGCTTGAGCATGGGCAGGATTGGCGCGACGTCGTCGCGTGGAACAGTTTAGAGAATCCGAGCCGGATTCTGGTAGGCCAGGAACTACGGGTTGCCCCGCCAGAGGGTACGGTGGTGAAATCGGTTGTCGGAAATGGCATCGAATCGCGTCCGCTTGAACCCAAGAGCACTGCTACGACCACCAATGCCTTGCCGCCCGCAGACAGCGGTACCCGGCGAGAGCCGCGAGGGGGCAAGGTTCCGTTCTCGGATCAGGCGCTCGTGAGCGCGCAGAAGGCCGATGAGGTCACCCGCAGTGTGTCGAAAACCACGGTTGCCACGATTCCTGAACCGAAAGCGGAACAATCTGCGTCCAAGCCTGTCGATAGCGGGGTGACGAAATCCGGTGAGGCGAAAGGGGACGAGGAGTTCGACTGGGCTTGGCCTACTGTTGGCAAAGTTATTGCGCCCTTCAGTGAATCCGGGAATAAGGGCGTTGATATTTCCGGTCAGTCGGGAGACTCTGTTTTTGCTGCTGGCGCAGGCAAGGTTGTATATGTGGGTTCTGGGTTGCGTGGCTATGGAAATCTCGTCATCATCAAGCACAATTCGAGTTTCCTCAGTGCCTATGCCCACAACCAGAAGATACTGGTGAAGGAAGGACAGGCGGTAAAACGAGGACAGGAGATCGCCCTTCTAGGCGATAGCGATGCGGATCGGCCCAAGCTGCACTTCGAGATCCGCCGCCAAGGAAAACCGGTAGACCCCTTGAAGTATCTGCCCAAACGCTAAGGAGAGGGTATGTACGATCCGGCCTTGTTCGACGACGAAGACGAAAAAGAGCCGGACCTGCCTCCCGAGATTGAGGCGTTCGGTGCCGAGCCGGTTGCAGCGCCACCCGAGAACGAATTCCTCAATGATGTCACCCAGATCTATCTCAACGAGATAGGCATCAATCCGCTATTGACGGCGGACGAGGAGGTGGCGCTGGCAAGGCGCGTAAGGCTCGGCGATTTCCATGCCCGGCAAAAGATGATTGAGCACAACCTGCGGCTGGTTGTGAACATCGCGAAGCACTACCTCAACCGTGGCATCCCGTTGCTTGATCTGGTTGAGGAGGGCAATCTTGGCTTGATCCATGCACTGGAAAAATTCGATCCGGAGCGCGGTTTTCGCTTCTCGACCTATGCCACGTGGTGGATTCGCCAGAACATCGAGCGCGCGATCATGAATCAGTCGCGCACGATCCGACTGCCGGTCCATGTTGTGAAGGAACTCAATCAGGTTCTGCGGGCACAGCGTTCGATCGAATCGTCGAACGGTGGTGCGAGTCTCGAGGACATTGCCGATCGCCTCGATCGTCCGATCGACGAAGTGCGCCAGATTCTCGCCCTCAACGAACATACCGCCTCACTTGATGCGCCACTTGATATCGACCCGAACCTCTCGATAGGCGAATCGCTCGCGGACGAACAGTCGGACGGACCAGAAGAGACGATCCAGAACGCGGAGATCGAGCACCTGATTCGCCACTGGATCGGACAGCTGTCTGAGAAGCAACGCATGGTTATCCAGCGTCGGTACGGTCTCGATGAGTGCGACGTACAAACGCTGGAAGAGCTGGCGCTGCAGCTTGGCCTTACGCGTGAGCGGGTGCGCCAGATCCAACTCGAGGCGCTTGCGCAGTTGCGCCGCATTCTGAAGCGGCGCGGGGTCTCTCGTGACGTCCTGCTCTAATTAGTGGAGCGGATCCGGTTTCGTGTGCTCCAGCGCGATTGCTGTCGCCAACTGATAGACCGTCATCGCATAAAAGCTCGACCTGTTGTAGCGCGTGATCACGTAGAAATTGTTATAGCCCAGCCAATATTCCGTTGCGGCATTTGGTGTGACGAGATCGATCAGCGCAGCTTCCGCTTCAGCTGGAGCGGGTGTGTCGGCTGCTATGCCGAGCTGGCCCAGCGCTTCGGCGTTGAATTGTGGGCGGATTCCTGCTTCGATCGCGGCCGCAGCTCGCTGCGGATCGCTTACTTGTGCCGGGATGGTAATCGGTCCACCAAGTTTCCAGCCGTGCTGGTTCAGGAAATTAGCGACGCTGCCAATTGCGTCGGCGGGGCTGCTCTCGATGTCGATTCTGCCGTCACCGTCGTGATCCACCGCGAAACGCCGGATGCTGCTTGGCAGGAACTGGGGCAGCCCAATGGCACCAGCAAACGAGCCCTTGTAGTCGCCAACATTGCGATGCTGGTCGCGCGCGAGAAGAAAGAGCTCTCCCAGCTCGCGCCGGAACAGCTCGGCGCGCGGTGGGTAATCGAACCCGAGCGTGGCAAGCGCTGAAAGTGTCTGGAATCCACCTGTGTTGCGGCCGTAGATCGTTTCCACTCCGATAATACCCACGATGATTTCTGCAGGCACGCCGTATTCGTCCTGGGCTCGCTTTAGCCAGTACTCGTTCGCACGCCAGAAGGCGAGACCGGCACTGATGCGTACGCGGTCGATGTAGCGCGTGCGATAGCGTGCCCACGACTTCTGCGTCGGCGAAGCGGGCGGCAGGATGGCCCTGACGACAGCGGGCTGGTATTGCGCAGCCGCGAGTGTCGCGATAATGGTGGTTTCGTCCAGCCCTTCGCGCTCTGCTAGTTCATGCGCAAATTGGTGTACTTCGCTTCGTGTGCCATATGAACCGGGGTCTGCGGCGGTTGCCATACTCAAACAGGCTGTCATGAGCGCAGCGGAAAATACCGTGCCCAGCCTGAGGACTAGTGTTTTGAGATCCATTCCTTGATTGCGTGTTCGAATTCGGTTGTGCGAGCCGCCTGATCCGCTTCTGCGGGGCCGTACTTGAGGCGGGCGTAGTGTTCGGCAAGCGATGCGAGCGATTCGTACCATTCGCTCCGGATGCTCCCGACACGTGCAGCGAAAGTAAGCGCACCTTCGGATTCGCCTTGATCGAAGCCGTGGCGCCTGAGACGGTGCAACAGACGTTGCCATGCCTGATCAGAGCGGGACCGGGGTCTGCGACGCCGTCGCGGTAGGGCCCAGACAGTGATTTGCCAGACTACAGCTGCGCAGACCAGCATCACAACTAGAGTCCGCCAATCCGATGGTTCGAGGCCGGCGCGCCGCATCAGTTCCTGCTGCCGCTGCAGATTGTAGCCGAGTACCCATGTGTTCCAAGCGTGGGAGAGCGCTTCGGTCCGATCGCGCCACGCTCGGAGCCAGATGGCGTCGGTTCGTACCAACAATGGCAGTTCTGAGGCCGAAGGCAGTGCGGACGCAATGCCAAGATCGATACGTTGCGGAGCGGCGATTGCGGTCGGGTCGATACGAATCCAGCCGCGACCTTCTAGCCAGACTTCACTCCAGGCGTGGGCATCTGATTGCCGCACGACGAGGCTTCCATCTACCGGGTTGACCTCGCCCCCCTGATAGCCGGTGACGACGCGGGCAGGCACGCCCGCTGCACGCATGAGGATCGTGAAGCTCGCAGCGAAGTGTTCACAGAACCCTTGCTGGGTATCGAACAGGAATTCATCGGCCATGTCTTGGCCGAGTCGGGGAGGTGTAAGCGTGTACACATAGCGCCCGTTGCGCAGTACATCGAGTGCGGCGTCGATTCGTTCGCGGGTCGCAGGGTTCGCCCGCGTGATCGAATGCCCGAGTGCAACCGTGCGTGGGTTGGCGCCAGCGGGGAGTGCGAGGTTGTGGCGTAGGCTTTCGTGCGTGGCAAACCGCCAGGCACTCGCAGGCAGGTGGGCTGCGATCTTCAACCGCAGGCGGCTCGTCACTGGACGGCGCGTGCGCAAAACCCCGTCGCCATCGATCAGTTGTTCGCTGCCAGGGATTGCTTGTTCGAGGCCCAGCAGCCAGCGTTGCTGGTGCGGTTCGAGCGTGAGGGTGTAGCGGACGTTAGGCGCAGGGAACAGGTCAGGAGCGAGATTGGTACCAGCGCTTGCCGATTGGCGCCAGGTCTTGCCGTCAAAATCGCTGAGCACAGGGCCACGGAAGTACCGGTCGCGCATTGGCGGGGCTGGGCCTTCGAAATCCGCGCGGAAGGCAATTTCGGATGAAAGTGAAAGCCGGGTAATTGAGCCCGGGGACATCGAATCCGACAGACCACTCGTGCCCGTGAAGGCGTCGCTTGGCATGCCCCACAGCGGGCGGTCGATGCGAGGGAACAGTAGAAACAATGCGAGTGCAAGAGGCAGTGCGATGATGAGCAGGCGCAGGCTTCCACGTAGCGCAGCTCCCAGTGTCAGGGTTGGTTGTTCGATTCGTTGCAGTGCCGCGAGCGCGATGCCGCAGGCGGTGAACGCAAGCGCCGCCGTCAAGGCGCTCTGTTCGATCAAGAAATACCCAAGCTGAAGGAAGAAGCAGAGCTGGATCGCGACGTGGGCATCCCGCTGGGTGCGGGATTCAAGCAGCTTAAGCCCGACGAGCATGGCCAACAGCGCGATTCCAGGAGTTTTCCCGAAGATGCTGCCATAGCGGGCAAAGCTGGCGGCTATTGCCGCACCCGCAAGTAGCACCAGCGCTGCACGATGAACCGGCGCCGCGAGTGTGTTGCGATGCAGACGCAGCCCATGCCAGAGTAATGGAGTCGCTGCAAGTGCAGAGACCAGCGGATCAAGGCGCAGCAATAGCGGAGCAACTGTAAGAACGACTGTCGCAAGTACCCAGCTTGCTGCCACGCGATCGAGTGACAGCGATGGTCTTATGGCCGAACTAGACATCGGTCATTCCGAATTCGGCCAGGGCTTCGAGACTGCTCTGGAGCTGGGCCGCGCCCGCGCCGAGTGGGATCATCAAGCCAGGCAGGGCAAGCCCCCAATGCTCGTTATCCTGATGGGCCAAGAGAATCCATGCGCACAGCCGCGACAGCCGTGCTTCGGTATCAAGATCGCCGCAGTGCTCCCAGCGAAACACCCTCTTTCCCTCGGTATCGCTGCGGAACTCCTTGGTCACTGGTGGCCCGCCTGCGGCGAGTCTGCGCCAGGCGATTCGCCGCAACGGATCGCCTGGGCGATATGGGCGCAGCGAATCAAAGCTGTCCGATCCCGAATCGGTACGGCCGCGGTTGCGATTGTCTCCGCACGCACATGGGTAGGGAGGCGGGGCCACTTCGGGCTCTGGATAGACCCAGAAGCGGATGTCTGGTTCGATATAGCTCCAGGCACGAATCAGCCCAAGGGGGTAGCGCGTTTCAAGCCTGAGGCGGCCGGGACGATAACATCCGCGCCTCATTGGTGGCAGTTCTACTCGAGCGCTGGTACGTCCCCCCGCGGGAATGGAGAAGTTCACCCGGGAGCCCTTATGCGCGCTAATTGTCAACGAGGCGCGTATGCGATTCGAGGCTTCCTCGAAGAACAGCTGAAGTTCCACGGGCTCGCCGGAAAACACGGCTTCGGTGCGTCCGTCGGTTACCGTCACACCAAGCAGGTTGCGATGGGCGCCGAGCAGTGCAAGGTGACCCACACCAACGAGCACGAATGTGAGTGCAAAGCCGAGCGATAACGTGTAGTTAAGGCTTGCGAGCAGCATTGCGAGCAACAGGCAACCATAGGAAAAACCCACGCCGGTCGGCAATACATAAATGCGACGTTGGGGCAGAACGATAGGCAGTAGCTCTGGCGGGCGCACGCGCAGCATCAAGCGTTCCAGACGCTCGCGCAGGCGGGACGGCAGGCGCAGTGGCATCGGCTATTCGAGAGCCGTGTCGCGCAGCAATTGAGCAACGACTGTTGTCGGAAGCGCACGGCCCGTGCGGCCGGAAAGGCGATGTCCCGCAACAGGTTCCCAGACTTCTTGGATGTCCTCCGGTACGACAAACTCTCGGTTAGCCATGAGTGCCACTGCACGGGCAGCGGCGAGCAGAGCCAGTCCGGCGCGCGGCGACAGGCCCAGTTCGATCTGCGGATGGGCGCGAGTTGTTTCCAACAGACGCCGTACATAACGGGCAAGTGTCTCTGACACATGGACCGACGCGCAGAGGCCTTGCAGGCGCATCAGCGCGGCACGCTCGATCACACGTTGCACGGGAGTCTGGCGCCCGCCATGTCCTGAAAGCAGGGCCACCTCGGCTTCTTCGGGTGGATAGCCGAGTGAAAGTCGCATGAGAAAGCGGTCGAGTTGGGATTCCGGCAGGTCGAACGTACCAGCATGATGCGTCGGATTTTGTGTGGCAATGACGAAGAACGGGTTTGGCAGTTCGTGCGTATGACCGTCTACCGAGACACGCCGTTCCTCCATCGCCTCCAGCAAGGCGCTCTGCGACTTTGGTGGTGCGCGATTGATCTCGTCGGCCAGCAGGATCTCGGAGAATACTGGGCCGGGGCGAAAACTGAAATTTGCGTTGGCGGCGTCCCAGACCGACACGCCGAGCAAGTCTCCCGGGAGCAGGTCGCTGGTGAATTGCATACGGCGCCACTCAAGGCCGCACGCGTCAGCGAGCGTGTGCGCGAGCGTTGTCTTACCAACACCTGGAACGTCTTCAATCAGCAAATGCCCGCGCGCCAGCAGGCAGGCGACGGCAAGGCGGATCTGAGCAGATTTGCCGAGAACGACCTCTCCGACTCGCGCGGCGATCGATGCCGCTTCACGGCTAGCAGCGGATATTGACATCGGTTTTGTGTCAAACACAGGAGCTGGTGATAATAGCGTGAGGGGGAGGGCCGATCCGTCGGTCTGCGAGAACAACACGCGCTGGGGAAGTGCGATCGCTTGAGGAATCCATGGCAACTGCATTCATTTCGCATCCTGATTGCTGGATGCACAACATGGGGGCAATGCACCCCGAAAGTCCGGATCGTCTTTCGGCCATTCAGGATCGCCTGATCGCGTCGGGGCTCGATTCCTTGCTGACTTATTACGACGCTCCGCAGGCAAGTGTTGCGCAGCTGGCTCGTGTTCATCCGCAGGCGTATGTGGAAGATCTGATGAATTCGGTGCCCGAGAAGGGGATTCGTCACCTGGATCCGGATACCGCGATGTGCCCGCACACGATCCGCGCCGCGCTGCGTGCCGCGGGGGCTGGTGCGATGGGCGTTGATCTTGTCATGAGCGGCGAAGTGGAGAACGTGTTCTGCGCGGTACGTCCGCCGGGCCACCACGCGGAACGCGCACAGGCCATGGGTTTCTGCTTTTTCAACAACATAGCGGTCGCCGCAGCCCATGCGTTGGAAGCACATGGATTGTCGCGTGTGGCCATCGTCGATTTTGACGTGCATCACGGTAATGGCACGGAGAACATCTTCGCTGGTGACGAGCGCGTTTTCATGGCGGGCTTTTTTCAGCACCCCTTCTATCCATACTGTGGTGCGGATAATCCGGCCAAGAACATGCTCAACGTACCGGTCCCTGCTGGTACGCGTGGCGAGGCGGTGCGCGAAATCGTGTCTGATATCTGGATACCGGCGCTGCGTGAGTTCGCGCCTGAAATGCTATTCATCTCGGCAGGCTTCGATGCCCACTTCGAGGATGATATGGCTTCGTGCGGACTTGTCGAAAACGACTACGCGTACATTACGCAGCAGTTGCGTAGTTTTGCCGAGACGCAATGCAACGGCCGGCTCGTTTCGCTGCTGGAGGGAGGGTATTCGCTGTCACCGCTGGCGCGTAGCGCGGTGGCGCACATAAAGGTCCTGGCGGACCTTTGATTTTCATGCGGACAGCGTATGCAAAGCGCGGTGCGGCAGTCCTCGCCACACCGCGTTTTTTCATTCGTCACAGAACGTGATCACGCGATGTTGCGCGCTGGCAATGCGCTAGAATGGGCATTTTTACAACTGGCGGCGCAAGCATGATTACGGGTTCGATTGTCGCTATCGTCACGCCGATGCACGACGATGGCAGCCTTGATCTTCCACGTCTACGGGACCTGATCGACTGGCACATTGAATCGGGTACCGATGGTATCGTCGTTGTCGGTACGACCGGCGAATCACCCACGGTGAATGTCGAGGAGCACTGCAAACTGATTCGCGTTGCGGTGGAACATGCCGCTGGTCGGCTTCCGATCATTGCCGGAACGGGCGCGAACTCTACGGCTGAAGCGATCGAACTCACGCAATTCGCCAAAGAGGCGGGGGCTCAGGGCCATCTTTCCGTCGTGCCGTATTACAACAAACCGACCCAAGAGGGGCTCTACCGCCACTTTCGCACGATCGCGGAGGCTGTGGCGTTGCCGCTGATCCTCTACAACGTGCCGGGTCGTACGGCCTGTGACCTGTCGAATGACACGGTGTTGCGGCTTGCTGAAGTTCCAAACATCGTAGGCATCAAGGATGCTACAGGCGACATTGGTCGTGCGCTTGATCTCACGCTGCGTGCACCTAAGGACTTTGCGCTCTACAGTGGCGACGACCTTACCGGCCTTGCGTTCCTGTTGCTGGGCGGCCATGGAGTGATCTCGGTGACGTCCAACGTGGCTCCACGCGAAATGAAAGATTTGTGTGTTGCTGTCGCCAAGGGGGATCTCGCGGTCGCTCGCGCGATCAACGGCCGTCTGGCCGGCCTGCATCGCCATCTGTTCTGCGAGCCCAATCCGATTCCGACCAAGTGGGCCCTCTCACGGATGGGTCGTATCGGTAACGGTATCCGCCTCCCCCTTACTCCGCTCGCGGAGAACAATTCGAAGACCCTGCTCGACGCGATGCGTCAGGCCGGAATCCAGGCCTGAAAGGGAATTTGATGCGCAATTTGAAGTTGACGGCACCGCTTTGCCTGTCGTTGGTGCTCGCCGCCTGCACGATCACTGGAAAGGGCCTGTCCGAAGTAGGCAAGGTCGATTACAAGGCTGGAGCAAAGCAGCGCACCGACAATCTCGAGGTGCCGCCGGATCTGACACGGCCTGGTCGTGACGACCGCTATTACGTCGAGGGCGAAAGCTCCTCGGCCACACTTTCCGACTACCAGAAGGGCGCTGCCGTAGCGGTGTCGAGAAGCACTGCGCTTGATGTGTTGCCTGAGATGGGAGGCATGAAGATCGGTCGCGCGGGCAACGAGCGCTGGCTGATTGTGCCCGGTTCGGCCGCCCAGTTGTGGCCGCGTGTGCGCCAGTTCTGGCTCGATACCGGCTTCGCCTTGGTTGTCGATCGCCCCGAAATCGGCGTGATGGAAACTGACTGGCTTGAGAACCGCGCAGCGATCAAGCAGGACATCATTCGTGAGACCATCGGCAAGGTCTTTGACAATCTCTATACGTCGCCCGAGAAGGATAAGTACCGTACTCGCCTCGAACCGGGCGCCGAAGCTGGCACAGTCGAGATTTACATCAGCCATCGTGGGCTGGAGGAAGAACTCGTGGGCGTGCAGAAGGATGCCTCAGTCTGGACTTGGCGCAAGCCCGACCCAGGGCTCGAAGCCGAAATGCTGCGTCGCCTGATGGTTACGCTCGGCGCCAAGGAAGATCGCGCGCGCGAACTCCTCACCACTGCCGAGCCGACCGATCGTGCTCGCTTCGAGCGTGCACCTGACGGCGGTGCCGCGCTGATTTTCGGTGAAGGTTTCGACCAAGCGTGGCGGCAGGTCGGCCTTGCGCTCGATCGCACGGGCTTCCTTGTCGAAGATCGTGACCGTACGCTCGGCCTGTACGATGTGCGGTCGTCGAGCCTCCAGGCACAGGCGCAACAGACCGCATCCTCGAAGAAGAGCGATGACAGTTGGTGGTCGAAGCTCAAGTTCTGGGGTAAGAGCGACACCGACGCCAAGCAGCCAGAAGGTACAGTCGTGCTGCAGCCGGGCCAGTCCTATCGTGTATTCGTGAAGGGCGATGACAGCCGTTCGACCGTTCGCGTGCTCGATAGGGAGGGCAACGTTGACAAGAGCGATGAGGGTAACAAGATCCTGAAACTGCTCTTCGACCAGATCAAGTAAGCCGGAAGCCTTCAGTTCCAACGGCCGCGCTCCTAAAGAGGAGTGCGGCCGTTGTCGTTTTGTGCGGGCGCACCCAGAACTTGGCCATGCTTTCCGATCGTTTGGCAGGGGAGGATGACTGGATTCTCCGAAGTGATGTCACACACCTTTATGTGGTTCCAGGAGCCTGCGGTCGTATTTTTGTTTGAATGTCAAACAAAGTCGGCATAGAGTAATCCGATCCAATGCGCTCACACCAAGGCGCCTTTCCTGGGGATCTCCTTGCATGTATCTCGGTATTGACCTCGGTACCTCTGAAGTGAAGGTCTTGTTACTCGACGATCATCATTCGATCGTTGCGACTACAGGTGAAAGGCTCGAAGTCTCCCGGCCGCATGCACACTGGTCTGAACAGGATCCTGGAGCTTGGTGGCTGGCGACGTGCAAGGCGGTTGCAACCATGAAGGATGAGGCTCCCAAGGCCTATGCCGCCGTGAAGGCGATTGGTCTTTCGGGCCAGATGCACGGTGCGACGCTGCTCGACAATGAAGATCAGGTACTGCGCCCGGCAATCCTTTGGAACGACACTCGCTCGGCTGCCGAATGCGTCGAACTAACCGAACGCTTCCCAGCGTTGCCGCAGGTCTCCGGCAATCTCGCGATGCCTGGCTTTACTGCGCCGAAATTGGTTTGGGTTGCCAAGCATGAGCCCGCAATCTTCAAGAAGATCAAAAGTGTCTTGCTGCCCAAGGATTTCCTGCGGCTGAAACTCATCGGCGAGAAGGTGGGCGAAATGTCGGATGCCGCCGGTACCCTGTGGCTCGATGTCGCAGAGCGTGACTGGTCGGATGATCTCCTCGCCGCAACGGGCCTCTCCCGCAGCCATATGCCGCGTCTCGTAGAGGGCTGCGACGTCTCCGGCATGCTCTTGCCGGCATTGGCGGCGGAGTGGGGGCTACCGGATAACGTGGTTGTCGCGGGCGGCGGTGGCGACAACGCGGCAAGTGCTGTCGGCATCGGTGCCGTAGCACCGGGTGATGGTTTCCTTTCGCTTGGCACGAGCGGTGTCCTGTTTGTCGTCACCGACCAATTCCGTCCGAACTCCGCTTCCGCTGTGCACGCGTTTTGTCATGCGTTGCCGAACACTTGGCATCAGATGAGCGTCATGCTCTCGGCCGCAAGTTGCCTGTCGTGGATGTCGAAGCTCGTCGGCGTATCGAGCGAAGGCCAACTGCTGGCGCAGGTGGCCAAGCTCACTGCTGTGCAAAAGGGTGCGGCCCCTGTGTTCCTGCCATACCTTTCCGGTGAGCGTACGCCGCACAACGATGCGACAGCGCAGGGTCTGTTCTTCGGGCTTGCGCATGACACCGACGCTGCTGCGCTTGCCTATTCCGTGATCGAAGGCGTGGCTTTCGGCACCATGGATGGACTCGCTGCGCTGCAGGCTGCAGGTACCGAAATTGGCCGCCTCTTGCTTGTCGGTGGCGGCTCCCGGAGTCCAGTGTGGGCGCAGCTCATCGCATCCATTCTGAACATCGAAGTGGTGACGCTCGCAGGCGGCGAAACCGGTGGCGCGCTTGGTGCTGCGCGCTTGGCCTGGCTGGCGGCTGGCGGTGACGTTGCCAGCGTCTGTGTGACGCCGGAAATCAGATCCTGCTTCAAGCCGGATATGCAGCAACGAGAGCAACTGCTCCCGCGATACGACCGCTTCAGGACTCTCTACCCCCGCGTCCGCGACCTTTTCCCCCACTGAGTGCGGCACCGATCAAAGGAGATGAACCATGAGCCACTTTGAAGGTATTGACCAGATCAAGTACGAAGGCCCGGAATCAAAAAATCCGCTGGCTTTCCGCTGGTACGACAAGGAGCGGGTCGTCCTCGGGAGGCGTATGGAAGACCACCTGCGGTTTGCAGTCTGCTACTGGCACTCGTTCAGCTGGAATGGCTTCGATCCTTTCGGCTACGACGGTACCTTCCAGCGCCCGTGGCACAAGATTTCCAGCTCAATGGAAGCCGCCTACGCCAAGGCCCAATCTGCCTTTGATTTTTTTGCCAAACTTGGGGCTCCGTACTACTGCTTCCACGACCGCGACGTCGCTCCTGAAGGCGCCACGCCGCGCGAATCAGTCGACAATCTGCATCGTATGATCGACGTACTGGCGAAGAAACAGGAAGAAACCGGCATGAAGCTCTTGTGGGGCACGGCTAACCTGTTCAGCCATCGCCGTTTCATGTCCGGCGCTTCGACGAACCCGGATCCTGAAATCTTCGCGCTGTCGGCGCTGCAGGTGAAGGAAGCGATGGACGCCACGCTGAAGCTCGGCGGTGAAAACTACGTCATGTGGGGCGGCCGTGAAGGCTACGAAACCCTGCTGAACACTGACATGAAGGCCGAACTGGAGCAGATGGGCCGCTTCCTGATGATGGCCGTGGACTACAAGCACAAGATCGGCTTCAAGGGCCCGATCCTGATTGAGCCGAAACCGCGTGAACCGTCGAAGCACCAGTACGACTTCGACACCGCCACGGTCTATGGCTTCCTGAAGAAGTACGGCCTTGAGAACGAGGTCAAGGTCAACATCGAAGCCAACCACGCCACGCTGTCGGGCCACAGCTTCGAGCATGAGATCGCCACCGCGATCGCGCTCGGCATCTTCGGTTCGATCGACATGAACCGCGGCGACATGCAGTGCGGCTGGGATACCGACCAGTTCCCGAACAACATCCCGGAAACCGCGCTGGCGATGTATTACATCCTCCAGGGTGGTGGCTTCACGAGTGGCGGCCTGAACTTCGACGCCAAGGTTCGCCGCCAGTCGATCGACCCGGCCGACATGTTCTACGGCCACATCGGTGGCATGGATGTTTCTGCCCGCGCGCTGCTGATCGCCGAGAAGATGATCAATGATGGTCGGTTCGCGAACCACGTGAAGGATCGTTATTCCGGTTGGCAAGGCGAATTCGGTCAGCAGGTTCTTGCTGGGAGGCTCGGCCTTGATGCTGTTGCCCAGCACGTGCTTGATCGCAATGCTGACGTATTGCCGAAGTCAGGCCAGCAGGAATACCTTGAGAATCTGCTCAACGAATTCATCTGAGCGTGGACGTACGGGCACCCCCCCTGCTGGAGAATCCCGATCTGCGGTTGTCGCCGTTCCTGGGGGCTCCGCGGGTTCTTTTTGGCCGATTCGGCGCAAGCCTCCGCCGCAGCCGGATAGAATTGCGGCTTTTTTCGTTTCAGGAGATTCACAAGATGCCGACCCAGGCCGATCTTGCCAACGCGATCCGGACTCTCGCCATGGATGGTGTCCAAGCCGCCAACTCGGGCCATCCAGGCATGCCGATGGGCATGGCCGAAATCGCGACCGCGCTCTGGCACCGTCATCTGTCCCACAACCCGGTGGATCCGAAGTGGCCGGGCCGAGACCGCTTCGTGCTCTCCAACGGTCATGGTTCGATGCTGCAGTATGCGCTGCTGCACCTTGCTGGCTACGACGTTTCGCTCGACGACCTCAAGCGCTTCCGCCAATTGCACAGCAAGACACCGGGCCATCCGGAATACGGCTATACGCCGGGTGTTGAAACCACCACCGGCCCGCTCGGGCAGGGCATCGCCAACGCGGTGGGTTTCGCACTTGCCGAAAAGCTCCTTGCTGCCGAGTTCAACCGCGACGGTCACGCAATCATCGACCACTACACCTACGTTTTCCTCGGCGACGGTTGCATGATGGAAGGCGTGTCCCACGAAGCATGCTCGCTCGCTGGCACCTGGAGGCTCGGCAAGCTGATCGCCTTCTACGACGACAACGGCATCTCGATCGACGGCCACATCGAACCGTGGTTCTCGGACGATACCCCGAAGCGCTTCGAAGCCTACGGGTGGGACGTGATCCGCAATATCAACGGCCATGATATCGACGCGGTCGATCTGGCAATCCGGCGTGCCAAGTCCCAGCGTGACAAGCCCACGCTCATCTGCTGCAAGACCGTCATTGGCAAGGGCTCGCCCAACAAGGCTGGCACACACGATGTGCACGGCGCACCATTGGGCCGCGACGAAATTGCCGCCACGCGCGCCGCACTCGGTATCGCCAGCGAAGCCTTCGAAGTACCGGACGCGGTGCGCGCTATCTGGAATGCGCGTGAGCGCGGTGAGCGCCTGCAGCAACAATGGCAGGCCCGCTTCGACGGCTATCGCACCGCGTATCCAGAACTCGCCGCCGAGCTCGAACGTCGCACCGCGGGCGGTTTGCCCGCCGATTTCGCCCAGGCCTGCGCTGCGTCGCTTGCCACGATCGACGCCAAGGCCGAGACCGTTGCCACACGTAAGGCGAGCCAGAACGCGATCGACGCACTGGCGCCCAGGCTGCCTGAGTTCATTGGTGGTTCGGCGGATCTTGCACCGTCCAACCTTACGATGTGGAAGGGCTGCGTGCCGGTGCGCGAAGCCGGCGGCAACTACATCAATTACGGTGTGCGTGAATTCGGTATGGCCGCGATCATGAACGGTCTCGTGCTGCACGGTGGTTTCCGTCCGTTCGGCGGCACCTTCCTGATGTTCAGCGAGTACGCGCGCAACGCTATCCGCATGGCAGCGCTCATGAAGATCAATCCGATCTACGTGTTTACGCACGATTCGATTGGTCTCGGTGAGGACGGACCGACACATCAGCCGGTCGAGCAGACCGCTACGTTGCGCATGATGCCCAACCTTGATGTGTGGCGTCCCTGCGATGCGGTGGAAACCTTCGTTGCGTGGCAGACCGCGGTCGAGCATAAGGTCACGCCGACTGCACTGATTCTTTCGCGCCAGAACCTCAAGCACCAGTCCCGTACCGAGATGCAGCGTGCGGCGATCGCGCGTGGTGGCTACGTGCTTGCCGAAGCGGCGGGTGCGCCACAGGCGGTGATCATTGCCACTGGCTCTGAGGTTGAGCTGGCTATCGCGGCGCAGGCGAAACTGGCCGAGGTCGGGGTGGCTGTGCGTGTAGTCTCGATGCCCTCGTCATATGTCTTCGACCGGCAGGATGTGGCGTATCGCGAGTCCGTGCTGCCGCGTGGCATCCCGCGTGTGGCGGTGGAGGCTGGCGTGACCGACTACTGGCGCAAGTATGTTGGTTTGGAGGGCGCGGTCGTTGGTATCGATTGCTTTGGGGAGTCGGCACCGGCAGGTATCCTGTTCGAGCATTTCGGAATCACGAGCGCGGCGGTGGCCGATGCCGTGAAACAGGTTATCCAGGAGAAAGCATGAGCCGTTTGAAGGCAGTCGGCGAACTGGGTCAGCAGGTCTGGCTCGATTCCATCTCGCGCAAGCTCGTCGAATCGGGCGAACTTGCGCGTCTCGTGGCGGAGGACGGAGTTTCGGGTGTCACCTCTAACCCGGCGATCTTCCAGCAGGCGTTTGCGAAGGACCCGGCATATATCGCTGCGAAGGCGGCGCTGCCAGTGGAGCTGGCGGATCCCGAGATGCGCTTCGAGACGCTTGCGATCCCCGATATCCAGGCTGCCTGCGATGCTTTGGCGCCTCTGTATGATGCTTCGCGCGGCGATAAGGGCTTCGTAAGCTTCGAGGTGTCGCCGCGCCTCTCGCACGATGCCGACGGCACTGTCACTGCGGCCAAGCGTTTGTGGGCGGCGATTGATCGCCCGAATGCGATGATCAAGATTCCAGCGACCGAAGCTGGGCTCGTAGCGATTCGTGCGGCGATTGCGGCGGGTATCAACGTTAATGTGACGCTGATGTTCTCTCTGGCGCATGTTGCATCCGTTGCGCACGCCTACCTTGAAGGCCTGCGTGATCGCGTGCGCGCAGGGCTCCCGGTGCGCCAGATCCGCTCAGTCGCCAGCGTGTTCATCTCGCGTGTCGACAGCAAGCTTGATCCGAAGCTGCCGGAAGCGCTGCAAGGCAAGGTGGCGATCGCGTCCGCGCGTGCGGCCTATTGCGAATGGCAGGCCCGCTGGTCGGCTGACGGCAGTGAGTTTGCTGAGCTCGCAAATGCGGGAGCTTCGCCACAATGGCTGCTGTGGGCCTCAACGGGCACCAAAAATCCGGCTTATCCAGATGTGGTTTACGTCGAAACCCTGATTGGGGCACACACGGTGAACACGATTCCGGAGGCTACGCTTAACGCGTTTCGTGATCACGGTGTGGCAGCCGCTACGCTCACGTCCACGCCTGAGGAAACGAAGCGTGTGCTGGCCGAAGTGGCGGCGCTCGGGATCGACCTCGACGCGGTCGGTGCCCAGTTGCAGACCGAAGGGCTGGCACTGTTCGATAAAGCGTTCGATAGCTTGCTCGAAGCAGTCTGATCACATTTCGGGTTCGAATGACGAAACGGGCGGAGTGATCCGCCCGTTTCGTTTTCTCGACCGCGGGGTTCCTGATCGAATCAATATCTGGCTGCAAGTAGTGCAGCGACAAACGCCGGAGAGATGGGGCGGCTTGCTCCGCATGTGTCGGCAGCATGTTCGACTAAACTCACAGGCTTTCCTGTTCGGGCGCTTCCGCCAATGCGTGTGTGCTGCCGCTATAGAGACAGATGTTGAGAGTCGGCCTGTTACTTCTGCCGGGCTATTCGTTCGCTGAAGCAGCCTTGCTGCACGAGATGTTTTGTGACGCGGTGCAGATCGGTTGTGATGACATCGTTCAACTTGTGATGGCAGGCGGTGAAGTTCGGTTTTCCAATGGGGAGCTCGGCGCTCCGTTACCTCTTGCTGATGCGCCGGAGGTCGATCTGCTCGTGGTGTTTGGTGGTGAGCAGCCCTCTGGAGGTCGGGCGGGTGAGGTGTCACGGCACGTGCTTTCCACGGCGCTCGCGCGTGCGGGAGAAGTGATGGTCATCGGTGCGGCGCACTTCGCGCTTGCGCGTGCTGGATTCCTGTCTGGACTGACGCTTGCTCTCCCGTGGCATGCTGCGCAGCGGTATCTCGCGCAGAATCCGGACCATCGCTACACCGATCGATTGTTTGCCCGTAGTGGCAAGTGGTGGAGCGTGGCGGGTTCGCTGGCGTTGATAGATGCCGCACTTGCCTGGCTCGCAGTACGTTTTGGTGGCGAAGCGGCCAATGCGCTCGCCGCACGCTGGATGCTAGGCCGGCCCCGTACCAGCGAAGAGCACCAACCCGTACCGTTGGGGGCTGCTGCCGGGACCGCAGTGGATCCGAAGGTCACACGAACTGTGGCGCTCATGGAGGCCAACCTCGAAGAGCCGTTGACAACCGACCAGATTGCCGAGCGGATCGGCGTCTCGCGCAGGCAGCTCGAACGCCTTTTCAAACGCGATCTTGAGGCGGTGCCCTCGCAGTACTACCTGGAACTACGGTTGTCCCGAGCACGCCAACTCTTGCGTGCGACGCGGCAGTCGATCGTGCAGATCGGCTTGGCGTGTGGTTTCGCTTCTGGGCCGCACTTTTCCAGCGCCTATCGCAACCGTTTTGGACTTACGCCACGCGAGGACCGCCTGCGCGGCACAGAAAATAACGCAGCACGGCTCGCCGCTGCCGAACATGGCGATGATTGAGGGATCTTGCGGGTTGGTCTGTGGCTGCCGATGCACCCTGCCTACCGTGTTCCGATCGTATTGGAGCGACCGTGGCTTCCTGGCCTCTGCGTAAATGAGTGTGCCTGGAGCGGAATAACCGGCTACATAAAGAGCGCCTGCTTGCGTTGTGGCCGACAACTCGCGTCGCAATTTCGATGCGCCGTGAATTGGCAAATTCTTACAATCACTTTTGCTGATATTTGAAAGGACGCATGATGAACGCAGCGCCGACTCGCGCCGATTTTGAGCGCGTGATGGTTCCGAACTATGCACCCCAGGGTTTCGTGCCGGTTCGCGGCGAGGGCTCCCGGGTCTGGGATCAGGAGGGCCGCGACTATATCGACTTTGGCGGTGGCATCGCGGTGACGTGCCTGGGCCACGCGCATCCAGCGCTGGTGCGCGCGCTGACCGAACAGGCTGGAAAGATCTGGCATCTGTCGAACATTTACACCAATGAGCCGGCGCTGCGTCTGGCCGAGCGCTTGGTTGAGCGTACCTTTGCCGAGCGTGTGTTCTTCGCCAATTCCGGTGGTGAAGCGAACGAGGCTGCGCTGAAACTGGCGCGCCGTGCCGCATACGATCGCTTTGGAGAGAATAAGTACGAAATCATCGCCTTCGACGGCTCCTTCCACGGCCGCACGTTCTTCACCGTGTCGGTCGGTGGTCAGCCCAAGTATTCGTCTGGCTTCGGCCCGGTGCCGGCGGGCATCACGCATCTGCCGTACAACGATCTCGACGCAGTTGCGAAGCAGATTTCGGACCGCACCTGCGCAGTGATCCTTGAACCGGTCATTGGCGAGAGCGGTATCGTTCCGGCCACGCCTGAGTTCCTGCACGGCCTGCGTGAGCTCACTCGGAAGCACAGCGCCGCGCTGATCTACGACGAAGTGCAGTCCGGCATGGGGCGGACTGGCAAGCTCTACTGCTACGAACACTACGGCGTCGTTCCTGACATTCTGACGAGCGCCAAGGGCATTGGCGGTGGCTTTCCGCTTGCCGCCATGCTGACCACGGCCGATTGGGCAAAGCACTTCTCCGTCGGCGTGCATGGCTCGACTTACGGTGGCAACCCCTTGGGCTGTGCAGTCGCCAACGCAGTGCTCGATATCATTGATACGCCCGAAACGCTTAACGGCGTGCTTGCGCGTGCCGACCGTATGGCCGAGCGCTTGAACGCCATCTCGGCGAAGTTTGGTGCCTTTTCGGAGCTGCGCTACCGTGGTCTCTGGTTTGGCTGGCAACTGAAACCCGAATTCCTGGGGCGTGCGGGCGAGGTGCTCAATGCCGCTGCGAAAGAAGGCGTGATGGTGCTGCTTGCCGGCCCTGATGTGGTGCGCATGGCGCCGTCGCTCGTAATTTCGGACGCCGAAATGGACGAAGGTCTCGCGCGGCTCGAACGCGCGGTGCAGTCGGTGTTTGGAGGCTGAGGCACTTGAAGGCGGGTCAAGATAGACTCGTTCTCCGTGCGGCGGGCTATGTGGATCTGCCCGCCGTTGAACGGATTGCAGGCGCGAGCCCGGTTGGCGTCACGTCCCTGCCGCGCTCGCGCGACAAGCTCTTTGACAAGATCGCCGCCTCGCAGGCTTCGCTTACCGCTGACGTGGCCGGCTGCGGCGAGGAGAGTTACTTTTTCGTGCTGGAGCGCCAGCGTGACCGGGAGGTTGTCGGCACCTGCGCAATTGTCGCCTCAGCCGGTTTTTCTGAGCCGTTCTACAACTTTCGCAACGAAACGCTGATCCACGCTAGCCGTGAGCTTGGCATCCATCACCGTGTGCATGTCCTGTCGTTGTGCCACGACCTCACCGGCGCGACGCTGCTGACCTCGTTCGTGCTTGATCCGGCCTACTACGAGACGGATTACCCAGAACTCCTTTCGCGGGCGCGAATGCTGTTTATCGCTGTCCATCGCCAGCGTTTCTCCGACAACGTCGTGTCCGAAATGCTTGGTATCTGCGACGAGGAGGGCGTGTCGCCCTTCTGGGATTCCGTTGGTCGCCATTTTTTTGGCATCGAATATCCGCTGGCCGAGTTCTACTGCGGCGTGAAGGGCCGTTCCTTTATTGCCGAGCTGCTTCCGCAGCACCCGATCTACGTACCGCTGCTGCCGCGCGAGGCGCAGGAGGCAATTGGCCAGATCCACGACTTCTCGCGCCTGCCATGCGAAGTGCTGTTGCGCGAGGGCTTTGAGACCGAGCGCTATGTCGACATCTTTGATGCGGGCGCGGTCGTACAGGCACGCACCGACGAAATCCGCACGATTGCCACGCATCGTCGTGCCACGGTCGTCGGTCATGGCCCGGACGCGGACGGCCAGCGTTACATCATTGCCAATCTAAACTTGCCAGATTTTCGCGCATTGATTGCCGAGGGCGCCTTTGACGAGGAGCGGGGCGAGATCTGGCTCGCCGAAGACGATGTTGCCCTGCTGGGCATTTCAGCAGGAGCGAGCGTTGTGCTCGTGCCTGTGTGAGGGAGATGCATGCTGATCCGTCCGATTACCCAAGACGATCTGCCAGCGCTCATCGATCTCGCACGTGGCGCGGGCATCGGCGTGACCACGCTGCAGCCCGACGAGGAACGCCTTGCGTTGCGCGTGCAGGTATCGCTCGACTCCTTCGCTGGCAAGCTGCCTCCATCACAGGCCAATTACCTGTTCGTCCTCAAGTCGGGAACGCACGACGGACTTGCTGGCGCCAGTGGCATCGCGGCTGCGGTGGGCCTGGACGAACCTTGGTACAACTATCGAGTTGGTACTGCGGTGTATTGCTCGCGCGAGATCGGCATCTATCGCCAGCTGCAAACACTGTTCCTGACGAACGACCTGACTGGCACGACCGAGCTTTGTTCGCTGTTCCTAAACCCCGCGTTTCGTCATGGCGGCAACGGGGTGTTGCTGTCGAAGGCGCGTCTGCTGTTTCTGGCCGAGTTTCGCCAGCGGTTTGCGAAACACGTGATTGCTGAACTGCGTGGCGTGTCCGACGAAGAGGGACTGTCACCGTTCTGGGAAAGCCTTGGGCGCCCTTTCTTCCGCATGGATTTTTCCCGTGCCGACTACCTCTCTGCGGTTGGCAACAAGAGTTTCATCGCAGAGCTGATGCCGCAGCATCCGGTCTACTCGGCGTTTCTCTCAAAAGCCGCGCAGGCCGTGATCGGTCAGGTGCATGTCGCAACGAAACCGGCGCGCGCCATGCTTGAGGCCGAAGGCTTCCGCTACCAAGGCTATGTCGACATTTTCGACGCCGGGCCTGCAGTCAGTTGTGCGCTCGATGAGATCCGTGCGGTGCGCAAGAGCATTGTCATCGAGGCGATCGAGGGTGACGCTGTGGATGCGCCACGCTGGCTGGTTTCGAACCGGTGCGAGCGCGACTTTCGTGCGCTCGTCGCGCGCGGCGTGATGAAGGACGGACGACTCAAGCTTGCGGGGCACGAACTCGAACGCCTTGAAATGGCGCCGGGCGAAAAACTGCGGGCGTATCGGCTCGAAAAGTAGCGCCCCTGTTGTCGGCAGAGGAGCATCGGAATGACGCATCTGATTGCCGGAAAGTGGAAGGAGGGAGAGGGTGAGGCCCTCTCCAGCGCAAATCCTGCGAATAACGAAAGTGTGTGGTGCGGCCGTGCCGCGACGCCTGCTGAGGTGCGACGCGCGGTGGCGAGTGCACGTGAGGTGTTTCCTGGCTGGCGCGACACGCCGCTCGCCGTGAGACAGACAACGCTACGCCACTTTGCGCAATTGCTCGGCAAACACGCGACTGCGCTTGCTGCGTTGATCGGCTGCGAGACCGGCAAGCCGCGTTGGGAAGCCGTGACCGAAGTGCAGTCGATGATCAGCAAGATTGAGATCTCGATCCGCGCCTATATCGAGCGTACGGGCGAGCGTGCGATCGATATGGCGGGGACGCGCAATGTGCTGCGCCATCGCCCACACGGGGTGGTCGCGGTGTTTGGGCCGTACAACTTTCCCGGCCATCTGCCCAATGGCCACATCGTGCCTGCATTGCTGGCGGGCAACTGCGTGATCTTCAAGCCTTCAGAATTCGCACCCGCAGTGGCGCAGCGCACCGCCGAACTCTGGATCGAGGCAGGTCTGCCGCCTGGTGTCATCAGCCTCCTGCAAGGCGGACGTGAAACAGGCGCTGCACTTGCCAATGACGAAGGCATTGACGGGCTTTTTTTCACCGGCAGTCGTGCGATCGGCGCATTGTTGCACCGCTCATTTGCCGACCGACCAGAGAAGATTCTCGCGCTCGAACTCGGTGGCAATAATCCGCTTATTGTGTGGGGCATCACGGACCTTGATGCGACAATCTTTACGATCATCCAATCGGCATATGTTTCGGCGGGTCAGCGCTGCACCTGCGCACGTCGCCTGATCGTGCCGTGCGGCGAGGAGGGTGACGTGCTGCTTGCCTGCCTTGCCCGTGCCGCGGCCAGATTGCGCGTGGGCGCCTGGGATGCTGAGCCGCAGCCCTTCATGGGGGCAGTGATCAATGCGGCGGCAGCCGCTCGTCTGCTTGCCGTACAGGATGCGCTGGTCTTGCGCGGGGCGGTGCCGTTCATTGAGATGCACAGCCTCGCACCTGGAACCGGCCTGCTTTCCGCAGGTCTGCTGGATGTAACCAATGTGGATGGCCTGCCGGACGAGGAATACTTCGGGCCGCTTTTGCTTGTGCAGCGGGCACGCGACTTCGACCATGCACTTGTGCTCGCGAATGCCACCCGCTTTGGTCTTGCCGCTGGATTGATCAGCGATGATGCCGCGCTGTTCGAGCGACTCTGGCACGAGGCGAAAGCCGGCATTGTCAACTGGAACCGTCCGCTCACTGGCGCTGCGAGCAATGCTCCGTTCGGCGGCATTGGCTGGAGCGGCAACCATCGGCCGAGCGCGTACTACGCGGCCGACTATTGCGCTTGGCCGGTCGCAGGGGTCGAGGCCGACATGCCAGTGCTGCCAGCGCAATTGCCTCCAGGGATCACGCTTTGAAAGAGCCCATGCACGCATTTGAAGCGAACTTCGACGGATTGGTCGGCCCGACCCACAACTATGGTGGGCTTTCCCACGGCAATGTTGCTTCCGAGACGAACACCGGTGCCGTGTCGAACCCGCGCGAGGCCGCGCTGCAGGGCCTCGCGAAGATGAAGGCGCTGATGGATATGGGGTTTCGCCAAGGAGTGCTGCCGCCGCAGGAGCGGCCCGATATGGCGGTGCTGCGGCGGCTCGGATTCTCCGGAACTGATATCGAAGTCATTCGATCAGCGGCCACTCAGGCGCCGCGCCTGGTTTCGCAGGTAACCTCCGCGTCGAGCATGTGGGCCGCCAATGCGGCGACGGTGAGTCCCTCAGCCGACACGGCGGATGGCCGCGTGCACTTCACGCCGGCGAATCTGAACAGCAAGTTTCATCGTGCGATCGAACATCCGACGACCGCACGTACCCTCCGTGCGGTCTTCCCCGAGGGGCAACATTTCGTCCATCACCCGGCCTTGCCTGATTGCGCGCAATTTAGCGATGAAGGTGCGGCAAACCATACTCGGCTATGCAGCAACCACGGAGCATCCGGTGTCGAGCTGTTCGTCTACGGGCGCGAAGCGTTTGGCGGCGGACCGGTGCCGCAGCACTATCCGGCGCGCCAGACGCGCGAGGCGAGCGAAGCGATCGCCCGGTTGCACGGGCTTGATCCCGCGTGCACGGTATTTGCCCAGCAGCATCCCAATGCAATCGATGCTGGCGTGTTCCACAACGATGTGATCGCGGTAGGGCATCGCAATGTGCTGTTCTTTCATGAGCAGGCTTTCCTGGATTCCGCGGCTACGCTTGCGGCGTGCAGGCGTGCGCTCGGCGATACGGCGCTTCATGCGATCGAGGTTCCGGTGGATGCCGTGCCTGTCGGATCTGCTGTCGCAAGCTATCTCTTCAATAGCCAGCTTCTTACGCGTGCCGATGGTCGCATGCTGCTGCTTGCGCCAGAGGAGTGCCGGCAGTATCCACGCGTTTCTGACTATCTTGATTCCTTACTGGCTGCGGATGGTCCGATTGCCGAAATCGTTGTACTTGATCTCAAGCAGTCGATGAAGAATGGCGGCGGTCCCGCTTGCTTGCGCCTGCGTGTCGCGCTCACCGAAGCGGAGGCGGCCGAGGTTGCGCCGCGTGTTTGGTTGACGACGACGTTACACCGGCAACTCGTCGATTGGGTTGAGCGTCACTATCGCGACCGACTCTCAGTTGCGGATCTCGCTGATCCGCAACTGCTTGCCGAATGCCGTGCTGCGCTCAATGAGCTGACACAGATCCTTGGTCTCGGTGCGCTTTATCCGTTCCAGTCATGAAAATGTGCCGAGGGGTGGAGCGTCACCGCGTGAGCATGCTGGCAGCACTACTGGAGTCCGACGATGTCATGCTTCCAGCGCGGTTGCCTGGCGGTGTGCGTATCGTGCGGCTCGCACCGGCGGCCTGGATGATTGTGCCGCGGAGGCCAGATGGACAGCCGATTGCACTGTCCGCGGGTGTTCATGGCGACGAAACGGCACCCGTCGAGCTGCTGGCGGACCTTCTCGATCAGCTTGTTGCCGGGAACCTCGAATTGCGTGTGCCGCTGTTTGCTGTTTTCGGCAACATCGCGGCACTGCGAGCGGGTCGGCGATTTCTCGATGTCGACCTCAACCGCCTTTTTGCTGGCGCATCCCCCATTGCGCTTGAGACGCTGCGTGCCGTGGCGTTGGCCGAGGCATTCTGTCAGTTCGCTGGTAAGCACCCTGCGCCGCTGCATTTGGATCTGCACAGCGCGATTCGCGCCTCGCACTTCGAGCGCTTTGCGATCTATCCGAACGCGGCGGAAGCGCTGCCTGACCCGATGCAGATGGCCCGCCTGGGGGCATGCGGCATCCAGGCGGTTCTGATCGCTCCCGATAGGGCGACGACTTTCAGCGCCTATTCGACCCGCGTCCTGGGTGGCGAGAGCTACACGATCGAACTCGGTCGTGTGCAAGTGCTCGGCAGTGGCGCTGCGGACGAGCTTGCCGATGTGAGGGTGGCGCTTGAGGCGATGCTGGCCAGACGACCCTTGCCCGCTCCTATCACCGTACCGCGCGTATTTCGCATCAGGCTGGAAATCGTCAAGCAAAGCGACGCCTTCCGCCTGAACGTGCCGGACGATGCGCCGAACTTCACGCCCCTGGAGGCTGGGGGGCTGATTGCTGAAGATGGGGCCATGCGCTGGTATGCGGAAGACGGTGATCACATCGTGTTCCCGAATCCTGCCGTGCAGATCGGTTTGCGTGCCGGTTTGCTCGTACAGGCTGCCTGAAGTCACGCGGCGCTGGCGCGGTGTGGAGTAGGCTGGCGAGGCTCTCCAAGTCCTTTCGCCGAACATGCACCTCACCGGGATCCTGATCGAAAACTTTCGCGGCATCCGTCGCCTCTCGCTTGACCTGGATCCGACCACCTTGTTGATTGGCGAGAATGAAGTCGGGAAGACTGCGGTTCTCGAAGCCTTCAAACTCCTTCTGGGCCCGTGGCCGCAGGGTGAGCCGCTTCTGCTCGAGAGCGACCATCATCGGCCGTCCGTGGGCGAGCCGAAGGGGCCGTTGCGTATCGAAGTCTTCTGCAGCGAAACCATTGCCGGTGAATGGCGAGGCAATGGTAGTGCACTGCTGAGCGATGCTGGCGGGCTCATGCAGGGTGGCCTGCGTGGATTCGCGCTTGGTTTTGTAGCGGAGCGAGGTGCCCGTGCAGGGCGCTGGATCGTGCGGCCACATCGGCAGAACGAGCGGGAGGCATCGTCGAGGCTCGTGGCCGTAGTGCGGCGACGCTGCCCGTTGCTCCAGATCCATAGTCATCTTGAGGGGCTGGGTGAGGCGCTTGATGGAGGAGGGGCTGACGGCCTGAGCGCCATCGCCAGCCGTTATTGGCAACGGATTGCCAACGGCGAGGCCGACGAGCCCGGAATTACCGATCCGGTCGAGCGTGCTGGACTTGATCTCGCCGCACGTCTCTTGCGCCGCTGTCTGCCACATTTTGCCGCGGATCGCGAGATTGCTGAGGCTCGTATCGCCGAAGTGCTAGGCAAGGCCGTTCCCGAGCATCTGCCGGCCGGTAGCGCAGCGCGCAAGCTGGCGCTGTTGATGGTTGCGGCCGCACTCTCCCCAGGCGCGCGCGGCAACGTGCTGCAGGAGGAGGCCGGGCCGCTCCTGATGATCGAGGAGCCTGAATCACATTTGCATCCGATGACGCTTGCTGCGTTGTGGAGCCTACTTGAGGTGATCCGGCTGCAGAAACTCGTCACCACACAGTCCGGCGATCTGCTTGCTGCGGCACCGCTCGAATCCCTGCGCCGGCTGGTGCGCCATCGTGGTGAAGTCCGTGCCTTCCGCGTTCACACAGAACGCTTCCAACTCGATGAATTACGAAAGTTCAGCTACCACCTGCGCGTACGAAACGGTGTGGCAAGCTTTGCCCGCGTCTGGCTGCTGGTCGAGGGCGAGACCGAATTTTGGGTGCTGCCAGAACTGGCACGGATGCTCGGCTACGACCTCGCACAGGAAGGCATCACCTGCGTCGAGTTTGCCCAGTGTGGCCTGCCGCCGCTGATCCGTATGGCGAGGGAATTCGGTATCGAATGGCATGTGCTGTCCGATGGTGATCGTGCCGGGCAGACCTATGCACGCACCACGCGGCTGCAGATTGAGCCGGGCGAACGGGTGGAGGAGCGTCTGACGCTACTCCATGAGCCAGACATTGAGCACTGCTTCTGGGAGGCCGGCTTCTCGAACGTCTATCGGATCGAGGCGGGGCTTGCGCATCAGTCCGAGGCCAAACCTAGCCGCGTCATCGACCGCGCCATACGTCGCCGTAGCAAGCCGTACCTTGCTTTTGCCGTACTAGCCGAGATTGAGCGGCAAGGGCCGGCGAGCATGCCGACGCCGCTGGCACGTCTGATCGAGACAAGTGTACGGCTGGCGCGCGAGGCGCCGAGTCGTGCGATGCGTATTGGGCGAGCGGCGCGCACATCTCCGGAATACACGTCGGGTACTGTCGGCGGGGCTTGATATGGTGCATGGGCCGGGGTAGCGTCATGTGGACGCGGACGCTATCGGCGACGCCTGTTTCGCCGGATCGTCCGGAAACTGACGGGCGAGGGCCGATATGCAAGGCAACATCAGACTGGGATTCTGTGGGGCGGTTGGGGAAGTTACGGGCTCCGGCTACTGGCTGGAAACGCCGAAGGCGAATCTGCTGATCGACTTTGGGCTCTTTCAAGGCGGCCGCGACACCGAGGGGCGTAACCGGGTGATCGCGCCAGTCAATCCGCGCAAGCTTGTTGCGACGGTTCTGACGCACGCCCATGTGGATCACTCCGGAAGACTGCCCTTGCTGGGCGCATTGGGCGCCCGTGCACCGGTTTTCGCGACGCCAGCCACGATCGATCTGGCCGAGATCCTGATGCTTGATTCGGCGCGTATATCCGAAGAGGACACGGCGCGCGCCAACCGCAAACTGCGTCGTGCGGGCCACCGTGAGTTGACGCCGCTCTACACGGTGGAAGATGTCAATCGGATCGTGCGCAGGTTCCAGCGGGTGGGTTACGGCGCGATGCGCGAGATTGCGCCGGGTGTGTTGATGCGTTTCTACGATGCCGGCCATATCCTGGGTTCGGCGTCAGTCGAATTGCACATTTCACGTGAGGATGCTGAGCCACTTGTGCTGGTTTTCTCGGGCGATCTGGGAGCGATCGACCAGCCGATCCTGAGGGACCCCATGACGCCGCCGCGTGCCGATGTGGTGGTCATGGAGTCCACCTATGGTGACCGCAAGCGGCTATCGCGTGTCGACGCTCTGGCTGCGTTCCATGCGGTGCTTCGCCGTGCGATGAGCGAGCAGCGACGGATGATCGTGCCGGCATTTGCGGTCGGTCGTACACAGGTGCTCTTGTACGAACTTGCGCATGCATTTCGCGAGGGGTTGGTCGAACCGTTCCCGGTCTATCTTGACAGCCCGATGGCGACGCGCGCGAGCCTTGTCTATGCGCGGCATGCTGAGCTTTACGACGAAGAGGCGAGTCAGCTCGGCTGGCACGGCCAGATTCCGGAAACACTACGTGTCATCGGGACTGTGGACGATTCACGTCGGCTCAATGAGAGCAACGAATTCTGCATGATCATGAGTGCATCCGGCATGTGCGAGGGCGGTCGTGTGCTGCACCACCTCCGGCATAACCTGTGGCGCGAGAATGTGATGGTGATTCTGCCGGGTTACATGGCGCCCGGAACGCTGGGCCGTCAGTTGGCTGAAGGTGCTCGCGAGGTGGAGATTTTCGGAGAGCCGATTGCGGTGCGCGCGGAGATTGTCACGCTCGAAGGTTTTTCGGCCCATGCGGACCAAGTGGGCCTGCTCGATTGGCTTGCTCCGCTCGCAGCGGGTCAGCCGCGTGTGGTGCTGACTCACGGAGAGGATCCTGCACGGGAGGGGCTCGCGGGCTGCATCAGTGAGCGCTTTGGCGTGACCGCTGAACGGCCCCGCATCGATGATTGGCTGGAACTTGGATAGAGGGTGAGGTGATCAAGAGGCGCCTTGCCGGAAACCGTGGTTTTCGGGTGTCGGCGAAGGCGCAGATGGCGTCGATCATCAAGGCTGTTATGCCAGCGCGATGGGGCCTTCTTAGTATGCAAAGCATGGTGATTGCATTACGGAAGGTGTCGCTGGATGTTGGTGAGAATGCCGAATTAGGAAAAGACCCACGGCTGCGCTGCCGCGCAGGAGCCTTGCATGACGCGGTGGGCTGCCGTGGTGGCAAGAGGTTGGGCAGTCAGCCGCACCGGGTGCGGCTGAAACAGCCGATTACTTCAGTTGTTCTGCGACCGCTGCGAATTCCTTGGATGAGAGCTTTCCGTCCGCATTGGTGTCAGCCTTGCTGAAGACTTCGACAAGCTTTGGTAGTGCAGTCGCTTCGCTGGTATCGATGTAGCCGTCTTGGTTTGCATCAAGTTGCGTGAAGCTGACCGTTGCTTCAGGGGCCGTGGCGAGTGCGGGTTCCGCGGCGTGAGCGATGGTAGCGGCAGAGACAAGCGGAAGGCCGAAAGCCAAAGCGGAGGCACGGAACAGCTTGCGGATCTGGATTGGGGTCATCGGGACTACTCCTTCTTTACGGTACAAGGGGGCCGACTGTTGCCGAAATCATGCCGGCAGCCGACAGACGGTGTAGAGCAGGCCCTGTGCCATGGAAGGAAAAATTATTTTAATTCAGATGCTTGGCCAAGATATTCGCCATCAAAACTCCGCTGGGCGTGTCGTGGAGGGGCGACGTGCGATCGGGTGCTGATCCCTGCATAACCAAGGCTGGTATTGTTCCGGCCGCTGTCGTCTTGTCGGGACAATCAGGAATGGATGATGTGGCCCTAAAGTCATGTGATCTCTATGAATCAATCAAGGACTGCGTACCACGCAATGAAACGGCGCTATCGGGTACTGTATTGCCTTGTGGCGTCGATCGTTGAACCGCTTCGCTTAGTCCACCAACGGCTTGAATGCCGCTGGTTCGAGCTGATGGCGCGACAAGAGTCGGTAGAACTCCGTTCGGTTGCGCTTGGCCAGCCGCGCGGCGTGACTGACGTTGCCCTCGGTTAGGCGCAGCAGGCGGATCAGGTAGTCGCGCTCAAAGTGGCGTCGTGCGTCTTCGAACGATTCGATGGGAGTGAAGTCACTCTGGATCGCGCGCTGTACCAGTGCGGTAGGCACGATGGCTGTGGTCGACAATGCAACGGCTTGCTCCACGACATTCAACAACTGCCGTACGTTGCCTGGCCAGGGTGCGGCGACGAGCAGATCCATGGCATCGGGTGCGAAGCTATTGACGGGCCGGCGGTAGCGCTTGGCAAGCCTGTGCAGGAAGTGGCTCGCCAGCAGCGGAATATCCTCGCGCCGCTCGGACAGCGGTGGCAGGGCGAGCGAAATCACGTTGAGGCGGTAGTAGAGGTCATCACGAAAGCGGTTTTCGGCGCGTGCAATATCGAGGTCGCGATGCGTGGCGGAAATGATCCGCACGTCGATCGCGACGCTGCGCGTCGCACCGACCGGACGGACCTGTCGTTCTTCCAACACGCGCAGTAGTTTGACCTGAAGCGGTAGGGGCATGTCGCCGATTTCGTCGAGAAACAGCGTGCCGCCCCTGGCTGCCTGGAACAGGCCTTCGTGATCCCGGTGGGCGCCGGTGAAAGCGCCCTTTACATGACCAAATAACTCGGATTCGAGCAGCGGCTCCGGGATCGCTCCGCAATTGACTGCTACGAAGGGGCCCTTCGAACGGTTGCTCGCCCGGTGTATTGCCCGTGCGAGCAACTCCTTGCCGGAACCGCTCGGGCCGGAGATGAAAACGCTGACTTCGCTGGCGGCAACCAAGCGTGCCTGCTGCAGGAAATCTTCCATCTTCTGGCTGCGCGTGATGATTTCGCTGCGCCAGTTGTTGTCACCGTCTCCATCCGGTTCCGCTGAGCGCCCGCTGACGCCGACCGCGCGCTGGATCTGGGCGAGCAGCTCCGGGGCGTCGTAGGGTTTGGTGAGGTAACTGAATACGCCACGCTGCATCGCTTCGACCGCATCTGGAATGCTGCCATGGGCGGTCAGCAGGATGACCGGCATTGATGGATGGCGGCGATGGAGATCATCGAACAAAACCATGCCGTCAGCGCCGGGCATGCGCAGATCGGTGACGACAACGTCGGGTCGTACGGCGGCAACGGATGCTTGGGCAGTTTCTGCGTCGCCAACGGCGGTTACGTCATAACCATTGGCTTTGAGCCGGATCGCAAGCAGGCGGAGGAGGTCGGGGTCGTCATCGACAAGTAGGATTCTTGGGGCTGTGGAAGCAATCATCTCTGTGGGCGGGTGTTACGTTCGAGCATCCTGCGTTCGATGTTGCGGATTGCGTCGAGTTTCTTTTTTAGGGAATCGCTGGTTTGTTGAAGTGCGTCGCTGCGTGCAGTTTCGTCTCGCAGCTGCTGTTGGGTGGTACGAAGTGCTTCGTCGAGCCGGCGACTTTCCTGTAGCAACGGGATCAGCAGCTGGGCGATCGGATGGGTGCGCCCACGGCCATTGACTTCGCTGGGAGGTACATCGAGCAACGCCAGCGCGCGTGCGCGGTCGCCTTGAGGCGGTTGAACGGTGGCGAGAAAGATGCCGAATCGGAGGCGGTTCTCTTCGTTCTTCCGTGCGGCATAGGCCTTACGCAGGCTTTCAGCCTGCGCCGCGAGTTCCGGGGCATTCATCGCGCGATATTTGGTTGCCTCGAACAGCATGATGTCCGACTCTGAATAGCGGGATTGCTGTACTTCCTGGACTACAGGGACGGGAGGGGGCGTCTGGCAGCCAGTGAGCAGGACGGTGGTGGCCAGCATCATCCCAACGGCAATTTGCCTCATGCGACAGCGTCCTTGTGGGTTGGCAGGCGCAGGCGGACGCGCGCGCCGACCGGCTGGTTGGCGATGAGGGTGACGTCGCCCCCATGGGCGGCGATGAGTTCCTTGACGATCGAAAGCCCGAGGCCCGTCCCTTTGACCGAGCTGCCAGAGGGAGGGAGATCCTGTACAAAGGGTTCGAACACGCGCTGCTGCGCCTCGGCGGGTACGCCAGGACCAGAGTCGGCCACTTCGATGATGACCCAGCTGCCATCCTCGCGTGCTTCGATCTCAATGATGCTGCTTGAAGGTGCGTACTTGACGGCGTTGGAGATCAGGTTATCGAGGATCACGCGCAATTTATCGGCGTCTGCCAGAACCGACAGTTCGCCACCTTTCGTTTGCATGGTTAGATGCTTCGAGGTCAGCACGAGTCGATGGTCACGCGCCAGCTCGCTGAATACGTCGTCAAGCAAAACCGACTGGAGTTCGAGCACCGCAGGCTGGAGCCGGATATTGCTGTAATCGAGCAGGTTTTCGATGAGTTGCCGCAGTCGGATTACATTGTCTCGCAGAATTCCGGCGATCTCTTTTTGTGATTCGTTCAGTTCGCCAGCAACGCCGTCCGAGAGCAACTGAGAGCCTTCGTATACTGCGGTCAATGGTGTTTTCAGTTCGTGCGATACATGATGTAGAAAACGGGTTTTCTGGGCTTCGACTTCGGATAGACGCACGCGTAGCCATTCGAGCTGTTCTGCGATGGTCTCCAGGTCGCGCGGTCCGTTGATGCGGATCGGGTGGTCCGCCTTGCCGTCGCCCAGGCGGCGAATGCCATCAGCAAGTTTCTTCACAGGACGCTGGACAAGCGTAACCAGCCCGATGCCGAGAATCAGTGTGATCGGCAGGAGGGCGGTGAGTCGCATAAAAGTGGCGCGTTGTGCGCGCTCAGTCTGCGTCGACAAAGCTTCCGTCTCTTCCGAGATGCGTGTGTCGATGACGCGAGAGACGTTGTTCGTCTGGGTGCTCATCTGGTCAAAGCTCTCGCCGACGGCCCAGGGGTCGATAGGCCTGCTCATGTCGCGATTAAGGACTGTCCAGACGAGTTCTTCCTGGCGCAGGATCTCGCTGATGGCGTTGCGCAGGATGTCGTCGGTCGAGAAATCATTCAGCCGCGCGAGTGTCGCCTGCATCCGTTCACGCTGGATGGTGTAATCCTCTAGCCCCGTGCTGTCCTCCAGCACGATCTGTTGGCGTGCAAGGCGTTCGAGCCCGCCAAGTTGCTCGGACAGCACGCGCGCATCGCGCGTGGCCGATACCGAGCGGCTGATCGCGTGTTGGCTGCGCACAGCAAGCTTGTCGAGCGACATGAGCGCATCGGTCAGCGCAATGGCTAGCGGGATCGCCGCGAGTACGAGACCGGCGATCAAAAGGGAAACGAACGAGCCGGGAAACTTCACATCAGCCTCGGGCTTTCACACAGGCGGAATGCCGCGAAGGCCAGCGTCGCCCTTGATCTAGAGGGGCCAGTCCGGCACCCGGCATGGTGAGCAGCGGGGGCGTCGCGCAGTTGCAGCCATTGTTACACCAAGGCGGGTGCGAGGAGTTCGCCCTCGACATTCGAGGTGCGGCCTGCTGCTTCCCGCTCGCGTTGTTCGCGGCGACGGGCCAGCGCCGGGGCCTGATCGAGCATGTCGAGTCGTGCCTGCAGGAGAACCGCAGGCGCGCTGACGCGTTCGCAAACCGTCTCCTGGCCGACGACTGCGAAGCCGAGGACCCGCTTGTAGAACGCGGCATGACGTGGATGACATTCGACGAATACTTGAGTCGGACGATCTTGACTACGGCCGGTGCGGCAAGCAACACGCAACAGAGGGTCGACGATATCGAGCACATTGATGTCGGCGTCCACAGCGAACCGACTGAACTCGCAGACCTGCGCACCGGTTGCACGACAAGCGTCGATCTCGCGCTGGTAGCGTCCGTCGGCCAGGAGCCCGGTGCCACGATCCATGCGCAATGTGACCGTGCCGAGCGTAAGCATACGTTCCATGGCAACGACGACGAGTTCATTGTGGCTGGCTGGCGGCAAGCAGCCATTTGGAGGGAGGAAGCCTGAGCGCCGGTATTGATACTCAACGAGGTTGTGGGCTCTCGCATGTTGCCAAGCAGTTTGGGCAATGCCAACTCTTAGGCATTGATCGCCGATGGTGTGAAACGACTCGGCACCGAGACGCCGGAGGAGTTCAAAGAGTCCAGCAGCCCGGGCTGCGATGCGACAGTTGCCGAGCCCCAGGTGGAACAACTCCTGTTGATGGGTTGCGGCATGGAATGCGCGAGTGCGACTGTCCATAGCGAGCATGTTCTCGTCTCCCTTTTTTCGGTTCGGCGTTTGATCAGTCAACCGTGAATCAAATGTCATGCGTAAACGAGACTCGTCGATTACATCACGGTCAATTCTTGGGTTCGTCTGTATGGCCGATGCATTCACGTCGCCGAGCAGCGACAACTTTATGAAGTTTGACACGGAATCTGCAACACTTTTTGACAAATGGAGGCCGGATTGCGCTGTGCTAACCTCGTCATCCAACTCTTGTACTGGCTCTCTCTGTGGAATTCCTAGCTCTCTTCATTGATCTCGTGCTCCACTTGGACAAGCATCTTGACGTGCTTGTTACCCAATATGGCACGCTCATTTATGTGATTCTGTTCCTTGTCATCTTTTGCGAGACCGGGCTTGTTGTTACCCCGTTCCTGCCTGGCGACTCGCTGCTCTTCGTGGCGGGTGCCATTGCTGCACGAGGCGGCATGGATATCGCCATACTTGCGCCAGCGTTGTTTGTCGCTGCGGTTCTCGGAGACAACCTTAATTACTGGATCGGTCGTTACGTTGGCCCCCGCGTGTTCCGCTGGGAGGGCTCTCGCTTCTTCAATCGAGCTGCTTTCGATAAGACGCATGCATATTTCCAGCGACATGGCGGCAAGACAATTATCATCGCAAGATTCATGCCAATCGTTCGCACATTTGCCCCGTTCGTTGCAGGGGTTGGCAACATGACGTATTCACGATTCCTGCCTCTGGACATCTTTGGTGGGGCCTTGTGGATCTTCAGCCTTACGATTGCCGGTTATCTTTTCGGTAATCTTGCGTGGGTGAAATCCAACCTCACATTGGTCATCTTGGGCATCATTGGGCTTTCGCTGCTGCCGATGCTGGTGACCTATCTGCGCAGCAAGTTGGGCTCGCGTACGGCCCTTTGAGTCCCACGGGCGTGCTGAAACGACGGCCGGACCTCATTACGAGCGGGTAAAATCCAGGCCGGTCGGCGAGTTTCGATCGGCCTTTTCCATTTTTCCTCATGAAAAATCTCGTCATCCTTATTTCTGGTCGCGGCAGCAACATGGAAGCGATCGTGCGTGCGCACATTCCGGGCGCACGCATTTCTGCCGTGATCTCGAACCGGCCGGATGCGGCTGGACTGACTTTTGCTCGTAACAACGAAATTGCGGCAGAGGCGCTTGATCATCGGGACTTTCCTGATCGTGATGCTTTTGACGCGGCGCTGGCTGCTGCGATCGATCGCTACGCGCCCGACCTTGTCATCCTTGCCGGCTTCATGCGTGTGCTGGGAAGCGACTTCGTCAAGCACTATGAAGGCCGCATGATCAATATCCATCCGTCGCTGTTGCCAAGCTTTCCGGGCCTGCATACGCACCGCAGAGCCCTCGAATCCGGCGCCATGCTTCATGGCGCCACGGTTCACTTTGTGACCAACGACCTAGATTGCGGGCCGATCATCGTCCAAGCGGCTGTTTCGGTGTCGCCAAATGACGACGAGTCTGCTCTCGCTGCGCGTGTTCTTGAGCAGGAACACCGAATTTATCCACAAGCCGTAAAGTGGTTTGTGGACGGGCGGATTTGCCTGTCCGGGCAGCGAGCGATCGTGGCCGAATCCGGGGTGTCGCCAATTGGCTACACCTCCCCTGAGTTGGAGATCTGATTGAACACGGTCCGGGCGTCCCGCTGGCGTCCCGGAGCGTTCTCGGGTGCGTTGTTCGTCTCGGCGCTGCTTCACCTATCGGTCTTGTTCGGGGCTTCCCAGGATCCGCCAGCGACGGTCGAGCCGATACGCATTGAGGCGACGCTGAGGCTCCCGCCTGCGCGTAGGGCGGTCGTGCTTCCCTCATTGATGCAGCAAGCTGTCCCAGCTCCCAAGCCTGTACTAAGCCCGCGTGCAGCCCCGGTGCGCAAAGCGCTGGTGTCGTCGGATCGCAAGGCTGATACGCCCGTAATCGCGGTGCAACCGGTTGTACTCGAGACCGACGGGGTGCCAAAACAGGGTGGCGATGAGCAGCCGGTTGTCATCGTGCCAGATGTTGCAGTACCACCTCCTGTGCCTGTCTCGCACCCATTCCCGGTGACGGTAAATCCCGAGGCAACGGAGATGTGGCCGCATCAGGGGCGGATTGTCTTTCAGGTCCGCTATGGAGAGATGCTGGATGTAGCGCGCATGATCCATACGTGGTCGCATGACGGGGAGCGCTACACCATGCGGGCGGAGATGGAAACCGTTGGGCTGGCGCGAATGTTCCGGAAGTTCGGGGCCCTGCAGCAGAGCCAGGGACGCGTGGGGCCGGAAGGGCTGGCGCCAACCGGCTTTCAGGAGGATCTGAATGGGAAGCAGTCGCATGCGGTATTCGATTGGGATGCGCGACGGGTGATGATGTCGCGCCCGGATCGCGTGCGCGAGGTGCCGATAGATGGCGTTGCGGAAGACATATTGAGCCTTGCGCACCACCTTGCTTTCCAAGCGGATGGGATGGAAACGATCAGGGTTTTTGTCGTTGCGGGTCGCTGGGGGGCTGAGGCAGAACTGAGACAGGTTGCTGCCGAAAGACTACGAATGCCCTGGGGGCTTGTGGATACACGTCATTTTCATTGCGAAGCGCGCAACGGCGAGTTTGGCATCGATGTCTGGCTCTCGCGTGAACACAGGAACGCGCCGGTCCGGATTCGGGTCGACGACCGCAAGCAGGGCCATGTGATCGATGAAGTGGCGATCGAGATTGAACTCGACGGCGAGAAGACTGAATTCCACCGTACCGAGGAAGAGAAGGATATGTATAAGGGTTGATGATGCAGCCAAACAAACAACAACTGGAACACGCGACCGAGGCGCTTGCCGAAGTCCTGCGCTTCGAACACCCGGCGGATGCCGTGTTGTCGTCATATTTCCGCAGCGAGCGTTCATTGGGGCACCGCGATCGTGGCGTCATCGCTGAGTCGGTGTACGCGGTTCTGCGCAATCTGCGACGACTACAGCATTGGTGCGGTGGGGGGCGACCGACCGGAAGGCGGCTACTGCTGGCGGCGCTGGTTCGTGCTTTCGGCCTCTCCGCGCGTCAGCTCGAAGGCGCAGTTTCGCAGGGCGAAATCCGCTGGATCGGCGAGCGGCAGGCCGCGATGTCCGATGCGCCAGACTTTGCCACTCAGGCAGACCTGCCGGATTGGCTTGCTGAAAAGCTCGTTGCGCAGTGCGGTGAGGCCGATGCATTAGCGCTTGCTAAGGCGCTCAACCGGGCTGCACCGTTGGATCTGCGCGTGAATCCGGTCAAGGCGCGGCGTGAGGATGTGCTTGCGCATTTCGCGAAGGTCGGCATCAAGGCCGAGGCCGGCAGCTTGTCCCCGCTTGCGATTCGGCTCGCCGAAAAACCATCGCTCACCAAGGATCCGCTCTTTCTGGATGGCTCCTTCGAAGTGCAGGACGAAGGCAGCCAGTTGCTTGGCCTGCTTGTCGCGCCGAAGCGGGGCGAGATGGTTGCCGATTTCTGTGCTGGTGCCGGCGGTAAGACACTGTTGCTTGGTGGTCTGATGCGGTCCACCGGCCGGCTCTACGCATTTGATACCTCGGAACGTCGTCTTGCCCGCCTCAAGCCGCGGCTCGCACGCTCCGGACTATCCAATGTGCACACGAGTGCGATCGCACACGAAAACGATACGCGGCTCAAGCGGTTGGCGGGAAAGCTTGACCGTGTGCTGGTCGATGCGCCCTGTAGCGGGCTCGGCACACTGCGCCGCAATCCTGATCTCAAGTGGCGGCAGACGCCTAAGTCTATTGAGGAACTGACGGCCAAGCAGGCATCAATTCTTGCCGCTGCGGCCAAGCTGCTCAAGCCGGGTGGTCGGCTCGTCTATGCCACTTGCAGCCTGCTTGTAGAGGAGAACGACATAATCATTGATGCCTTCCTCGCCGCGCATCCGGATTTCCACCCTGTCTCGGCGAAGGAAGTCCTGACCGCGCAGGGTGTGTCCGTCGAGTGTGGCGAGCGCCTCAGGCTCGATCCACAGCACCACGACACCGATGGCTTTTTTGCCGCAGTCATGGAGCGGGCACGATGAATGGCTCGGTTGAGCATGGTTTCGATGTCTTGGTGGGTGAGGTTGAAGTGTTGCTCACAGCGCTGCATCGACCTGCGAACCTGATCCAGGTTGGGGTCATGCTGGCGGCATTCGTGATCGGTGCCCTGATTGCACGGCGGGTCCGTCCGCTCGCCGAGGCGGATACGGCACGTGGCCGACTGGCGAAGGCACTGGTATTGCCGACTGCGGTCATGATTTTGCTCGAACTGGGGCGGGCGGTCTTGGCACGATCGGGCATAAATACCTTTGCCATATCGATCGCAGTCGAACTGGCTTTTGCCGCCTTCCTGCTGCGCTTTATTGGCTTGATGCTCAAGAGGGTTTTCCCCAAGGCTGCATGGTTGAACCTGACTGAGCGCTACATCGCCACCACTGTCTGGGTGATTGTCGCGCTCGACCAGATCGGACTCTTGCCGGATCTCATCGAGTGGATGGATGGCCTGCGGGTGAATGTCGGTAAGCAGCCGGTGTCGCTTTGGGTCCTGATTCAGGGCGTATTGACGGTAGGCGCGACGATGATTGCCGCGATGTGGCTTTCCGGCCTGATCGAAGATCGTCTGCAGGACGCCAAGAGCATGGATTCGTCCGTCCGTGCTGTGCTGGCAAGGGTGGTCAAGGCGCTGCTCACGTTCCTCGGGTTGCTGATTTCAATGTCCTTGGTAGGGTTGGATTTCACCGCGCTTTCAGTGTTCTCGGGCGCGCTGGGTATCGGCCTTGGTTTTGGCCTGCAAAAGATTGCGAGCAACTATGTTGCGGGCTTCATTATTTTGCTCGACCGCTCGATCCGCATCGGTAATTTGATCGGCGTCGGCAGCGAGCGTGGGGAGGTACAGGAGATCACCACGCGCTACACGGTGCTCAAGACGCTCGCGGGCATCAACATCATTGTTCCGAACGAAACGCTAATCGGTTCAATCGTGCAGAACGAGACCTTCGTCGATCCGAACGTGTCGATCTCTATCCGCGTTCAAGTTTCGTACAACTCCGATGTCGAACGGGCGCTCGTGGTGCTGCGCGAATGCGCGCTCGTACATGAACGCGTGCTACGTGATCCGGCACCGTCCGCGTCGCTCGCTAATTTTGGTGAAAGCGGCATTGACCTCGACCTCTGGTTCTGGTTGTACGACCCGCGGCAAGGCTCTGGTGGCGTGAAATCCGCCATCAACCGCGAGATCTGGCGACGTTTTCGGGAGGAGGGGATTGAATTCCCGTTTCCGCAGCGCGAGATCCGTATCCTCAACCCATCACTGCCGACTACGTCGTCTTCGTCGTCCGAATAGAGTACGTAGATTTACTGCCCTGGCAGAACGCGCCCCTGGAGGCCGTACCAAACAGGCGTTTGTGCACAATCAAGACCGCTCGATTACACTTGCGCGCCACGCGCTTTGTTTTAAGTCAAACACAAAGCAATTGTCGAGCCTCTTGGAGAAATTGCCTAATGACGCTTTCTGGTTTCGTTGATCTGCCTTGGTGGGGCTACATCTTGGTCGCTCTTGCGCTGACCCACGTGACCATTGCCTCCGTCACGATTTTTCTACATCGCCATCAAGCGCACCGGGCGCTCGACCTGCATCCGATCCCTAGCCATTTCTTCCGTTTCTGGCTGTGGTTGACCACCGGGATGGTGACCAAGGAGTGGGCTGCGATCCATCGCAAGCACCATGCCAAGTGTGAAACGCCAGAGGATCCGCATTCGCCGCAGACGCGCGGTCTGCGCAAGGTGCTTTGGGAGGGCGCCGAACTGTATCGAGCCGAAGCCGGGAATCTGGAGACGCTGGCCAAGTATGGGCACGGTACGCCGGATGACTGGCTGGAGCGTAATGTCTATAAGCGCTCCGTGGTTGGGGTCTCGGTCATGTTGATCATTGATGTGCTGCTCTTTGGCGCGGCAGGTATCACGATCTGGGCTGTTCAGATGATCTGGATCCCGTTCTGGGCTGCCGGCGTCATCAATGGCGTGGGCCACTTCTGGGGTTACCGCAACTACGATTGTACGGACGCTTCGCGCAACATCTCACCATGGGGCATCCTGATCGGGGGCGAAGAGCTGCACAACAACCACCACAGCTTTGCTACGTCGGCCAAACTGTCGGCCAAGTGGTACGAGTTCGACATCGGTTGGATGTACATCTGTATCCTTTCGATGCTCGGCATGGCCAAGGTTAAGAAGACGATCCCGACGCCGAAGTTCGGCGAGGCAAAGAAGGTTGTCGACTTCGACATGTTGCAAGCCGTGGTGACGCACCGCTATGACGTCATGCGTCGCTATGCCACGAGTTTTCAGAGCATCTACAAGGAAGAACTGGCCAAACTTGCGCAGCAGCACGGCCCCAAGTTCGAGCTCAAGGAATTCCGCCGCTGGCTCAATGAACGACCGGCCGGCCAGCCGTCGCTGCATCAGAAGTTCGAGGCCGCACTTTCGACCAGCCCTCGCCTTGAGAAGATCGAGGCGATGAGGCGCGACCTCTCAGAACTGTGGGTGCGCTCGTCGGCTTCACGTGAACAACTCGTTTCAAACCTGCAGGACTGGTGCGCGCGTGCCGAGGCCAGTGGTATCCGCCAGCTCGAAGAATTTTCGCTGCGCTTGCGCCGTTACGCATAACGCATGGAACAAACAGAACGGGGCACTGCGGTGCCCCGTTTTCCATCTCAGGTGACGATATCCGCGCCTTTTTCCGCGAGCAGTACCCTGAGCACTGAGCGGTGGCAGTGTGACTCATCTTCGCAATAGCAGCCGACCGAGATGTTCGTCTGGTGCGAAAGGGTGGCAAGCAATTCGAGTGCGTGGCTCTCATTCGGCGCAGCCATTTCTGCCCTGTATTTCCGCTCGAATGCAGACCATTCGGCCGATGTCCTTGCTGCTTGGGCGAGCTTTACGGTTTCCGCGCTTGGTGCCAGCATGGGAAACCATACGTCGTAGTAGTTGCGCGAGGCAAACTCTGCCTTGGGTACGCCGCGGGGTGGGCGGCGCACGGTGCCGATACGGGTTCCTTCGCCAGAGCTGCGCTCGCTACCAAGTCGGACGATTCGGATACTCATCTGGTGTGTCTGCAAAAGTTGGGTGAAAAGGATGGCTAGGATTTTGGCGGGGCCAGATAGCCAGCGCCGACGGCTGCTGCAACGATTTCCTGTGCGTGCCCCCACAGTGCATGGGAGCCGCGGTCGATGATGCTGCAGCGCTTGAGTACCTGGTCTGCAGTGACTCCGTTGGTTTGCCAGGCACGGCCTTGCGTTGCGTAGTTAAGCATCATCGGCATCAGGCGATCGAGTGCCTGAGCAAATCGTGCATCGGCAGTGGCGCCGGCTTCGAATTCTTCCCAGATCGCGCGAAACTCGGTGCGCTGGTCTTCGGGCAGCAGGCCGAAAATACGGTCCGCTGCGCTATTCTCGCGCTCCGCCTTCTTGGCTTGGGCGCCGTCGTCATACAGGAAGGTGTCACCAGCATCGATCTCGACCAGATCGTGGAGCAGTACCATCTTTACCACACGACCGACGTCTACTGGCTCGTTCGCATGCTCGGCAAGAGTCATTGCCATCAATGCCAGCTGCCAGCTGTGTTCGGCCGAGTTTTCCCGGCGGCTTGCATCGGAAATCCATGTTTGGCGGAGGACGGATTTCAGCTTGTCAATTTCGAGGATGAAGGTGATCTGAGTACTTAGGCGTGGTGTCATCAGCAGGGGAATTGGTGTGTTGGGGAAGAGGATGGATTGTCTCGCTGTTCATGGTGGCTGGCGTGACAAGAAAACAAAGGGCGCCTCTTCGGACGCCCTTCTAAAGGGGGAGGGGGCTTGCGCCTATCGCATTGCGCCTGCCAGGTTTTCGGCGCCGAGCCCAACGATTAGATCGAGTTCGCCGCTATTGAGCGATTGTGTGGCTGGAACTCCTGCCGCCTTGAGAGCGGATGCGTCCAGGCGTGAGCTGTCGGACAGCAGGACGCGCAGTCGCGTTGCAGCCAGTGCTTCGAGCTTCTTGATATTCGCCGCGCCGCCCAGTGCTGCGCGAATCTTTTCGGCTCGGGCCTTTTGCTGGGTTGAACTCGGGGCGGTGGCCGCCTCGAGAGGGGCCGCGGTTGCTGCTGTGGTGGCTGGCGTCGCCCCTGGCTGGAGGTCTGCATCGGCGCCAGCGGTCTTTAGATACTCCTGCATGTCGGTCTTCATGTTCTCCGACAGGGGGCCAAAGATTGCCTGAACACCGTTGCCAACCCGCACTACGCCTGCGGCGCCAAGCGCTTTGAGCTTTCCGTCATCGACCAGTGCTGGGTTGTTCACCGAGATCCGCAGGCGCGTGATGCAGGCGTCGAGGCTCTTGATGTTCGACCGGCCGCCGAAGGCTAGAACCAGTTCGCGGGAGCGCCCCCCTGTGCCTACGATACTGACTGCTGCGGCTTCGGCAGTGTCATCCTCGCGGCCTGGGGTCTTGAGGTTGAACTTGGTGATGACGAAACGGAACACACCGTAATAGACCACCGCATAGATCGGACCAAGGATAAAGACATACCACGCATTGGTGGCCTTGTCGCCGATCAGGTTGAACATCAGGAAATCGATACCGCCCTGCGAGAAGGTGAAACCCATGTGCATATTGAAGGTGTTCGCCACGAATTGCGCGGTCGCCGCCAGACATGCGTGAATGAAGTAGAGCACCGGGGCGACGAACAGGAAAGCGAATTCAATCGGCTCGGTGATGCCAGTAAGGAATGAGGTGAGTGCGGCGGAGATCATCATGCCGCCGACGGCGACTTTCTTCTCCGGCTTGGCACAGTGCCAGATGGCGATTGCCGCAGCCGGTAGGCCGAACATCTTGAAGAGAAATGCGCCAGCCAGGATGCCTGCCGTGTGGTCGCCTGCGAAGAAGCGGTTGATGTCGCCACTAACCATCTTGCCGGTCGTCGGATCCACGAAACTGCCCATCTCGAAGAAGAATGGCACATTCCAGATGTGGTGCAGGCCAAACGGAATCAGCAGACGTTCGATGAAACCGTAGACCGTTGCGGCCGTACGCGGGTCGGAAACCGCTGCCCAGTGCGAGAAGGCATTGATCGCGTCACCGATTGGTGGCCAGATCACGGAAAGGATGGCGCCGAGGATAATTGCGCCAATGGCTGTGACGATGGGCACGAAGCGCTTGCCCGCGAAGAAGCCCAAATAGGGTGGTAGCGAGATGCGGTAATACTTATTGAAGAGCCATGCCGCCAAGCCGCCGACGAGAATGCCGCCGAACACGCCGGTTTGCATGGAGGGGATGCCCATGATGGTGTCTGGTTGCATGCCCCATACGCCAGCCATTACGCCAAGCGTGGCGGTCATGACGAGATACCCAATCGTCGCAGCAATGCCCGACACGCCGTCGTTCTCGGTAAAGCCAAGCGCAACCCCGATGGCGAATATCAACGGCAAGTTGCCGAATATGACGTCGCCCGCGTTCTTCATCAACGCAAGCACGAGCGGGGGCACATAGCCATGAAAGTCGGTTGCGCCGAGTCCCAGCAGCAGGCCAGCCACGGGTAGTACCGCGACCGGTAGCATCAGGGACTTGCCGACTTTCTGTACGACTCCGAAAGCGTTCTGGAACATGGGGGGTCTCCTGAGGAATCGCTATTCCGCGAAGGGGGCGAGCAGGGCACGGACTTCGGCCGCGGTACCGAGGTGAAGTACGTCGGCGGCGAGCTGGCGCGCTTCGTCCATCGTCAGCCGCGATAGCTGAGCCTTGATGGAACCGACGGCGGGTACGCTGACCGAAAGCTCATCGACACCAAGACCGACGAGTACGGGTACCGCCATTGCGTCGGAGGCGATGCCGCCACAAACGCCAACCCACCGGCCGTGCTTATGAGCGCCTTCGACCGTCATCCCGATTAGTCGCAGCACTGACGGATGTAGAGCGTCGGCCTGTTTGGCGAGCTTCGGATGGCCGCGGTCCATGGCCAGCGTGTATTGGGTGAGGTCGTTTGTGCCGATGGAGAAGAAATCGGCTTCAGCTGCAAGCTGTTCGGCGATCAGCGCTGCAGCCGGGACTTCGATCATCACGCCAACCTTTACGCCGAAAGCGCGGTTCCCAGCTTCTTCGAGCAGGATCTTCTTTGCCGCGCGCAGTTCTTCGATTGCCGCAATCATCGGAAACATGACATGCAGGTCGCCGATTGGTGCAGCCCGCAGGATCGCACGAAGCTGAACGCGGAAGATGTCCGGTCGGTCGAGACTCACACGCACGCCGCGAAGGCCGAGGAAAGGGTTGTCCTCCTTGGGCAGTGGCATGTAAGTCAGTGGCTTATCGCCACCGACGTCGAGTGTACGGACGACCAGCGGACGCTCACGACCGAGCGCCCTGGCGACTGCGCAGTACTCATCGGCTTGTTCGTCTTCGGAGGGGGCCGTATCGCGGTTGTCGAAAAGGAACTCAGAACGCAACAGGCCGACGCCTTCGGCGCCAGCGGCAATGGCTTCACGTGCTTCCTCGGCGTTGCGGATGTTCGCCACGACCAGCACGCGGTGACCGTCCGCCGTTACGGCAACCTTGGTGGCGGCGAGTTTCTCTTCTTCGCGCTTGGCGCTCTGGCGCTTGATCCGGTCGTGGGCTTTCTCAAGCTCCTCGACATTCGGATTGCGGCGCAGGCTGCCGTGTGATCCGTCGAGTACCACAAGCGTGCCATTTGCGAGTTGCAGTGCAGCCTCGTCGATACCGCAGATTGCTGGGATGCCGAGCGAGCGGGCGAGGATCGCGACATGGCTGGTGGCTCCGCCCGTAGTGGTGCAGAAACCGAGCACCTTGCTGCGGTCAAGCGAGGCGGTGTCGGATGGCGACAGCTCTTCTGCAACCAGGATCGAGTCGGACGGTACTTCGATCTGTGCCTGTTTGACGCCCGCCAAGAGTGCTAGCACGCGCCGGCCTACGTCGCGGATGTCGTCGGCGCGTTCGCGCAGCAGTGGATTGTCGAGCTTTTCGAGTGTGGCGGCCTGTTGCTGGAATGCTTTGCGCCAGGCGAATCCCGCACTCTTGCCTTCCGAAATGCTGGCGATTGCGATATCGATCAGATCCGGATCCTCTAGCAGTTCCAGGTGGGCGTCGAGAATCTGTGCTTTGGATGGATCAGTCAGTTTCGCCTTGAGCGCTTCGATCTGCTGACGAGCTTCGTGGCGAGCGGATTCGAGCCGAGCGCGTTCACGCTGTGGAGTCTCTCCTGCCTCCTTCACATCAATGACTTCCTGGCGAAACTGGATAACTTTGCCGACAGCTAGTCCCGGTGAGGCTGAAACGCCAGTGAATTCGTTGGCGTCCGTAGGTGCCGTGCGCTTGAGCACGACTGGCTCTGGTATCGCTGCAGGCGCTGCTGTTGATTTCGTCGTAGGTGCAGGCGCGTCACCCGGCTTCTCTCCGGAGCCGGCAGCAAGCAGGCGGGCGAGAATGCCTGCTGCCTCACCGGCGTCCGGGCCGGTTGCTTGGACTTGGATCTTGTCACCGAACTTGGTTGCCAGGCCCATGATCGACACCACTGACTTGGCGTTCGCGCTGTCGGTTCCGCGCAAGAGGCGGATGTCCGACTTGTATTTCTTGGCTTCGGCGGCGAACACGGCAGCCGGTCGCGCATGGAGGCCTGATGGGTTGGGCAGGGTCACTTCGTCTGAGACGATTTGTCCTTCGGTGCTATCGGATCCTTCTTCTGTGGTACTACCGGTTAGTTCCACCAGTAGTGCCGCATCCTTGCCTGCGGCGACGAGTCCCTTTGTGGGTACGTAGCGGGTGACGAGATCGCCATTAGCGATGACCATCTGCGTGAGCAGGCTCGCGGCCTTTGCACCGACTGCCACCGGATCGAAGCGGATCAGCGGTTGGCCCATGGCCACTGTGTCGCCTTCCTTGACCAGTGGGGTGAAACCGTCACCGCGGAGCATGACGGTGTCCAGACCAATGTGCAGCAAAACTTCAAGGTTGTTGTCGCCCGTTATCGTTACTGCGTGGCCTGCGTTGTGGAGTTGCGTGACCTTACCGGGAAGTGGGGAAAGCAACTCGCTGGAAGTCGGATCGATCGAAATGCCGTCGCCCACCATCTTTTGTGCGAACACTGGATCGGGCACTGTTTCGAGCGGGACCATGACGCCGGAAAGTGGTGCGCGCAGTTCGGTCAGCCCTGCGCCTGCAATCCCAGCCTGCTTGAGTTCAACATCAAGGAGTACGCTGCGGCCTGCCTCGACGACGCCCGTATGAGGTCTCATCTGGCGCACTTGGTCTCCGTTGGCGATGACAATCTGTGTCAGTAAGCTGCTTGCCTTGCGAGCGACTAGATCCGTGTCGAAGCGGATCACAGGTTGACCGAGCGCGACACGCTCTCCTTGACCAACGAGCGGGGTGAAGCCTTCTCCCTTGAGGGCGACGGTGTCGATGCCGATGTGAACCAGGATTTCGAGCCCGCTGTCCGTTGTGATGGTCAGCGCATGATGGGCAGCATGGAGTTGCGTGACGACGCCAGCGGCTGGCGCCAGAAGTTCATTGGATGTGGGATCGAGCGAAATGCCGTCACCCACCATCTTCTGGGCAAAAACAGGGTCTGGAACTGTTTCGATTGGCACCAGTACACCTGAGAGTGGGGCCACCAACTCGACGCGCACCGGTCGTTGAGGAGCTTTCATCGGCATGACTCCTTATCCCTTTGATTCTTTTAAGAAAAAATAATCGGAGCCCGCTTGTGCGGGTAGGCATAAGATCAGGGTATACCAATATAGGGTATACCCAATGTCGGGCCGGGTGGTGCGCCGCTCAGACCGGGGCCGGCTTGAGCTAAATCATAGGCAGCGGGTTGGCGCTTCGCTGAGCGATTGCATGTGAAGTGCGTTTGAAGATACCGGTGCTCCGGATGGCCATCAGTAGTGAGATGGCCTGACGAGGTATTGTCTCCGCCGTCTAACAGTCGGCGTCAGGTCTGGGACAAATCCTATGATTGGCTAATGGCCGTTGAAACGACACAACTTCAACCGTAGGTTGCTGTTGAGACAGAGCCAAACGGTCGAATTGCGAGAATTGCGGTTTTTTTCAGAGATATGAATCCGAAAGAGCCCAATGACGAATAGCCGTGTTGCGATCGCCCCCTCGATTGAGCCCGCCCGGGTTGATAGTCATCCCCGGGGATTGAAGGTCATATTCTTCACAGAGATGTGGGAGCGATTCTCGTATTACGGGATGCGTGCCCTCCTTGTGCTCTATCTGACCAAGGCGCTTGGTTACGATCGCGCACATGCACTGGAGATCTACGGAATCTATACCGGCTTGGTGTATCTGACGCCGCTGATTGGGGGCTATCTCGCCGACAAGTACTTCGGCTTGCGCCAGGGCGCGGTGATCGGCGGGATCATCATGATGTTTGGCCATTTTGCTATGGCGTTCGAATCGTTGTTGCAGCTCGCGCTCGGGCTACTCATCGTCGGGAATGGCTTCTTCAAGCCGAATACCTCGTCGATGGTTGGTCAGCTATATGAAAAAGATGATCCTCGTCGTGACGGTGGCTACACGATCTTCTATATGGGGATCAATCTTGGCGCGTTCTTTTCACCGCTGGTTTCCGGAACGCTAGGTGAGAAATTCGGTTGGCACTATGGCTTTGCATCGGCAGGTGTCGGCATGGCAATTGGATTGTTTACGTTGCTGAACTGGCAGAGCCTGCTGGGTACGGCTGGTCTGAGGCTTGGGCAGAGCCGGATCGAAGGTCGTGACTGGATTGCTATTTTTTTCATCAGCGTTCTCTCGATTCCGTTCGTCTACGCCTGCCTGTTTGCATGGGGCCTGCTTTCAAGCAGTTTTCACTTGCTTCCGCTTTGGGGGTGGGCGCTTGTGGGGGCGGCGGCGATCGTTGCCTCAATTTGGTCGCAAGTGCATACACGAGACGAAACTCACCGCGTGATCGGTATCGGCATCGTCGTGTTCTTCGTGATCTTCTTCTGGATGGGATTCGAGCAGGCCGGCGGTACGATGAATCTATTCGCTGATCAGCAGACTGATCGGCATTTCTTCGACTGGGAAATCCCGGCGTCGTGGTTTCAGTCGATCAATCCGTTGGTCATCGTTACGCTGGCTCCAGCGTTTTCTGCGCTCTGGACATGGGTTGATCGCTCGCGGTTCGCGATCTCCGATACGTTTAAGCAGGGGCTTGGAATGATCGTCCTTGGCCTTGGCTTTATCGTGCTAGCCATAGCTCAGGCTCGTGCAGAAAGGATCGGACAGGTCGGTCCTCAATGGTTGTTTATCGTCTACTTTCTTCACACAGTTGGCGAACTGATGCTTTCGCCTGTTGGTTTGTCGATGGTGTCTAAGGTGGCGCCGAACCGGTTGGTTGGTCTGCTGATGGGCGTCTGGCTACTGTCGTCGGCTGTTGCCAACTACCTCTCGGGTACGCTTGAAGCGATGCTCAAGAACACAGGAATGCCGTTGTATTGGTTCCTGGTGGGTTCCTCTATCGGAGCCGGGATAGTGTTGCTGCTGATCTCGCCGCTCTTGCAGCGGCTTATGTACGGCAAGCGCTAAAGCCACACTTCAGGGCTGAGGCGTGTGCGGGTCGTGCTGCGTGGGTTGCGTGTTTCATGATCGGGTTGAGGCCGCTTTTCTTCAAACAGCCATAGCGGCATCAGGGGCGATGTGGTGAGCGCAACGACCCATCCGCAGGACTGTCTGCAACCCGGGAGTCAGAGGATGAAGAGATTGAGGGATTATCCGCTGTCGGGCGACGTATCTGCTGGGTGACGATTCTCAGGTTTCCTCGTCTGGATCGATGGTGCTGAAAAACAAAAAAGCCCGCATTTGTGCGGGCTTTCCTGGAGCAAGCAGGCCGAGCTCAATTACTTGAGCTTGATCTCCTTGTAGAGCACATGCTTCCGGGCCTTCGGGTCGAATTTCATGAATTCGAGCTTTTCCGGAGTCGTGCGCTTGTTCTTGCTGGTGGTATAGAAGTGGCCGGTGCCCGCAGTGGACTCCAGCTTGATTTTTTCGCGACCGCCTTTGGCCATGATGTTCTCCTTGCGGATTCAGTCGGGTGTATGAAGTCGTTCCGAGGTGCGCAGGGGCGCAGGCTCAGATGTTCTCGCCACGAGCGCGCAGCTCGCCGAGGACAACTTCGATACCCTTCTTGTCGATCGTGCGCAGACCGGCGTTTGAAACGCGCAGACGCACAAAACGGTTCTCGCTTTCAATCCAGAAGCGACGCGACTGCAGGTTCGGCAGGAAGCGACGCTTGGTCTTGTTGTTGGCGTGCGAGACGTTATTGCCCACCATTGGGGCCTTACCGGTAACTTGACAAACGCGGGACATGTGAATAACTCCAGAAGCCTGTTTGCTCGAAACAGTAGATTCTAGCCCGAAATTAATAGATAGATCAAGAAGCCGGGCTGAGCGAAAGGCGGCTCGCTTCCCGAAGCCTGCGTTGCTTGGTGCCACTGCTTTTCAGAGGAGGCCTTGTTCGGCGAACGACAGCGGTTTGTGCTGGCCCGCCACGATGAAATGGTCGAGCACCCGTATGTCGACCAGTGCCAATGACTCCTTGAGTGTGGTAGTTAAGACTTCGTCTGCGCGGCTCGGCTCGCAGCAGCCCGATGGGTGATTGTGCGCGAGTATCACCGCCGCGGCATTCTTCGCCAAAGCCAGCTTGACCACTTCCCGCGGGTAGACGCTTGTCTGGTCGAGCGTGCCCCGAAAGAGTTCCTCGGCATGCAGGAGCCGGTTTTGCGCATTGAGTAGCATGACAAAGAAGCACTCATAGGGCAGGGTGCCGAGCTTGAGCCGCAGCCAGTCCCGAACAGCCTGTGGCGAACCCATGAGATCGCGGTCATGCAGATCCTCGTGCAGCGATCGTCGTGCCATTTCAACCACCGCTTGTAGCTGGGCGTACTTCGCGCTACCCATGCCGGGGAAGGCGATGAATTCGGTGTTTGAGGCCGCGAACAGCGGGTTGAGTCCGCCGAAGTGGGACAGTAGTTCGCGCGCGAGATCCACCGCGCTCTTTCCCCTGATCCCGACGCGCAGGAAGATCGCCAGCAACTCGGCGTCCGAAAGCGCACCGGCTCCGCGTGCCAGAAGCCTTTCACGCGGACGTTCGTCTGCAGGCCAGTCTGTGATTGCCATTTTGGTCGTTCCTCACGGGTAAAATCGGGCGTTTGATCCTGCCCAGAGAACGGACGATTCGACATGAGCATTTTCTCCGGCAAGCGCATCGTGCTCGGCATCACCGGTGGCGTCGCCGCATATAAAGCCGCCGAACTCGCTCGCCTGCTCGGTAAGGCCGGTGCCGACGTGCATTGCGTGCTGACCGAGTCGGCTACCCGCTTCGTAACACCCACGACATTCCAGGCGCTTACCGGAAACCCTGCGTGGAGCGAGCTGTGGGACGCGCGGATGAGTAACAACATGACCCATATCGACCTGACGCGGAGCGCAGCGGCGATCGTCATAGCGCCAGCCACGGCAAACTCGATTGCCAAATACGCAAATGGCTTTGCCGATGATCTGCTGTCTACGCTGGTGCTGGCACGTGAATGCCCACTCGCGGTGTGTCCGGCGATGAACCGCCAGATGTGGGAGAACCCCTCCACGCAGCGCAACCTCACGCGGCTTCGCGATGATGGCGTCCTGGTGCTCGGCCCCGCGTCTGGTGAGCAGGCATGTGGCGAAGTTGGGATGGGTCGTATGTTTGAGCCCGAGCAGATCGTCGACGGACTTGCCGCATTTTTTACGCCGAAGTCGCTCGCGGGCCGCCGAGTCCTGATGACCGCCGGGCCTACCTACGAGCCACTCGATCCTGTCCGCGGTCTGACCAATATCAGCTCCGGCAAGATGGGCTATGCACTGGCGCGCGCCTGTGCCAACGCTGGCGCCGAGGTGACACTCGTCAGTGGTCCGGTTTCGCTCGCTACGCCTGCTGGTGTTCGGCGGATCGACGTCCAGTCTGCGCGCCAGATGCACGACGCTGTTCTGCGCCACGTTGGGCAAACTGGTGTCTTCATCTCTGTGGCCGCCGTTGCTGACTACCGCCCGGCCCAGTTCGCCGAGCACAAACTCAAGAAGCGGCCGGGTGAAGGATTGGTGATTGAGCTTGAACAGAATCCGGACATCCTGGCAGAAGTGGCGGCGCTTCCTGCTGCGCCGTTTTGCGTCGGATTTGCCGCAGAAAGCCAGAATCTCGATGAATACGCGACCGCCAAGCGGGCAAAGAAAGGAATTCCACTGATTGTCGGCAACCTTGTGCAGGATGGGATGGGCGGCGACTCCAACCGCGTTGTGCTCTATGACGATTCGGGCCGCCACGAGTTGCCGCCTGGCTCGAAGGATGCAGTGGCGGCGGATATCGTCACTTATCTTGCGCATCTGCTTGACGAGGCTTGATCGCCGGCTACCTGCAACCCACTCCCATAACAGGAACCATCAATGCACCGAATCGACGTCCAACTGCTCGACGCACGGCTTCGCGACAATCCTCCGCATTACGCTTCCGCAGGCGCCGCCGGTCTCGACCTGCGCGCCTGCATCAATGCACCGATCGTGCTCGCGCCTGGCGATACCACGCTGATCCCAAGTGGCATGGCGATCCACCTCGCCGACCCGGGGCTTGCGGCGATGATCCTGCCGCGCTCGGGATTGGGCCACAAGCACGGCATCGTTTTGGGCAATCTTGTCGGCCTGATTGACTCCGATTATCAAGGGCAGATCTTCGTGTCGACATGGAATCGGGGATGCGAGTCCTTCACCATCAATCCGCTGGATCGCATCGCGCAGCTTGTTGTGGTGCCTGTGCTGCAAGTTGGATTCAATGTGGTCGATAGTTTTGACGTGTCGGAGCGCGGCGCGGGCGGCTTTGGGAGTACCGGTCAAGCCTGACTACTCGAAGCATTGCCGCACTCTTCATTCATTGCCTGATTGGCAGTGCCTGAAGACTTGCCCCGGGAAGCCTGCCAGCAAGCATCGTTGACCGGCTTACCACCAGAGTGCTGCCGCATCCACGCTTTTCCCAAGGTCATGGCGCTCGCTATCCCGTCTGACTGAAGACGTCCAGTGGCGCGACAAATCAGCCAGAGTGGTCTGGGCTTATCGGAAGCTGGTCCACTTCTACCGTGGCCGGGTGGAGGAGGTCCGGTATCTGGTATCAAGGAGACTAACGGGGAATGGACAGGCCAATGGATGGTCCGGAACGACGCAGCACAGTGCGGGTTCCGCTCGGATGTGCGGCGACAATCATGACGCCTGCGCCGCAGCCGCACGTTGAGGCAGTGTGCGCAGACATCGGTGTCGGTGGCATGACGTTGCTGACTCGCTACGTGCCGTGCGAAGGTGAGAAGTTCGATGTCCTTGTCGAACCGCCCGCAGGCTCCCCGGGTGGCACCATGCATGCGCGCGTCAGGGTTCGGCGTTGCCAGGCGCGTGGGGACGGGCGCTTTGAACTGGGTGTCCAGATCGTCAAAGTGATTCGTTAGCGCAGGTATCTGGACCCGCCGTACGTTGGAAGTCTTAAGCAAGGCCGTCTGACTGAGGCGAAAAACACTCTGGGTATGCGTTGCTGCAGCTATACGCTAACCGGCTCGCACAGCACGACCGCAAGAGATGTTATTGCTATGTCGATGGCATTTTTTGCTTTGGGCCAGGAACACTACCTGCCGGCGATTACTTGCGACCATTACTTTATTAGTGATTGCAGCGCGCCATGCCGTGGGGGTAGCGGTCGAACCGCACGCTGTGGACCGCGAATTTCGCAGTCTCGTGAGCATCAGCATGTCCGCAGCCGCCGCTAGCAAGCGAGGTGGGATGCCCGGTCGCCTTGGGCGTGGCCGTCCCAGAAGCCTTCGCTGCATGCGCTTGGACCGTCAAGCGAGACGTGGCTGAATTGTGATTTCGCTTGTGAATGGGAACTCGGCGGCCGTGTTTCGATCGTCATGGTGTGCCCTTGCATCAGTCATAGCATAACAAGGAGACCTCTTCTCATGCATGAACTCGCCATCATCCAGATGCTCGTCTATGCGCTTGCCGCGGCGTTGGCCCTAGGCTGGCTGACCCAGCGCCTTGGCTTTTCGCCACTGGTCGGCTATCTGGTGGCGGGCGTGCTTGTCGGACCGTATACGCCGGGTTTTGTTGCGGATCATGCGCTGGCAAGCCAACTGGCCGAAATGGGCGTGATTCTGTTGTTGTTCGGTGTCGGCCTTCATTTTCATGCAAGCGAACTACTTCGTGTCTGGCAGGTGGCTGTGCCCGGGGCGGTGGCGCAGAGCGCACTGGCCAGCGTGCTTGGGTGGTGGCTTGCGCAAAAACTCGGATGGTCTCATTCCGCCGGCATGGTGCTTGGGATGTCCCTGGCGGTGGCGAGCACGGTGGTGCTGTCTCGCATGCTGGTCGAGCGCAAGCGACTCGATACGCGCGAAGGGCAGGTGGCTATCGGCTGGTTGGTGGTCGAGGATATTTTCACAGTTGTTGCTCTGGTGGTGTTGCCGGCACTTGCGGTCGGAGCCGATGGTGGCGAGGTCGGAATTGGTGTGCTCGCGGCACTTGCCAAGGTGGTGGCGTTCGCGCTGATTGCGTGGTTTGCGGGCCGGCGGGTGGTGTCGCCGCTACTCGAAGTCATGGCACGCACGCGGCAGGCGGAACTCTTTACGCTGGCCGTGTTTGTGGTGGCGCTTGGCGTAGCGCTGGTTGCGGCACAGGTATTCCACGTTTCGGTCGCGCTCGGAGCGTTCTTTGCTGGTCTCGTTGTAGGCCAGTCGCGTGTCGGTGTGCAGGCCGCAGTCGATGTGGCGCCGTTCCGCGATGTATTTTCCGCGCTCTTCTTCGTGTCGATCGGGATGCTGGTTGAGCCTGCCTTTGTGTTGCGCGAGCCGTTGCTGATTGGTGCAGTCCTTGCAATTGTCATGCTGGCGAAGCCTGCGATCGCGTGGGTCGTGGTGTTTTTGCTACGGCGGCCGCGCAAGGTGGCTCTGACCGTAGCAGTGGGATTGGCGCAAATCGGTGAGTTCTCTTTCATCTTGGCTGGCATGGGACGTGCGCTCGACATCCTGCCCGAGGCAGGTTTCAACGCGATTGTCGCTGTGGCACTCGTTTCTATTGCATTCAATCCGTTGTTGTTCCGGCTCGTGCCGAGCCTTGAGCGCAAGGGTGCTCAGTCCGTGGTACCGAAGGAGCCGCTCCCGATACATGGGCAGGCAAACGTTGTCGTCGCGGGCTTTGGTCCGATTGGGCGGAAGTTCTCTGAGCTCCTTCAGCAGCGAGGGATCAGCTTTGCTGTCATAGACCAGGACCTGCCGGCGATCGAACAGGCGACCGCACTCGGTTATCGTGGCTGCTTTGGCGATGCCGGAAGTGCCGCCGTCCTGGAGGCGGCTGCGTTGCGCGGTGCGGGGCTGCTCGTGCTTGCAGACATTGATCTCCCACGCCGTATGCGCGCCTGTGTCGCTGCGCGCGGTATTTCGCCAGGGATTCACATCGTTTCTGTCGTTCGCAATGTGAGTGAACGCGGTTGGCTGGAGGAGTTCGGTGCGAGCGAGATCGTTGAAGAGGATCGATGCTTGGCGGAGGCCCTGCTTGCAGTCTTCCGGCGTACACCCATGCCATGACGCCATAAAGTAATTCGTCGCCCAGTCGTGCTGACGTCAAGTCAATCGCTTCTTGCTTGCGCGATACTTCCTCATCCGCGTCGCTCTGATGCAATCGAAGGAGAAGCCGCATGAAACTCTTGCAAGTCGATTTCAGTATGAACGGGCCTTGGGGCGCAGAGATGTCGGCTGCATTTACGGGCTTGGCCGAGTCGATAGCCGCTGAGAAGGGACTTATCTGGAAGATCTGGACGGAGAGCCGGGAGACAGGCGAGGCAGGGGGTGTTTATCTGTTTGATACGAT
>JAVBUM010000085.1:0-33401 GCA_031555325.1 Niveibacterium sp. | reverse complement strand
TTCCGCGACGCCGGCGCGCAGTACAACGACATCATGTACTGGTCGCACCCGTCCGACTGGAAGAACCAGACCACGACGCCGAACCACTCGACGATCTACGTGATGTTCTTCGCCAACCTCAAGGACGGCCCGGTCGTCGTCGACATCCCGGCCACGCGCGAAGCGTCGCTTTACGGCGCGATGGTCAACGCCTGGACCGAACCGCAGGTGAACGTCGGCACCTATGGCAACGACAAGGGCCAGGGCGGCAAGTACCTGATGCTGCCGCCGGGCTACAAGGGCGACGTGCCGGCCGGCTACATCCCGGTGCAGAGCACGACCTTCAACGTGTATGCGCTGCTGCGCGTGATCACGAAGACCGGCGACGAGGCCGATCTCGCAGGTGGCGTCGACTTCCTGAAGGACCTCAAGGTTTATCCGCTCGCCAGCGCCGGCGCGCCCGCCGCCAACCGCTTCATCGACATCGCCGGCAAGCTCTACGATGCCACCGCGAAGTTCGATCCGAGCTTCTACGATTCGCTCGCCCGCGTTGTCGCCGAAGAGCCGGTGCAGGACCGCGACCTCGCGATCATGGGGCAACTGCGCAGCCTCGATATCGGCAAGGAGCTGACGTTCAAGCCGGACGCACAGCGCCGCGAGGTGCTCGGCCGCGCAGTGGAAGAAGCGCACGCATACATGATGAAACTGTACGAGACCGCCGGCCGCCCGGTGTGGGGCGACAAGCGCACCTGGAAGACGCTGGCCGACCAGAAGATCGCCGTCGAGACGAAGCTCAGCTTCGTGCAGCCCGGCAAGGGCATCCTGCTCGATGACCGCGCCAACGCCTGGTTCGCCATGTTCGGCCCGATCATCCCGCCGCCGCCGCATGTCTACATGAAGAGCTACGTCACCGGGAAAGGCGAAGCGCTGGAAGGCGCGAACAACTATCGCCTGACCATTCCCGCGAATGTGCCGACGACGGAGTTCTGGTCGGTGGACGTGTATGACGTGAAGACGGGCGCGTTCATCCGCGAAGCGAAGGTCGTCGGGCAGGACTCGTACAACCGCAAACTCAAGACCAATGCGGACGGCACGGTGGACCTCTGGTTCGGACCGAAGGCACCGGCCGGACATGAGGGCAATTGGATCAGCACAAAGGCTGGCGAACGGTTCTTCACGATGTTCCGAATCTATGGCGTGGACCATCCGGCATTGGCCAAAGGCTGGATGCTGAACAATATCGAGCGGATCAGGTAACTCGTCTGCTCCGCACGAGCGGTAGCGACAAGCTTGAAGTCCCGCCACAAGCTCAAAACCCTCGTCGTACCCACGCAGACGGGTACCCAATCGATCGTGTCGCTCTTGCAACCCACTGAGCCCCCGCCTCCGCGGGGGCGACGAGTTTTGAAACCCGGCACAGACTCCAATCTTCGTCGTACCTGCGCAGGCGGGTACCCAGTCGGTGGCAGCCTCTCCAGCATCCGCCGGAGCAGCGAAACCACCTCGCGACAGCCCCTCAATGAAGGACCCAACCATGACTGAACTCCGCGTGTACGCCATCGATGGCATCGTTCCCGTTGTTGACCCGACCGCCTACGTCCACCCGTCCGCCGTGCTCATCGGCGACGTCATCGTCGGCCCCGGCTGCTACGTCGGCCCATGCGCCAGCATGCGCGGCGACTTCGGCCGGCTGATCCTCGAACGCGGCGCCAGCCTGCAGGACAACTGCGTCATGCACAGCTATCCGGGCGTCGATGCCGTCGTCGGCGAGAACGGCAACATCGGCCACGGCGCGGTGCTGCACGGCTGTCGCATTGGCGCGAATGCACTCGTCGGCATGAATGCCGTAGTCATGGACAACGCCGTGATCGGCGAGTCGGCGATCGTCGCCGCCTCGTCCTTCGTCAAGACGGGGATGCAGGTACCGCCCCGCACGCTCGTCGCCGGCGCACCCGCAAAGACCGTCCGCGAACTGTCGGACGCGGAAGCCGCCGCGCTGCAAGAGGGCATGAAGAGCTATCACCGGCTGGTGCAGCGCTGCCTCGACACGATGCAGGAAGTCGTCCCGCTGACGGCGACGGAGCCAGACCGCAAGCGCTTCGCGGCGAGCAACGTAATGAATTGAGCGCAGCAAACCCACACAAGGAAAACCACAAATGAATACCACCCCGACTCAACTCGGCACCCGCTTCGTCCGCGCGGGTCTGCGTCTCTTCATCCTCGGGCTCTTCATGTGCCTGGGCATGATCAGCCACTACCTGATCGGCGCCCGTTATGACAACGGCGCAGCCTTTCTCACCAACGTGAGCGTCTGGTTCGGCTGTCCGTGGACACTGTCGACGGCGGTCGTGCTGCTCGGCGCCATCGGCATGATCGCCATCGGCGGCGCCTACGCGACGCTTGGCCGCGCCTCCTCGGTCGCAGAAACGCGCAGCCTCGAACGCCTTGCCTTCCACCTCTGCACCTGGTCGCTCGTCGCCATCTTCCTCACCGGTTTCGTCGGCTATTTCTTCGTCGACGCCTACGCACGCGGCTTCTACTACGTCCCGATCAAGGGCCCGAAGAATTTCTGGCTGCTCGAACAGCTCGCCTGCGTCATGCTCTTCCTCGCCGGCGTGTTCATGGTTTCCAGCGGCGTGAAACGCATGGGCCAAGCCGCAGCCGCCTGAGGATTCCGATGGACAGACGCACAAGCGCCAGCTTGTGGCTCTTCTCCAGGGGCCTGATGCTGTTTGCCGTTTCGCTCACCGCGGGTGCAGCAATGTATGTTCTTGACCGTTTCAATGCCGGTGGCGACGTTTGCATCGTCGCTTCGTGGCGCGCGCCGGTGTGGTTGCTGATCACGGGCGCCGCCATGCTTGCTTCGGTGCTTGCGACCACGAGCGCCTTGATGCTGATGAAATCGGCGGATAGCCGTGCCGTACGAATGACCTGATCGCATCGATTCGGGAAATGACAAGGCCGCCGGAAAAATCCGATGGCCTTGTTATTCATGTCACGAAAATAGAGGATACATTCGGCAGGTTTCGGGCTACCGAAGACGTCTCACCCTTTCAGCGTGTAGGACGAAAACACGCCACTCGACCGCAGCAACGCACGCCCGCATTGCCCACGAACGATGCAGTTGGCGAACTTGAGCCGGCCCGATTCCTTGTCCATCGTGGTCTCCGCCTCGATCCACTCGCCAACTCGCCCAGCACCGACGTAGTCGATGTTGAGCGTGATGGTGCTCACTGACTGGTCGGAACCACACCGCTCTGCTGCATTGGCCCCAAGCGCGTAATCGCACAAGGTTGCGAGCATGCCGCCATGCACTGAGCCAGAGGCATTGGCGTGACGTGCTTCAGCAAGGAAGCCGACGATCCAGCCGCCGTTGCCGTCGGGACGACGGTAAATCGGCCCGGAGAGGTCAGAAAAGGGCTCTGACGGAATCTGCTCGAAGCCCTGTGGCACCTGCCCGGAGCCTTGCATCTGCGCAACCATCTCATCGACAAACGATTCAAGTTTCATCGGCTTCTTCCTTTTCACAACCGATCAAGCAGCCTTGGGGCTGGACGCAGAGAACACGGCACTCGAACGCAGCAGCACGCGACCGCCCTGCCCACGCACCACGCAGTTGGCGAACTTCAGCCGACCAGACTCCTTATCCATCGTGGTTTCAACCTCGATCCACTCGCCGATCTGACCTGCACCCACATAGTCGACGTTGAGCGATACGGTCCCAATCGCCTGGCCTGGCGCGCAGCGCGCGAGTGCGTTGGTTCCGAGCGCGTAATCACACACGGCCGCCAACATGCCGCCATGTACGGTGCCGAAGAGGTTGCAATGATGCGGTTGCGCGATGAAGCCGACGACGCAACCGCCCTCGCCGTCCGGACGACGGTAGATTGGGCCGATATGCGCGACAAAGGGCTCAATCGACGCCGGGGTAAAGCCGGCTGGCACCTGGGCAGTATCGCTCCGCACTTCGGCAAGCGTCTCGCGGACAAACGACTCTAGCTGCATGAACAAACCTTCCTGACTGCAAAACGATGAAGCCCGATGCCGTGACATCGGGCTTCATTCTTGCGGGTAGGCGACCCGCGACGATCAGATTGCCTTTTCCAGCGCCGGAACGGCCTCGAAGAGATCGGCAACCAGTCCGTAGTCGGCGACCTGGAAGATCGGCGCCTCTTCGTCCTTGTTGATCGCAACGATCACCTTGGAGTCCTTCATGCCGGCCAGATGCTGGATCGCACCCGAGATGCCGACTGCGATGTAGAGCTGCGGTGCGACGATCTTGCCAGTCTGGCCGACCTGCATGTCGTTCGGCGCATAGCCTGCATCCACGGCTGCGCGCGAAGCACCGACCGCTGCACCAAGCTTGTCCGCCAGCGCATACAGTAGCTTGAAGTTGTCGCCATTCTGCATGCCGCGGCCGCCCGAAACGACGATCTTCGCGGCCGTCAGTTCTGGACGATCCGACTTGGCGAGTTCTTCGCCGACGAAGGCCGACTTCCCTGCATCCGTTACGGCTGCGACAGCCTCAACTGCGGCCGCCCCCCCTTCTGCCTTGGCGGCCTCGAAGCCGGTGGCACGCACGGTGATGACCTTCACTGCGGCGCTCGACTGCACCGTGGCGATGGCATTGCCCGCGTAGATCGGACGCTTGAACGTGTTGGCATCAACAACGTCGATGATCTCGGAGATCTGGTCGACATCGAGCAGCGCCGCCACACGCGGCAGGTAGTTCTTGCCGTTAGTCGTGGCCGGTGCCAGCACGTGCGTGTAGCCCTTCGCGAGCTCCGTCACGAGCGGCGCAACATTCTCGGGCAGTTGGTGCGCGTACGCGGCATTGTCGGCCGCCAGCACTTTGGCAACGCCTTCGACACGAGCGGCGGCTTCGGCGACCGCCCCGACGCCCTGGCCCGCAACGAGCACATGGATATCGCCACCAATCTTCTTGGCCGCAGCGACCGTATTGAGCGTGGCGCCAGCGAGTGCACCCTTGCTGTGTTCAGCGATTACGAGGATTGCCATCTCAGATCACCTTCGCTTCGTTCTTCAGTTTCTCGACCAGCTCTTCGACCGACTTGACCTTGATGCCGGCGCTGCGTGCGGCAGGCGCTTCGACCTTCAGTGTCTTGACGCTCGAGACAACCGACACGCCGAGCGCATCTGGCGTAACCGTTTCGAGCGGCTTCTTCTTCGCCTTCATGATGTTCGGCAGCGTGGCGTAGCGCGGCTCGTTCAGGCGCAGGTCGGTGGTGACGATGGCCGGCAGCTTGAGCGACACGGTCTGCAGGCCGCCGTCGATCTCGCGCGTGACCATGGCCGAATCACCCTCGATCGCAACCTTCGATGCAAACGTGCCCTGGGCGTAGCCCGAGAGCGCAGCAAGCATCTGCCCGGTCTGGTTGTTGTCGCTGTCGATTGCCTGCTTGCCGAGGATGACCAGCCCGGGCTGCTCGCGGTCCACCACGGCCTTGAGCACCTTGGCGATTGCCAGCGAACCAAGCTCTTCGTTCGATTCGACGAGAATCGCACGGTCCGCGCCGAGCGCGAGCGCGGTGCGCAGTTGTTCCTGGGCGGTCGACGGGCCGACCGACACGACTACCACTTCAGTAGCCACACCCTTTTCCTTCAAGCGCACTGCCTCTTCAACAGCGATCTCGCAGAACGGGTTAAGGGCCATCTTGACATTGGCGAGGTCGACACCCGAGTTGTCCGCCTTGACGCGAACCTTCACGTTGTAATCGACCACGCGCTTGACGGCGACGAGGATCTTCATCGGGAACTCCGGAAAAAAGGCCGGGCCGGAGCCCGGACACAGGAAAGCGAGAGCAGAAAGAAGCTACCCCCGCAAGGGTTTACAAAGACGGTAGCGCGGACACCGGATGTTGGTATTGGCATTGCCGGCACCCGCATTGATTTCAGCACATGTACCCCGTCACTGGCGCTCGCAACATCAGCAGACTGAAGCGGGTTTTGGCAACAGGGCATGTGGTCATACGTAGATCTCTTTATATATTTTGGGGAGGGGTGCCACTTTATAACGCACGCGCGATGATCTCGCTCGTGTCAGGATGAATCGTGGACGCGAACATCGCGTCCCAAGGACCCGCTTGCCCATGCCTTCTCGCTCCGTGCTCATTCCAGCTTCATCGTGCCATAGCGTTCGACGAGCTTGAATTTCTGCACCTTGCCGGTCGGCGTACGCGGCAGGTCACTACAAAAAACTACGCGCTTGGGCGTCTTGAAGCCGGCAAGCCGTGTGCGACAGTATTTTATCAGGGCCTCGCCATCGATTTCACTGCCGCCTACCGGCACCACGATCGCCGTGACTGCCTCACCCCACAATGGGTGAGGCAGTCCGACCACCGCAGCTTCCGCAACGCCAGGGAAAGACTGGATCAGCTCTTCCACTTCCACCGCATAGACATTCTGCCCGCCGGTAACGATCACTTCCTTGAGCCGCCCGGAGATATAGAGGTACCCCTCGTCGTCGAGATAGCCAATATCGCCGGTATGCACCCAGCCATCGCGGAACGTTTCCGCCGACTGTTCCGGGTTGTCGTAGTAGCTGGTCACCGCCGAGGGGGCGCGGCCGAGAATCTCACCGGATTCGCCAGCGTGGAGGTCACGACCAGTCGAATCGACAATGCGGATTTCTGAGAAGACGACCGGGCGGCCAACCGATCCGGGCTTGCGCAGGCGGTCTTCCGGCCGGCTCAGCACCAGCGTGCCGGTTTCCTGCATGCCGTAATACTCGTAGATGTCCTTGCAAAGCAAATCGTGCGCGGTGCGTCGCAATAGTTCGGGCAATGGAGCACCGGCAAAAGCGACCGCACGCAACGAGGCACGCGAATACAGCCCCAGCATCGGCGACGCCAGCAGCATGACCGCCATCGTCGGCACGAGGTTCACGATGGTCACGCCCTCGTCGTCGATCAACCGCAGTACGTTATCGGGCTCGAAGTTTGCGAGCACGTTGCGGATACCGTACAAGGCCGAGACCATTGCCCAGATGAAGCCAACCCGGCCATACATCGGGAAAAGCGTCATCGCCACGTCCCGGCTCGTCAGATCAAACGAGGTAATCAGGCCGACGCTGGCGGTGCAGTTGTAGTGGTTGACCAAGTAACACTTGGGCAGCCCGGTCGTGCCCGACGTGAGATTGAAATAGAACGGATCACCGTCGTTGACTTCGACCGGTGGCTCGATCTCCGGTGCGCGAGCGAGGAGCGTTTCGTAGTCGCGACCGAACGAGTCCCCCTCTCCAAGGCTCACGCGGTGGACGAGCTTCGGGAGACCCGCAAGATGCGGCGCCAGCATTTCGACATAGCACCGTTCGACAATGAGCGCCTGGACATCGGTCGCGCGCATCAGCTCCGCCATTTCTGCTGGCGCGAGCCGGTAATTCAGTGGCAGCCCGACAAATCCGGACTTCGCGAGCGCGAAGTAGATTTCGACCATCTCGACGCGGTTGCTGCAGAGGAAGGCAACGCGGTCGCCCTTCCTCAGCCCGATTGCGCGCAGCCCGTTGGCAAGCCGGTTACAACGATCATTGACCTGTCGGAAGGTGGGACGACGCCCCGTCGACGCACAGAGGTACGCCTCCTTGTTCGGATAACGGACGGCTGCGTTGGCAATCACCTGGCCAACGACGATCCTTCCGGTTGCATGTGCGCCCATACGGTTTTCTTCCTCAGGCGCGCGTTGTGGATCGAGCGAGGAACGCGGCAATCGCGTCCTTGTGGAACTGCGTAGTGAAGCATTCCTTTTCGAGCGCAAGCGACGTGTCGAGCACGAGGTTCACCGCATCGCGCAGGATCTTGTTCACCGACGCCTTGGTTGAGCGGATCGCGATCTGGGAGCCGGTGGCCAGTCGATGCGCGAGGGCCTGCGCTCGCTCGACAAGCTCGTCGGCGGGCACCACGTCGGTGACGAGACCGATGCGCTCGGCCTCGGCCGCGGTAAGGCTGTCGCCCGTCATCAGGTAGCGCTTGGCACGCGCAGGGCCGGCAAGCAACGGCCAAATGACCGACCCTCCGTCACCTGCGGTTACACCAATCAACACATGCGGATCCGAGAGCTTCGCGTTGTCGGCGGCGAATATGACATCGCCAAACAGGGCGAGCGTACAGCCAAGCCCGACGGCAAGGCCGTTGATCGCCGTAATCAGCGGCTGCGGCAACTCAAGGATATCGATGATGATCTTGCGCGCCTCGACGAAGAGACGATCGAGATCCTCCTGCGACATACCGTGGAACCACGACAGATCGCCACCAGCGGAGAATGCGCGCCCCTCACCGGTAAGCACGATGGCATCGACCGTCTTGTCCTGCGCGATATCGGCAAACACCCGCGACAGCTCGGTGTGCAGGACCGCGCTCACGGCGTTGAGCGATTCGGGCTGATTGAGCGTGACGGTCAAGACCCGCCCCGCCCTCTGGAATTTCAGCGCACGATAATTTTCGTAGTTCATCAGTTCTTTCGTCCGCAGATCAGCAGGCTGTTACGCCACCATCGACCAAGTGTGCCGATCCGGTGACGAACGAAGCCTTATCCGACGCCAGCCACAATACAAGTTCGGCGACTTCCTTCGGCCGCGCTTTGCGGCGGAAAGCGGCGCGGGAGAGCTCAGACTGCATGATCTTCTCGCTGACGCCTTCCACCGCAGTCATTGGCGTCTCGATGTAGCCGGGGCACACCGCATTCACGCGTATTCCGTACCGCCCGTACTCCACGGCGGCCGTCTTGGTCAACCCGATCACGCCATGCTTTGCAGCGCTGTAGGCGCAATTGCCCGCCGTACCACGCACACCCATAATCGATGCGGTATTGATGATGGCACCGCCATCGTTCTGACGCATCGCGTTCAACTGGTGCGTCATGCAAAGGAAGACGCCATTGAGATTGGTGTCGATGACGCGTTTCCAGTTCTCAAAGCCATAGTCGCCGGTCAGCGCCGCATTGCCGCCGATGCCTGCATTGTTAAAGGCCACGTCGAGGCGTCCAAAGTGTGCGACGGTTTCCTCAACCATGTAGCAACAGTCGTCGTCGTTGCTGACATCCACGCCCAGCGCAAGTGCCTTGCCGCCCCGTGCTTCGACCTGGATAGCGCACGCAGCAGCGTTCGTTTCCGAGATGTCGGCCACCACCACGCGTGCGCCGTGTTCCGCGAACAGCAGCGCCGTTGCCATGCCGATCCCCGAACCGCCACCAGTGACGATGACTACTTTATTGTCGAAGCCTTTCACTCTCTCTTGTCTCCCGGCCCGCACCTGGATCTGGGCATCTCATGCGGCCCAAGCGGCGTGAGGCCGATTCTGAACGCACGCGTGCCGGGTGTATTCACTCGAACGGACGATTTGGGGATGAGGCCGCTGAACTCCGTCTTTTCCACCCCTTTCAAATCATCAAAGCCGTATCTGCTCAGGCAAATATTAGTATCCCCACCACCTATATATCGATACCCATTTTGCACATGACGTTCGCAACGAAGTGGGGGGAAGAGGAAAACCGTACCGTCCGTACCATATGAGCGGGAAACGCATTGCCGCGCAGGCGGTCTACAAGCGTCAGATGCTGAAACTCAGCGATGACCACCCGATCATCATCCGCGTTCCCAATCCTCTCGCCGGAAAGCCCTGCGCAGATAGGAAACTCATGGAATCCGAACAGCCCGATGCCGCAGAAGTGGCGCTGAACCATATCGAGATGCTCTTTGGCACCCTGGGCCTACGTACAAACAGGGGTGAGCCAGTGACCCAGCTCGAACACGCATTGCAAAGCGCGCTGCTGGCACGTGAGGCCGGCGCCACTGATGCACTGGTGATCGCGGCACTCCTCCATGACCTCGGCCACCTGATCAACGACCAAGGCAAAACGCCGACCGAACGTGGTATCGACGATCTTCACCAGTACCATGGCGCACGCGTGCTGCATGACCTTTTCGGCCCCGAGGTGCGCGAACCGATCCGCCTGCATGTCCAGGCCAAGCGCTACCTGTGTGCAGTACGCCGCGGCTACAAGGAATTACTCTCGCCCGACGCTTGGCGAAGCCTGCAATTGCAGGGCGGGCCGCTGACCGGCAGTGCGCTCGACGCTTTCCGCATTGCCCCCTATGCGGAAGATGCCGTCCGCCTGCGGGAATGGGATGACGCAGCCAAGATAAGCGGGAAGCTCACGCCCAGCCTTGCCTCATACCGGCCACTACTCGCGCGTTGCGCACTATCGCCGATCGCTACCCGGCCCAATCCATCCGATCAGGAGTGACAGCATGCTCATCGGCATCCCAAAGGAGATCAAGAACCACGAATATCGCGTTGGAATGACTCCGTCATCGATACGCGAACTCGTGGCAGCCGGACATAGCGTCATCGTGGAACGCAACGCTGGCAACGGCATCGGTGCATCCGACGCCGATTACGAGCGCTGCGGTGGACAAGTGGTACAGGACGTCGACGAAGTGTTTGCACGCGCCGACATGATCGTAAAGGTCAAGGAGCCGCAGGCTGGGGAGCGCGCGCGCCTACGCTCAGGCCAGATCCTGTTCACTTACCTGCATCTCGCCCCTGACCCGCAACAATGCAGGGAGCTGGCGGACAGTGGTGCGGTATGCATCGCCTATGAGACGGTCACGCAGGCCGGAGGCGGGCTGCCGCTGCTCGCGCCGATGTCAGAAGTGGCGGGCCGCATGTCGATACAAGCCGCCGCCCACTGCCTGGAACGCGCCCACGGCGGGCGCGGCATGCTGCTCTGCGGTGTGCCAGGCGTAGCACCGGCCAAAGTTGTAATTCTCGGCGCTGGCGTGGTCGGCTCGAACGCGGCTCAAATGGCGGTGGGCGCCGGTGCCCAAGTCGTGGTCATCGATCGCAGCCTCGATGCCCTCCGCCGCATGGACCGCCTGCTCGGCGCACGCATCATGACGGTGTTCTCGAACCGGGACAACCTGGAAGAACACGTGCTATCCGCCGACGTAGTGATCGGCGGCGTACTGATCCCTGGCGCCACCGCACCGAAGCTTGTAAGCCGCGACATGATCCGTCAGATGAGACCAGGCTCAGTGGTGGTGGATGTCGCCATCGATCAGGGGGGGTGCTTCGAAACCTCACGTGCGACGACACACGCGGAACCAACCTATGTCATCGACGATGTCGTGCACTATTGCGTCGCCAACATGCCGGGCGGGGTACCACGCACCTCCACCTGGGCGCTCAACAACGCCACGCTGCCTTTCGTGCTGGCGATTGCAAACAAAGGATGGAGACAGGCGCTCATCGACGACCCGCATCTGCGCTCCGGCCTGAACGTAGCCCGTGGCAAGGTCACTTGCAGAGAAGTGGCTGAGGGTCTCGGCTATGCATGGTACGACCCGCAAACGCTTCTCCGCTAAGCGGATACACCTTTGCGAGATTCAACAACCATCGAGGGTACACATCAAGAACGCGACGCCAATGGCGACCAGGCACCGTGAGTGATCGGTCGCTGCCGCGGGCCGTCAAGGCTCCAAGCCGCTTCGTCCAAACCTACTCAACTTCGGCTGCTTCCTTGTCCCAGACAACCGCGCTACGGTGATTCAGGCAATGAGCCTCTGCTGCTTCGCCAGCACAACCGCTTCGGTACGGTTGCTCGCCCCGAGCTTGCTGAGGATATTGCGCATGTGGGTGCGTACCGTGTTCTCAGAGACAAAGAGCTTCTCTGCGATCTGGACGTTGGACTTGCCCTGCGCGACCAGCTTGAGCACATCAATCTCGCGCTTGGTGATGCAGCCCTCTGCCACATATGCCCCCGTAGACCGGTGCGAAGTGCACGCAACAGCATCTGATGACAAGGCCAAAGCTTGGCCTTCCAGCTGCGCACCCGCGGCGATGCAAGCAGCTTCAAGCCGTTCAGCATAGGTCTGCATCTCGGGCGTCTGTCTTGCGGTCGATTCACGCGAGCGCAGCCAATCCAACGCGAGCCATGCAATAAGCGGCCCTTCGTCTGCAAACGGCTGGACAATCCCCTGCGGTGCCGCAGCCAACAGCACATCGGCGATGTGTGCCTTTGCCTCTTCGATCTGCCCGGTGCGATACAGCGCCTCAATCCAGAACAGCGAAAGGTGCAGCGCAAACCTGTGGCATTGCAACTGCCGGGCCTGCGCAATCGCGATCGGCAGCTCGCCCAGCAGATCCCGCAGCACAGTTGCATCTTGCGCACCGCGCAGCCTGAGTCGCAGTCGCGCGGTCGCAACCGACTCCACATCATGCAGCGGCACCATTTCTCCGGGCCGCATGTAGTGCTGATCAAATTCAGCCGCACGCGCAAGGCACGCAGCCGAAGCCTTGGAGTCTCCGCGGAGTAGTTCGAGACGCGCGCGCTCGAGATCGGCACAGATCATCAGGCGACCGATGTTGTCCTGCTGGCCGAGGTACTCCATTTCACCCAGCACCGCAAACGCTCGGTCGTGGTCACCCTGCCGCCAGGCAATACGCGACAACGTAATGAAACCACGCACTTCAAAATCACCAAGTGCGATCAACCGGATCATCGGTAGATAGACATTGAGCAGGTGTTCCGCCTGCTCCGGCTGGCCCGATTCGTACAACGCCTCGGCAAACTGCACTGACGCAAGCGCATGGCGCTCGGCGCGGTGGGTGTCGTCGGTGGACATTTGATTCGTCGCCACGCGCAACCGCGCCAAGGCATCCTGCAGGCGCCCCTGGCACAGGCTGATGGCACCTTCCAGGCATTCTGCGATCACAAGGCTGAATGTACTGCCGATCTCGTAATGCGAGCGCCTTGCGCTCGCCAATAGCATCCGAACCGTGTCGTACTGGCGAAGTCCTGCGTAGAAGTAGGCCAGTGAATTCGACAGGAGGCTATACGGCAAGCCGTGCCGCGGCTCGAGCTGCGCATGGCTTGCGGTAGCGACGCGAAAGGCATCCGGCTCGTCCGCGATCATCATCAGCATCGCCCGCATGGCGAGGGCATTCGTCCTGACCTTTTCGTCCCATACCTCCCCGGTCTGCTCGCGCTGTGCTTCGAGACGATTGAGAAGCGTGCGCGCCTGCTGTGGGCGATGGGTGAAGATCATTGCCCACGCCTGCGCAATACGCAGGCGTGGATGCGCATCCAGCAGTGTTGATGACAGCGAACCAATCCAGCGCGCAAGCAAGCGGAAACGGCCTGAATCGAGCAGCTTCTGCGCATGCGTACTAAGTAGGCGCACCACCCGCGCCTCATCGTTGGCATGCAATGCGTGTTCGATGGCCGGCACCGGACGGCCCTGCTCTTCATACCAGCGAGACGCGCGCAGATGCAGGCCGGGGATGATGCCAGGACTACGTTGCCTAAGTTGGGCACGTAGGAAGTCGGCAAACAGCGCGTGGTAGCGAAAGTTACCGAGGTTGTCTGTCGACATCAGAAAGAGGTTGCCGCGCGAAAGCTGGGTCAGCATTTCCGCGCTGTTGGTCTGTTCGAGCACGGCATCGCAGAGCTCAGCCTTCATCTGCTTGAGCACGCTGGTGCGTAACAGGAAATCGCGCAGCGGCTCGGGTTGCCGATCGAGCACATCCTCGGCGAGAAATTCCGTAATGGCCGCATCCGAGCCCGAGAACGTAGTAAGGAACCTCTCAGGTTCCTGATGGCTTTCGAGTGAGACCGATGCAAGCCACAGCGCAGTGGCCCATCCTTCGGTGACCTTCTGCAAGCGCTCGATCACCCCCCCCGAGAGATCAAGCTTGCGTTGGTCGATCACAAATTCACGCACTTCATCAAGCGAAAAACGGAGTTGATCCGCACCGATCTCCACCAGTTCCCCACGCGCCCGCATGCGGCCCAGTCGCAGGTCCGGCACGACACGCGATCCGATCACCGTCTGCCATCCCGGCGGCGTGTGCTCGACGAGCTGGCGGATGAGTTGGAGCACCGTCGAGTTGTGAATCACCTCGAAGTCGTCGAGGAACAGCGTGAACGTGTCGGCGGTCGCGGCACGGCGTTCGATGAGTCCGAGAATCCCGCTATCGAGCTGCGGGTCGCCCACACCGGGCGCCGGCACATCCAGCACCCCACCCAACTGCGCGACGAAGTGCGAAACGTCGTTATGGGAGGCCTCCAGCGTCAGCCATGCACTCGGCGCACCCAGCGCCCTGAGGCGTACGGAGTGCTGCAGCATGGCCGTCGTTTTGCCGAATCCAGCCGGCGCACACAGGACGATCAGGCGAACGTTCCCGGCCGCCCCACTAATCCGCTCCCCGAGCTTCGCCCGCTCGATCTGGAACGGTGTGAGCACGGGCGCGTAGGGTTTTTGCAGGGGAAGGGTTTCACGAGGAACTGACATTAGGAAAACCCGCATTCAAAACGTATTGGTCCGCCAGCATGGCAGCCGGACAGCCCAATAGTCTAATCCACGCTCCGGCATGAGCCGGAGCGGGCGCAACCAGCCCTGGCACAGACTACGGCGACCAAATGACAAACTTCAGCGCTTATCAGCATCGACCGTCATGGGTCGAATCACCCGGCTGAGCGCTTGGCAACCACGTTCAGCGGCCCGTCCGATGTGCTCAGACGGGCCGGCTGCCCGACCACATCGAAATGGCCGCCCTCAGCAAGGTGCGCGGCTATACCCACTGCACACGGAATCACCAGCCGACAAAGCGTGCATAGTCCTCCAACGGCGCACGCTCCACCGCAAGTGCGTTGGCCGGAGCATCGGGGTCGATGTGGCCGAGCGCCATACCGCAGACGAGAATCTCATCCTCCGGGATGGCGAGTTCCTGGCAGACCGTGCGATGGTACTGGGCGAAGATCTGCTGCGGACAGGTGTCGAGCCCAAAGGCGCGTGCCGCGAGCATCACGTTCTGCATGAACATGCCCAGATCCAGCCAACTGCCTTTTTCCATCTGGCGTTCAAGCGTAAACATGAGGCCAACAGGCGCGCCGAAGAACGCGAGGTTGTTTTTCTCATGCCCCTGCATACCAACGATGTCCCCCCGCCCAATGCCAAGCAGACCATAGAGGTCCCAGCCAAGCTTGCGGCGCCGGCCCAGATACGGCTCAGACCACTGCGCTGGGTAATAGGCGTATTCACCCTCCCTGCCCTCGCCCCGATCAGCCGCAGCATGCAGCGCCTTGACCAAACGATCTCGCACGGCGCCGGTGCAGACGAGTACCCGCCAAGGCTGGATATTGCTGCCGCTCGGCGCATTTGACGCAAGCCGCAAGATCGCTTCGATCGTTTCGCGCGGTACGGATTCAGAGGTGAAGCCGCGAACGCTGCGGCGGGTACGGATGGCTTCAAGCACATCGATCGAGGGCGCAGCGATGCGGCGTCCAGCAGTTTCAGCAATGGTCATGCGTTGTTCCTGGTGTGTGTCTTCCATGGGCACCGACCCTCCACCCGGCAATGGCTGCAAGGACGGAAGGTCGGATGGTCAAACGACGGCCTTGCCACCGTCCAGCATGATCGTCCGCCCGGTGACATACGAGGCCGACGGCGAGGTGAGGAACATCACAGTATCCGTATCCGCCACTTCGACAGTCTTGCCGAAGCACCCATCGGCGCAGGGGCGGCAACCGTTGCGACCTTAAGATCAGTCTCGATGAGACCATGACCGGCCGTGTTGACGCGAATACGGCATCCAAGCGATGCGCTGGAATCTCACTCTCCCTTGAGTTCGTACTTCTGGATCAGTCGGTAAGCATGCCGCTCGCTGATACCGAGCGCCGCAGCGGCTCTCTGGCGATTACCACCGTATTTTTCAAGAAGCCGCATAAAGTAGTCACGCTCGATTTCATCCAGCGTCGGTTCGTGGTCGAAATGCAGCGTCGTCCCCCCCTTTTCCGGCCCCTCGATAAAGGCCAGATGCTCAGGAAGGATGCGGTTCGATGCGCGGGAAAGAATGAAGCCGCGCTCGATCACATTGCGCAATTCGCGCACGTTGCCCGGCCAGTCGTAGGCAAGCAGCCGCCGGACCGCCTCGGGGGACAGTTCCTTGCGTACGGTCTTACGGAAGCTGTCGAGGAAGTGCTGCGCCAGCACCGGGATATCCTGCCGCCGGTCACGCAAGGGTGGCAGCACAATGATAAAACTCGACAGACGGTAATACAGATCGCTGCGAAAGCTTCCGTCCTTGCTCATCTCAAGCAGGTTGCGGTTGGTGGCGACGATGAAGCGCACATTGGCGCGCAGGGTCTTGGTTCCGCCGAGCCGACGGAACGTGCCAGTCTCGATCACACGCAGCAACTTGGCTTGGATCGCAGGCGGAATCTCGCCAATTTCGTCGAGGAACAGCGTGCCGTCGACAGCTTCCTCAATCAGCCCTTTCTTCTGCTGGTCCGCGCCAGTGAAGGCACCACGCTCGTGACCGAACAGTTCGGATTCGAAAAGCTGCTCCTGCAGCCCGCAACTGTCGACCGTGACCAACGGACCTTCGGCACGGGCACTGCGCTCGTGCACCGCGCGCGCGATCATCTCCTTGCCGGTGCCGCTCTCGCCCTGGATCAGCACGGTGACGTCGGTGGGTGCGACCGCATCGATCAAGCCATATACGTCTTGCATCGGCTTGCTGTCGCCAACCAGCGAACCACTGCGCTGGCTGATTTGCTTTCGGTAGTGCTGCAAGGTCTGTCGCAGCGCGGCGTTTTCGAGCACGCGGCGGACCGTGAGCTCAAGCTCCGCGAGATCAACCGGTTTGGTCAAGTATTCGGCTGCACCGAGCTGAATCATGCTGACCGCATTTCGGATCGAGCCGAATCCGGTCAGAACGATGACGGGACACTGTTCCGACAGCTTCGGCAGCAGGCTTTCGCAGTCAGCGTCGGGCAGGCGGAAGTCAAGGAGGATAAGGTCGGGCTCGTGCTGCGCCAGGAGTTTTTCGGCATCACGCCAGTTACCGGCGCCCTTGACATCGAGATCCATGCGCTCCAGATTCTTCGCCAGCAACGCGTTGAATACGCGATCGTCATCGATCACGAGTACGGACTTGTTCACCCTGCTTCGTCTCCGTAATGCGCTAGTCGGAGGGTTGCACCGGGATTTCCGGCAAGGAGCCAACCGACCCGGCTGTGTCGATCAATGGCAGTCGGATCGTGAAGCATGCACCCTTGCCGGGCTCGCTGGCCACATCGATCGTGCCGTTGTAGCGGCTCACGGTGGAACGCACGATCGACAGCCCGAGCCCAGTCCCCATGACGCCATCCGCACGCAGACTGTAGAACGGCTGGAAGATCCGCCCGATGTTCTCCGCGGAGATGCCCACACCGGTGTCCACCACTTCGATGACAACCTGCTCGCCCTCGACACGGCTCATAAGGCGGACCCGGCCACCATCCGGCATTGCGTGGTGCGCGTTCTGGACCATGTTGAAGATCACCATGCGCAACTCGCTCGGATCCGCGTTGACGCACGGCGCCTCGGGCGCAAAATCCTCAACCTGCTCGATGCCGCCTTCCAGCGCATCGTAGGACAACAGCATGGCAGCATCGTGCATTGCGTGATTGACATCCGTGCTCTGCAGGATCTCGTTCGGATGACGGCAGAGCATCAGAAGCCGGCGCGTAACTTCAATGCAGCGATCAATCTCACCATCGACGAGGGCAAGACTGTCTTCCATCTCGCCCGCTCGCAACGTATTTTCCGCAGCACTGCGCGTCAGACTCTGCACTGCCAACCGCACGGAAGCGAGCGGGTTGTGAATCTCGTGCGCAATACCAGCGGCAAGCATGCCAATTTCCGACAGACGCTGCTCCTGCGAGTAGCGGGCAAGCGTGGAGAGATCTCGCAACGATTCAACGACGCAAGCCTGCGGCCCCTCGGCGCCTTCCAGCAAAATGCGCGTGGCTACCGTTTCCACGGTGACCTCCGCGCCATCCACGCGCATCAAGCGCTCCTCGTATTTGAGCATGGGCTGATCGTCACTCAGCGCATGCAGTGGACATATTGAGAGCGTGGGTGGGCAAGGCTCTTTCAGCGCACGATGTGTTTGGTAGCAGTGCTGCCCAAGCGCAGCCTCGCGATTCAGGCCAAGGAGTTTGCAATACGCACTGTTGACCGCAAGCACGCGGTAGTCGGGAGCAATAACCCGCACAGCGTCGGGCAAGCTGTCGAGCAGGCTACGCAGGTATCGGTGCTGTGCATTGAGTTCGAGATACGTAGTCTCGAGGTTTGCCGCCATCCGGTTGAACGTTCTGCCTAGCTCTGCCAGTTCATCCTCACCGTCGACAACAACGCGTACAGAGTGGTCGCCTTCGCTCAGTCGCTGCGCAGCGTCAGCCAATGCATCAACCGGAACCATGACGTACCTACGTAACGCACGATAGCCGACAACGCATGACAACAACATTACCAGTGCAGCACCAAACGTAAGCGCAAGCGCGCTTCCTCGCGCCTGTGATCGGATCGTCCGCGCATCGTGATCCACGACAAGCAGGCCACCTGCCCACTGTGCATCGTAGTCGGTATGGCAGCCAACGCAGGCGGAGCGATTGACCGGATTGAAGGAACGCAACACGTCGCGTCCAGCATCAAGGATCTGGAACGGCACAGCAATGACGCCCTCAACTTCGACCGGAGCCACATCCTTGGGCAAGGGAATCAGCGCTCCTACGGCAGAGGTGTCGGATGCGAAGTGCACACGGCCGCTCTGATCGAGGATACGTACGTCGAGCACGCCCTGCTGCTGCCGCATCTGCGCCATGGTCTGAACCAGGCGTTCCGAGTCCTGTCCGGCCATCGCCCCTTCCAGTGTGGCCTGAAAGAGCCGATTGACCTCCATTGAGGCCATCACCCGTTGTTGCGCAAGTTGCCCACGATAGACTGCAAAGAAGGATACGAGCAGCAGAACGGAAGCCAGCGCGGAAGCCGCCAGCATGGCAAGCATGATCTTGCGGCGCAGCCGGCCACCCCACCATGCACGCAACCGGTGAGTGAGGCGAACGGCGAGGGGGATACTGCGTAGTGCGTCAGAAGAAACAGACATGTCGGCCCGCTCTGGTACGCGCGACCCCGCTGGCCGGCGACAGGTCCATGATCATCGGGCCGAAAGCCTCAGCGGGCCTCTGATACGTCTCAACCCCTTACCAAGTCGGGCCGGCCCCCGGGACAAAGACCATAGGTTCACCCACACCGCAGGCGGCCATCTGCTGTGCGGCACGAACTTCCTTGGCCACGGGTGGCGGCGGGAGCGGCTCGTCAGCGAGCATCACCAATGCCATTCGCAGGGTCTGCAAATAATCTGCAGTGATCATCGCGAGCGCCGCATAGAACGGCGTCGTGGCGCGGGCCCCCACGGACTTGGCAAAGCGGTCGATCCAGAGCAAGGCATGCTCATCCAGGAATCTTGCCGCTGGCTTCAGATCCTGATCGTCGTTGGCGGCTTCAAACAAATACGCGACGAATTGCAGCTGCAGCGTTAGATTGTCGTCCTGGCGGGTCCGCCAGTTACCGGCCACCATGCCGTACTTGCGGTACCACTCGCGCACCGCGAACATCGGAGCCTGGCGCTCCAGCCCATCCTCGTCGAGCCACGCGGATTCATTGGGCGAAGCGTGATATCGACCGGTGAGATAGATCGCCGCATAGTCGACTGCAAGCTCATCGAACGACATTCTCGACTGGGGATCCCGCCCTTCGATAACCCATTGCATGAGCCCGCGCGCTTCTGCACCCGGCTCCGATCCCTCGGGTAGCGCGAGGCAACCGGGGAACCCCGCAAGCTCAAGCGCTTCAAGCGCGTCGGCACCAAGCTCGACGCCGTGAAGATGCGCCAGCAACTCAAGATCTTCGGCTACGCGAACGCGCCACGACACCGCCGCCTCGCACTCAACGTTCCTCATCGATGCGGCCCTTGCTGTGTGGCACGAACACGATCGACGGATTCGTAAGTTCCGGGTTGGCAAAGTTCTTCACCTGCCGTACTGGCTGCTCATTCGGCCCAAGCGCCTTCGTCTTCCAAGTCCCCTTGCGCAGTTCGTCGATCGGGCCGATGTCAAGCACACGCATCATGCAAGCCTGCACGCAGTACGGCGTGCGGCCCGACTCAAGTTCATCGACGCACATGTTGCACTTCTTGACTGTGTTCGATTCCACGTCGTATTGCGGCGCACCGTACGGACATGCAGCTTCACAGCGGCGGCAACCGATGCAGAGCGTGGAGTCGATATCGACCACGCCATCCTTCTTGCGCTTGTAAATCGCGCCGGTCGGACAGGTCGGTATGCAGGCGGGCTCCGCACAGTGGTTGCACGAGATATTCACCTTGTAGGCGAAGACTTCCGGGAAGGTTCCGCCCTCGATGTACATCACCCGACGCAGCCGCGGCCCTGGACCGAGGCCGTTCTTGTCCTTGCACGCGATTTCGCATGCACGGCAGCCGATACAGTCGACGTTATTGTGGATAAAGCCAAACTGCTTTTCGGGGACGACGGGAACGTAGACTTCCTTCTTGCGCTGCTTGACCGCTTCCTTGATGCGCTCGATGTCTTTGGCAGGTGCGTCGGCCATGGCCATGGATCCTGTTTCGTGTTCGTTGGCGGCGATCAGTGGTCACCGCGACGGAAGATGTAGCTGCGTGCGGTGGCGAGTTGGTCCCAACCGGGACGGTGCGCAAGATCGGTCTTCTTCACGTTGCAAAGCACCGTGTTATAGGCAAACGCTCCGGCCGGACTCGGATCGTCCTTGGTCAGGAAGTCCGGATTACCCGCACGGTCGACCGATTTGTCATCCAGGTCCATCCACGCACCTTCATGCAGCACCAGTACGCCGGGCATGCAGCGCTCGGTCACGTACACCGGCACCACGACTCGGCCACGGTTGTTCCAGAGTTCCACCGTGTCACCCATGGCGATGCCCAGACGCTTCGCATCTGAGGCGTTTATCGTCACTTCCTGCGTGTAGGTTTCACGTAGCCACGGGATGTTGTGGAAGATACTGTGCGTACGCCAGCGCGGATGCGGGCTGATGAGGTGGAACGGGAATTCCTTCGTCATGGGGTGATTGAGCGATTCCCATGGTTCGATCCACTTCGGGATGTACGGAATCTCGTACCCATACTGGGTCTTCGTCCAGTCCGTCACTTGGGCAAGCGTAGTGGACAGGATCTCGATCCGCCCCGAGGGCGTCTCAAAGTCTGCATCACCTTCGATCTGCTCACGGAACGCAACATGCGGCTCGGGCAACTCAAATTTGTAGACCCCGCGGCGCTTGAACTCTTCCCACGGCATCGTCACACCCTGATGCCCCATCACACGCTGCTCCCACCACTCGGAGAGGTATTTTTCGTCGACGTCGTCGTCGTTCTGGAAGTAGTCGCGCGTCGCCTTGGGGTTGTACTTTTCGCCAAAACCCAAGCGGTAGGCCAGTTCGGTAAAGACCTGGAAGTCAGTCTTCGACTCACCCAGCGGCTGGATCACCTTCGGCCGGTGGATGTAGTAGTGGCCCTTGTACCAAGGGAGCGCCACGTCATGCCGCTCGAAGTGGGTGGCGATTGGGAACAGCACGTCGGCCCACAGGCCTGATGGCGTGATCGTCGAATCATTGCAGACGATCAGGTCGAGCTTCTTGACCGCTTCAATTTCCTTGTTGATGTTCGTGAGCTGGTTGAACCAGTCCGAACCGTGCCACCAAATCCCGCGGATATTCGGAATCTTGCCGTCAAGCTCATCTTCCCGCGGCCAAAGACCAATCTCCTCACGCTTGACGTTGGGATAATTGAGTACGCAATGTGCCCAGCGGTCGGATTTAATCGATGCCCACCAGACGTTGGCAAAATCGTCATACGGATAGGCGACAGATTCGGAGTGGAAGCCCTTGCCCACACCTTCAGCACATCCGCCAAGGACGCCGATGTTGCCAGTCATCGCTTGAAGCGCTGCAGCCATACGGTTGTATTGCTCGCCATAGGCGTTGCGACCCGGCGACCAGGACGCCTTGAGCGCGGCAGGCTTGGTGCGCGCGTACATGTCGGCAAGCTTCTTGATGTCCTCTGCCTTGACACCGCAGATCTCCGCAGCCCACTCCGGCGATTTCGGTATGCCGTCGTACTTGCCGAGGATGTAGTCCTTGAAGTTCTCCTTGTCCTGCCCCCAGTCCGGCATGGTGCCGGCATCCATCCCCTGACAGTAGTTGTCGATGAACTCCTGATCTTGCAGGTTGTTGGCGAAGATGTAGTGCGCCATACCGGCGAGCATCGCCGCATCGGTATTCGGCCGGATAGGGATCCACCAAGCGTCGTACGCCGCTGCCGAATCCGTATATTGCGGATCGATGACCACGAACTTGCAGCCGCGCTGCTTGGCCATCCGCATGTAATAGAAGGTATTGCCGCCGTGGAACGTGTAGGCCGGGTTCCAGCCCCACATGATGATGAGCTTCGAATGCGCGAAAGCGTCGTCTTCGTTGCCGTCCTGGATCGTGCCGAACGTAATGCGCGAACTGAAGGTGGTGGCTTGGTACGACGGCACCGACCACGAGTTGGTACGACAGCCAAACATGCCCAGGAAGCGCGCAAGCAGCCCCTCGATCTGATCGGACTTATGCAGGACACCATACGAAGCGCCAGCATACGACTGGTCAAGGATAGCTGTCGGGCCGTACTTCTCCTTGAGTTCCTTCATCTTGCCGGCGACATAGTCGAGCGCGGTATCCCACGAGGCACGCTTGAACTTGCCTTCACCGCGAGCGCCAACGCGAATCATCGGATACAGCAGCCGCTCCTGTGAATACAGGCGAGCGCGGTACGACCTGCCGCGCAGGCATGCACGCAACTGCGGAACCGCTTCGGTATCGAAGCCAAAGCTACCGCCAGCTTGGTAGGAGCCGTTATCGGTTGACAACCGTACGATGACATCGCCCTTCTTATGAGCGACCAGCATATGGCGGGAACCGCAGTTGTGGGCGCAGGAGGTGACGACCGTCTGCAGATCGTCGTCGCGCAGATACGGTTCGTATGCGAACGCCTTCGCCTGGCGCGAACCCGAGAGTGAAACGAGACCGGACGCGCCAAGTGCCGATGCGGTCAGCGCCGTCTTAAGGAACCGGCGACGCGACAGCACCGCGAAATCGGGGCTCTTCTTGAGCCACTCGATGATGCCGTCATGGCTCATCAATGGATGATCAATGTGGCTCATTGCTTGCTCCCGGTCGCCGTGGAAACCTTGTCAAGGAAACGGATATCCGATTCGGTCGGCCTATTCTTTGCCCAGTCGGGCATCTCTTCCGGCATGCCCGGCCACGCATGGCGCGGATATGGGAAGCTGATGCGATACCACTGCCGGCCACCATGGCAGCCGTAACACACATCACCGCCCTTGTCCTGTGCCAGCTTCTCGATTGCCTCCGGCTTCAGGTAGTTGACCTGATGCCGATTGGTGCGGAAAGCAGCATGACAGCTCAGGCAATTGTTCTGCATCGAGTCACGGACTTCTTCCCACGCGGGGAGCCCCATGCTTTCGTTCGGGAATTTGCCGTGGCACATCAGGCAAGTGTCCGGATTCACGTTCTTACGTAACGTGAATGCAGTGCTATGAACATCGGGCGGATTGACCGCACGGTCACGCGGATCATTGCCCTGGTGGCAGGTCGTGCACTTCATCTGCATAACCTGATTGGCAAATTCAGACTTGATGTGGCGCCAATGGAATGTTGCCTGCTCCCCCTGATAGGTATCGAGGGTCTGATACCAAGCAAGCGCACTCGACGCCTTTACGCCGGCGATCGACTCCTTGCGCACCGTGTTGTCCAGCACTTCCTTGTGGCAGGACAGGCATTTCTCATCACTCGCCTGATCAATGGCGGGCTTGAAATGCGCGGGATCCCAGCGGGCTCGTTCGTAGTCCTTGGCCGCGTCGGCGCGTGCCTCGGTCCGCGAGCAGGCCGGAATCGTAAATAGCGTCACCGCGGCAACCACACACGCGGTAAGGATCGAATAGATCCTCGTATTGCCAATTTTCATGGCAAATCCATCCAGGCATGGAAAGAGGAAAAAGGGGGCAGACGCCCCCTTTCATTGGTCTACTTCTTGTTGCCCGACATGCCGCTCATGCCTTGCTGGCCGGACATGCCACTCATGCCCTGCTGACCCGACATGCCGCTCATGCCTTGCTGACCCGACATGCCGCTCATGCCTTGCTGGCCCGACATGCCGCTCATGCCTTGCTGGCCAGACATACCCGACATGCCAGACATACCGCTCATGCCTTGCTGAGCATTCTTCTTGGCCTTCTTCTTCGGCGCCTTCTGGCCACTCATGCCGGACATCCCATCCATACCGGACATGCCCTGCTGGCCGGACATACCGCTCATGCCCTGCTGGCCGGACATGCCGCTCATGCCTTGCTGACCCGACATACCAGACATGCCTTGCTGCCCCGACATACCAGACATACCTTGTTGGTCCGCAGCCACGGCCGCACCCGAGAGACACATCGCGAGACTGATGCCGAGAATCACCTGCTTGGTTGCTTTCATTGCCTGACTTCCTTATGACATTAGGATTGTTTTGCCTTTGGAGCCAATCGACCGCCGCCGGCATTCTCTTTGGGGGGAAGGTTGCTGCAGACCTCGGAACCCGCCCCCAACCGGGATTCGTCTTTGTCGGTCAGTGGGCGGCGCTGCGCGCCTCGTGGTACTTCCGGATGTCGTACCGACCGGTCATACCCGGTCGAGTAAATGGCGTGTACCAAGCCCCCTGATCCTCAACAACCGACTCAAGCGATGCTGGCGGCGGCTGATCGATACCGCGCAGTGCGCTATTCTTGTCTGGCGCCTGTGCCGCCTTCACGATGGGCACGTCTTCCCTACGGTGGTCAGGGGCCATTCCCCCAATGTATGCAGGCGCATCCTCTGCACACACCTGCCCCGCCCCCACCGCAGCAATAATCAGTAGTCCCAACGCCAGCTTCATTCGTTATGCCCTCGCCGGTTACGCCCCAGCGTCCGGCAGCCCCTCACCTCCGAGCCACCCGCCGCAGCGCTTGTGCGTTGTGCTTTCGGCACCTCAGGTGAATGCCGGATCACTTCCCGCAACTAGGCAGTAGCAAGTTCAATGCCTGTTTTTTGATGCGACACAACTGTTTGATTTTTATGGATTTTCGAAACACTTGGCGAGAAAGTGGCGATGACCGCCGCATGACAAATTGTCAGCCAAATAGTGGGTTCATCCCCGCCACAGTCACGTGCCAAGGCCTTCCGCAGGTCCTGCCAAAATGTCAGGGACTCCTAGGCGAAAAAACCAAGAAGGCAGAAGGCTACCGAGCTGGCGGATCACCTAGATTTGCATGAAGCCGCCACCAGGAGCAGGGCCTGCGGCTTTTTTGAGAGAGTGATACAGAGGGCAATCAGAGTCCGGGCAAATGCCAGCGTCTTCGTCGCACATGGAGGTAACTTCAACAGCGCCCTCACGGTTGATTGCGTGGAGCCACTGGCAAACACCGCGCAGGGCAGCACGCCTCACAGCTCTAAAGACGGACCTGTAAGCGACAAAGTCGAGATCCAGCTCAGCTGATCAACACCATCCACTGGGTCGGACCCGGTGACAATTCCTGGGCTCGCTTCGCGAGCAGCCACTCCATCTGGCGCACACGCGGCCAACTACTGGCTCGGCAACGCCAAAGGTGAGGTCCTCGCCTTTTCAAAGCACCAGGACCGAAAGGCATTGGTCAAGCTAGTATCGCCCCCAGCGATTTCACCCAGGCGCTTGGCCGCCTGCTTGCACAGATAACCTCCGCGGCTCCGAAGAGGGACCTGGAATCGAGACTGGGAAACGACCACGGAAGCCATAGAAAAGTAGCCTGGGTGGTTTAGCCGAAGATCTGGTGATCGGCCGACGCCCTCGCTGAGCGGCATACGCCGGAATCGATGCAGACCTTGGTCAAGAACCCAAGTGTCGCAACCGTCGCCGGGTCCTGTCAGCGCTTTGTCGTAATGCTGTCATGCCAGTGTCGTCTCGGCTTCCCTGCATCTACGTTAGCTTAAGGGCTCTATTGCCCAAGGACAGAACAATGCTGATCCAAAAATTCCGCCTACAACGTGGCTGGTCGCAGCAGCAACTCGCCGATGCGAGCGGCCTCAGCACGCGGACCATTCAGCGTATCGAGGCAGGCCAGCCTGCCAGCGCGGAGACACTCAAGTCCCTGGCGGCGGTTTTCGAAGTCGACTTCGCCACCTTGGTGGCAGAAAGGCCAACGATGAATACAGCAACAGCAACTGCGGAGAGGGAAGAACGCGACGCATTCGAATACGTGCGCAAGCTACGAAAGTTTTATATCCACCTGCTTCAGTATGTCGTGGTCGTCACCATACTGATCGCTGTCAATCTGGTGGTCTCACCGCATCGAATCTGGGTTGGCTGGGTCATGCTCGGTTGGGGCATCGGAGTGGCCACGCACGCGATCCGCGTATTCCATCCACTCGGACTGCTCGGCCCGAAATGGGAGCGTCGTACGGTCGAAAGGCGTCTCGGACGATCACTCTAGGCGCTTCGGATACCATCGGGTCTGAAGAGGTACCTGCGCCGAAGCGATGCGACCACTGGACCTGGACGAATCACGGCGCCGGCGGATCGCACCCTTGTGTTGCTCGAGGCCAAGATGGGCTTGGGATCGAATGCCCAGTTCAATGCGACAAGCACAGTGCCAAACAACTTCTTGATCGATCACCTTAGTAAGCAAGAAATCGCGTAGCCAGAAAAACAAAACCCGCAAAGCCTTACGCTATGCGGGTTTCGAGGGCATTCCTGGCGGAGAGGGAGGGATTCGAACCCTCGGTAGGCTTGCACCTACGCCTGATTTCGAGTCAGGTACATTCAACCGCTCTGCCACCTCTCCGTGGCCTCTGCCTTAAGCAGAGCCGGTGATTATACATTGTTTTCGCCGGATTGCCAGTTCTTCAGTTTCCGGGCGTGAGGACTTCCAGCCCGCCCATGTATGACGCAAGCGCGGTCGGAACGCGAACCGAGCCATCGGCCTGCTGATAGTTTTCAAGCACGGCAACCAACGTACGTCCGACGGCAAGGCCCGAACCGTTCAAGGTGTGAACCTGTTCGTTCTTGCCCTGTTCGTTCTTGAACCGCGTCTGCATGCGGCGAGCCTGGAAGGCTTCGCAGTTTGAGCAGGACGAGATCTCGCGATATGTGTCCTGAGCGGGTAGCCAGACTTCGAGGTCGTAGGTCTTGGCGGCCGAAAATCCCATGTCGCCAGTGCAGAGCGTGATCACGCGGTACGGCAGTTCGAGCTTCTGCAGGATCTTCTCGGCGTGGCCGACCATCTCCTCCAGCGCCTCATACGAACGCTCGGGATTCACGATTTGGACCATCTCGACCTTATCGAACTGGTGCTGGCGAATCATGCCCCGCGTGTCACGACCATAGGAGCCAGCCTCAGAGCGGAAGCATGGCGAATGCGCAGTCAGCTTGATTGGCAGTTCATCGTGACGTAGCACACTCTCACGAACCGTGTTGGTAAGCGAGATTTCGGCGGTGGAGATGAGGTACTGAACAATAGGGTTGTCTTCGCCACCCTTTTCGACGCGGAACATATCGGCAGCAAACTTGGGCAACTGACCGGTTCCAAACAGCACTTCCGGATTGACGATGTATGGCGTGTAGCACTCGGTATAGCCATGCTCGCCCGTATGCGTGTCGAGCATGAACTGCGCGAGCGCACGATGCAAGCGCGCGACCTGGCCGCGCAGCAACGCAAAACGTGCCCCCGAAAGCCGGGCTGCAGTGTCAAAATCGAGGCCGAGTTTCTGACCGACGTCGACGTGGTCACGTACCTCGAAATCGAACTGTCGCGGAGTCCCCCAGCGACGCACTTCAACGTTGTCGGCTTCGTCCTTGCCGATCGGTACAGACTCGTGTGGCAGGTTCGGCACGCTGGCAAGCAATGCGTTGAGTTTTTCCTGCAGAGCGGCAAGCGCCTGCTCGTTGGCCTTGAGTTCGTCACCAAGGCCGGAGACTTCAGCCATGACCACCGAGGCATCCTCCCCCTTGCCCTTGAGCATTCCAATCTGCTTGGACAAGCTGTTACGCCGGGCCTGAAGGTCCTGCGTGCGGGTCTGGAGCTGTTTGCGTTCGTCTTCGAGCGCCTGGAAGGCCGTGGTGTCAAAGCTTGCACCGCGGCTAGCAAGACGCTGGGCGACAACGTCGAGCTGGCTGCGAAGGAGCTGGATATCAAGCATGTGGAATTGCCCGGTTTGCTTTTGGGATCAGCGGATTATGCCTTGAAGCTCGCAGGGGTTCGGGGCAATGCACGCCTGGCGCTCGGGCGCAAGGATCAAGCAGGCACGGTTCACCTCGCCTTGAGACATAAGAATTCGTGCGGTTTATCAATCACTTAGACAAATTGGCACCGGCAATCTGTGCTTGCATTGGAATACATCTGGCCTAGCCTTAACTTGTACCCAACAGAGACAACAGGACCAAGAGATGCTTTCTTTGCGCGATTGCCTCGACTATTGCGACCTCACGGACGACGACGTGGCCGTGGTAGCCGAACATGAACACCTACCCCATGCAATGGCTGCTCACATCGTGTGTGGACTGGTGCAAACCCCTGCTGGAGTGGTGGTGGTCGACCATCTCATGAACGATTCGATCGAACGCGCCCGGCAAGCCGGGCAGCTCGACAAGGCCGAACACGTGCTTCACGTGTATGCGCGGTTCAGAGCCACGCACCCGCTCGCTCACTGACCCTCCGTCTCCCGTGCGGTACGGTCTAGCCCGTCAAGGTAGGCGAGCTTCTGGGCGATCTTCGCCTCGAGTCCGCGATCGGTTGGCTGGTACCAACTGATCGCGGACACCCCCTCCGGGAGATAGGTCTCGCCTGCCGCATACGCGCCCGGTTCATCGTGCGCGTAGCGGTATTCCTTGCCGTAGCCAAGTTCCTTCATCAATCGCGTCGGTGCATTGCGCAAATGCACGGGGACTGGTCGGCTGATGTCTTCCTTGACGAACTTGCGCGCAGCGTTGTACGCCAAATAGACCGCATTCGATTTTGCAGCACAGGCCAGATACACCGCAGCCTGCGCGAGCGCAAGTTCGCCTTCAGGCGAACCGAGCCGCTCGTAGGTCTGACAAGCCTCAAGCGAGAGAGTGAGCGCACGTGGGTCGGCAAGGCCGATGTCCTCGATCGCCATCCGCACCAGCCGCCGTCCCATGTACAGAGGATCAGCGCCGCCGTCGAGCATCCGTACAAGCCAATACAACGCGGCATCCGGATTCGAGCCGCGCACCGATTTGTGGAGTGCGGAGATCTGGTCGTAGAACGCCTCGCCGCCCTTGTCGAAGCGGCGCAGGTTCTGCGCCATTGTGCTTTCAACGAACACGCCATCAATGTCGGCGCGGTTCGCAGCTTCCGATGCGGTAGCAAGTGTTTCAAGCACATTAAGCAGGCGCCGCGCATCACCGTCGGCCGAACCGATCAACCGTTCGCGCGCCTCTTCGTCGAAGCTAAGCGTCGGAAACGCCTCGCGCTGCGCACGTTCGAAGAGCGCCCTCATGTCTTCCGGCTTAATGCTCTCCAGAACGTACACGGCAGAACGCGAAAGCAGGGCCGAATTGACTTCGAACGACGGGTTCTCGGTGGTTGCACCGATGAAAGTGAAGAGACCGGACTCAACGTAGGGCAGGAACGCATCCTGTTGCGCTTTGTTGAAACGATGCACTTCATCGACGAACAGGATCGTGCGGCGGCCGTGCACACGCAATATCTCGGCACGACTGACTGCCTCACGAATCTCTTTCACACCGGAAAACACCGCAGACAAAGCGATGAACTCAGCATCGAAATGCGTCGCCATCAGGCGTGCGAGCGTGGTTTTGCCCACACCAGGCGGCCCCCACAGGATCATCGAATGCGGCCGGCCGGACTCGATCGCCAGTCTCAGCGGCTTGCCCGATCCGAGCAGATGCCGCTGTCCCACGACTTCGTCGAGTGTCTTCGGACGCAAGCGTTCCGCAAGCGGTACGCCCACGGGTTCGGCCGGACCAAACAGATCATCGGTCGTCATGCCACGCTCCCCAACTGTCTGGACATCCTGAAACGTTCGAAGCTGACGCCATCGCGCTCGACGAATTCGATTTCGTCGATCTGCCAGCCGGCACGCTCGAATACAGCACGCGCCAGACGGCTCGCATTCACGCCGAGCCGGACCGCACCCCGCCGCCCCGCCTCCACTTCGAGTCGGGCGAGCAGCGCACTGCCGATGCCACATCGCCCCCAAGCAGAGGCAACATAAAGCAGATGAACATGGTCCTCCGGTTGAAGCTGGCCGAAACCCACGATCACATCGTTACAGGTTGCGACGATGCAGATCCCGCGTGCGAGCCCGGCCGGGAAGCCCCGCTCATCTGCAAAGGCGGCCCAGGTTTTGACCTGACTCGCACCATAGGCCGTCGAGCCCGTGCCACGCACGGCGTCGCGATAGACGGCAGCTAGTGCGGCTGCATCCTCGGGCATGAAGGCTCGGAATGCGATCTGGACGCGATCACTCACCGACGACATCCGCACCCTTCGGCGGCGTAAAGTGAAATTCGTTCGGATCAAGCTTCGCGTTACGTTCGAAGGCAGAAAACTGCAGCATCGTGGTTTGCTGAAAGTTGTCGCGCACCTCCATCGCCAGCGGCTGCCCTCCCTTGAAGCCGATGCGCACTTTTTCGAAACCGGCCTCCTGTTGCTTTGGAGTAGCCTCGATCCACTGCAGTCCTTCGGACTCACCAAGGTCCCTGAGCGTAAAATTGCGCTCAAGTGAGCCATCGCCAGTGAGCAGCGCCGCAGGCGTCGCTCCGAGCGCATCGGTCATAGGCTTGATCGTGACCTGGTTGAGCTCCTTATCCCAAGTCCAGAGCTTTTTCCCGTCGCCAACGATCGTTTGCTCGTAGGGTTTTTCGTAGACAAAGCGAAAGCGGCCTGGACGTTGGAATGCGAACGTCCCAACAGCCTTCTGGGTCACCTTTCCATTGCGGCCGACCACCGTCTGCGAAAACGTTGCGCGCGCGCTCTTCGTCTGGTTCGCAAAGGTGTTGAGTTCGTCGAGCGCGCCCGCGTGAAGTGCCGCACTGCCCACGGTGCAGGCCAGCACCGCAAGAAGATTTCTAATCTGCATGAATCTGTCTTTCCTGTGAGCGAGAGTGCTCAAGAGCTTGCGAAAAGCGCTTGGTCCCATGCCGCAGCTGGAATCCCAGCCTTGATAGGAGGCATACCGAGCATCGCAGCTTCGCGACCGAAACATGCTGCCGGATTTGTTACAAGACGCTCACTCAGCCTTCGGCTTTTGCCGGGACGATAACCTCGCGGTTGCCGTTAGTGCCCATCGCCGAAACCAAGCCCGACCTCTCCATTTGTTCGATCAGCCGGGCCGCACGGTTATAGCCGATGCGCAGATGGCGCTGAACGAGCGAAATCGACGGCCGCCGGGTCTTGAGCACGATCTCCACAGCCTGGTCATACATCGGATCAGACTCTTCGCCCCCCCCGCCCGCACCGCCTTCGCCAAACACGTCGCCCGCCTCTTCGGTGCCACCAGTAAGGATGCCCTCGATATAGTCGGGCTCACCGTGTGTCTGCTTGAGCTGCTCGACAACCTTATGCACTTCACCGTCGGCAACGAAGGCACCGTGCACCCGCATTGGCAGGCCCGTGCCCGGCGCGAGGTAGAGCATGTCACCCATCCCAAGCAGCGTTTCCGCCCCCATCTGATCAAGAATCGTACGCGAGTCAATCTTGCTGGATACCTGGAACGCCATCCGCGTGGGGATGTTGGCCTTGATAAGGCCGGTGATGACATCCACGGATGGCCGCTGCGTAGCGAGAATCAGGTGAATGCCTGCCGCACGCGCCTTCTGAGCAAGACGCGCGATAAGTTCTTCGATTTTCTTGCCGACGACCATCATCAGGTCGGCGAGCTCATCAATGATCACTACGATGTGCGGCATCGTCGACAGCGGTTCGGGCGACTCCGGCGTGATCGAAAATGGATTGGTCAATGGCTTGTCGGTCTTTTGCGCATCGGTGACCTGCTTGTTATAGCCGGCAAGGTTACGTACACCGACCGCTGCCATCAGCTTGTAGCGCCGCTCCATTTCGCCAACGCACCAATTCAGCGCCTGCGCAGCGTGCTTCATGTCAGTGACGACCGGTGCGAGCAGGTGCGGGATACCTTCATAGATCGAAAGCTCCAGCATCTTCGGATCGACCATGATCAGGCGCACCCGCTCGGGCTCCGACTTATAGAGCAGCGAAAGGATCATCGCGTTGATACCGACCGACTTGCCCGAGCCCGTAGTGCCGGCCACCAGGAGGTGCGGCATCTTGGCCAGATCGGCCACCACCGGATTACCACCGATGTCCTTGCCAAGGCCCACGGTCAGCGCCGAAGCCATGTCGTGATAGACCTTCGAACCGAGGACCTCCGACAACCGTACAGTCTGGCGCTTCGAGTTGGGCAGTTCGAGGCCCATGCAGCTCTTGCCAGGGATCGTTTCGACGACGCGGATACTGATGACAGACAGCGCGCGCGCCAGATCCTTGACCAGATTGACAATCTGGGCACCCTTCACACCAACGGCAGGTTCGATCTCATAGCGAGTGATGACCGGGCCGGGGTAGGCTGCCAGCACCTTCACCTCGACACCAAAATCAGCAAGCTTCCGCTCAATGAGGCGGGACGTGTATTCCAGCGATTCGACTGAAGGCGGCTCGACGTCGTGGCTCGGTGGATCGAGCAATGCCAACGGTGGCAGCCCGCCTTTGCCCGTATCAGCGAAGAGCACTTGCTGACGCTCCTTCTCGACACGCTCGGATTTCGGCACATCAACGAGTGCTGGCTCAATGCGGATATCGACCTTGGGCGAATCCTCGCGCTTCTTGCGCTCCTTCTTGACCTTTTCCTCGCGCTTGACCGCGATCCTTTCGCCAACGCGACGATCCTGCCAAGCTTGACCACGAAGGCGGACCTCCTGCCATCCACCTTCGAGTAAGCCACCCAACCGTTCAACAACGCTCATCCACGAGAAGCCGAAGAACAGGCTCGCCCCGGTTGCCCATAGCGCGATCAGCACTAGGGTGCCGCCGGTAAAGCCCAGATAGTTCATCGACAACCGGGCGAGTTCAATGCCAACCATGCCGCCTGGCTCACCCGGCAGAGCCACTGAATGAGAGTGGAATCGCAACGCCTCCAGCCCCGCGCTGCAAAGGAGCAGGGCAAAAAAACCAAGCAGCACGAGTACCGCAGAACGACGGCTGCCGCCGAACTCCTCCCGCCATCGTTTGAGCCCTATGACGATGCCCCACAACAACAATCCAACCCACCACCATGCGGAAGCGCCGAACAGTGAAAACACCAAGTCGGCAGACCAAGCGCCAAAGCGCCCGCCCGGGTTCATCACATGCTCGATGCGAACTGCATGCGACCAGCCAGGATCGGCCTTGTCGTAGCCGAACAGGATCATCGCAAGATA
>JAVBUM010000108.1:0-20544 GCA_031555325.1 Niveibacterium sp. | reverse complement strand
CGCGCATGTCGCGCCGAATCGGCTCGGCCTGTCCTCGCATTGGCCCGCCGCTGCAACTCGACCACTTCCGCTTCAGTCAGTTTCATTGCGCCCTCCAATGACGCAATGATACTTCCTGTTTAATCGTTACAGATCACTAGGGCTTGCACCTTCCCTTGTTGGAGTTCAGCCAGATGAAATCGCTTGAATTGAAGCTGCCGCCTCCGCTGGTGGTGATCGGCTGCGGGGCACTGATGTGGTATCTGACCCGCATTGCTCCGTCATTGTCAGTGAGTATTCCGGGCCAGAGCGCAGGTATCACCGTGCTCTTGCTGGGGGCGCTCGCAATCGGCATGGCAGGCGTTCTTGCCCTGCGCCGCGCCCGCACGACAATACTGCCGCATCATCCCGAGCGCGCATCCGCCCTGGTCACAAAAGGGGTCTATCGGTACAGCCGCAACCCGATGTATCTCGCAATGCTCCTTGTGCTTACAGCCTGGGCGCTACATCTAGCCAATGCGGCAGCACTCGTAGCAATTTCCGCCTTCGTAGGCTGGATGAATCGCTTCCAGATCGCACCCGAGGAACGCGCGCTGCGTACCTGCTTCGGCACGGCCTTTGTCGACTACGAACGAGCGGTTAGGCGCTGGATTTGAGCGACGAACAAAGCGACCCGCCGGAAGGCTCCGCAAGAGGAAAGGCCGCCCTGTTGCAGGAAGAACTCTGACCCAGGCTCGAAGAGGGAGCGCGGCAAGACGATTAGCTCCCCCTTCCCGAAACTCAACCGCCGAGATACGCCGCCTTGATGGCATCGTTCGCCAACAGGTTCGCACCCGTATCAGCCAGCACGATGCGGCCGTTTTCCAGCACGTAGCCGCGATCCGCCAAGTGCAGCGCCTTGTTGGCGTTCTGCTCCACAAGGAATACGGTGACCCCTTCATCGCGGATCGCGCGGATGATGTCGAAGATCTGCGCGATGACGAGCGGAGCAAGGCCGAGCGTCGGTTCGTCCAGCAGCAAGAGCCTTGGCTTGCTCATCAGCGCACGACCAATCGCAAGCATCTGCTGTTCGCCGCCCGAAAGCGTTCCGGCGCGCTGGACGGCGCGCTCCTGCAAGCGCGGAAAGAGCCGGAAGACGTGCGCGATGCCCGCCTCGAGATCATCCGTACTGGCAAAAAAACCACCCATCTTGAGGTTCTCGACCACCGTGAGGCTCGGAAAAACGCGACGACCTTCAGGTGAAATCGCCATACCGAGCCGCATGATCTCGTGCGTCGGGCGGCTAGTAATGTCCTGGCCCTCGAAAAGCACCCGGCCGGAAGATGCGCGCGGCGTCCCGCAGACCGTCATCATCAGGGTGGTCTTGCCGGCGCCGTTGGAGCCGATCAGCGTGACGATTTCGCCTTTGTTGACTTCGATCGATACGCCAGCCAGCGCCTCAACGGCGCCGTAATGGGTATGGACCTGTTCAAGCTTGAGCATCAGTCCTCTCCCAAATAGGCCTTGATGACACGCGGGTCGTTGCGCACTTCTTCCGGTTTACCGGTCACGATCGGACGGCCATGTTCCATGACGAGGATGCGGTCGGAGACACCCATCACAAGACTCATGTCGTGCTCGATGAGCAGCACGGCTATGCCGAACTCGTGGCGCAAGCGGTCGATGAGTTCCTGGAGTTCGATCTTTTCCTGCGGATTGAGGCCCGCAGCGGGCTCGTCAAGCATGAGGAGGCGCGGGCCGGTGATCATGCAGCGCGCGATTTCCAGCCGCCTCTGGTGGCCGTACGAGAGCGTACCCGCCTCGCGATTGGCGACATCGAGGAGATCCATGCGATCAAGCCATTGCGCGGCCCGTTCGAGTGCATCGCGTTCGGCCCGGCGGTATGCCGGGGTGGCAAGCAGGCCAAGCAGCAGATTGGACTTGACCTGCCGGTGTTGTGCTACCAGCAGGTTTTCAACCACCGTCAGTTGCTTGAAGAGGCGGATGTTCTGGAATGTCCGGACGATACCGTGGTGCGCAACACGATGGCTGGGCAGCCCGGTGATGTCCACACCATCCAGTTCGACCAATCCTGCGGTCGGCTTGTAGAAACCGCCAACGCAGTTGAATACCGTTGTCTTGCCCGCGCCGTTGGGACCGATGATGGCAAAGATCTCGTTGCGCGAAACCGAAAACGCAACGCCATCGACTGCCAGCAGGCCGCCGAAACGCATCTGCAAGTCCGAAACTTTGAGGAGCGACCCATTCATCGTGGCAACTCCACATGCGCACGACGGGCAGGCAGAAGTCCCTGCGGTCGCCAGATCATCATCAAGACCATCACGAGACCGAAAACGAGCATGCGGTATTCGGCGAATTCGCGCGCAAATTCAGGCAGCAGCGTGAGCAGGATGGCTGCAATCACTACACCGAGCCGCGAACCCATGCCGCCGAGCACCACGATCGAAAGGATCAGTGCCGATTCGAGGAAGGTGAAGGACTCGGGATTGACGAGACTCTGCCGCGCGGCGAAGAAAGCCCCCGCGAGCCCGGCAAACATCGCACCCAGCGTGAAGGCGGAAAGCTTGATGCGCGTCGGATTGAGTCCGAGCGAACGACAGGCGATCTCATCCTCGCGCAGCGCTTCCCAAGCACGACCCATGGGGGTGCGCTGCAGGCGGCCCGTGATCAGCAGCGTGAAACCAACTAGCAGCAGTGCCAGTAGGTACAGATAGATCACCATGTGCTCGCCGCGGTACTCAAGGCCGATAAGTTCATGAAAGGTCTTCGTACCTTCGACGCTGGCCGTACGAACCATTTCGAAGCCGAACACGCTCGGCTTGGGGATGCTTGAGATGCCGTCCGGCCCACCGGTCCAGTTCGTCAAGTTATTGGCCAGACGCCGCACAATCTCACCGAAGCCGAGAGTGACGATCGCAAGATAGTCACCGCGCAGTCTCAGCACCGGGAAGCCGAGAATGCAACCGGCCGCAGCCGCGAAGACCGCTGCAAGCGGTAGGCATTGCCAGAACGTCAGTCCCAAGTACTGGTTGAGCATCGCGTAGGTGTATGCGCCGATCGCGTAAAACGCGACATAACCCAGATCGAGCAGGCCCGCAAAACCAACGGTAATGTTGAGCCCAAGACCAAGCACGACATAGATCAGGGCTAGCGTTGCCACGTCGACTGCGCCACGAGAGCCAAAAAACGGCCACACGAGGCTGATTGCGAGAAGCAGCAGAATGCCAAACCGCTGCTGCTTCGATGACAACCCAGGCAGTGAAGGCAGCTTTACGCCCACACCCGCGCGCCGCCATAGAGGCTTGGCAAGCTGGAAGAGAAATACCGCAGCAACGACGATCCAGACCGGCCGCCAGTGCGTGTCGAGTGCGAGCGTGTAGCCCTGCAGCGTGAGCTGCACGCCGAGGATCGGAATGGTAAGTATCGCGGTGATGACCGCGGCGATCGCTGCGTTCTTGAACGTCTGCGTCATTGGAATTGTTTGTGTCGTCATGGCCGGCTCCGCTCACACCTTCTCGATGTCGGGCTTTCCGAGCAGTCCGGTCGGACGTACAAGCAGCACGAGAATCAGCAGACCGAAAGCGACGATGTCCTTGTCAAGGACGTCCTTGTATTCGACAGGCATATAGCCGGCAGCGAAGGTTTCCGTCAGGCCGAGCAGCATGCCACCGAGCATCGCACCGGGAATGCTGCCGATACCGCCGAGCACCGCCGCGGTGAAGGCCTTTAGGCCCGCAACAAAGCCGATGAAGGGGTTGAGCTTGCCGATGGTGAGCCCGATCAGTACCCCCCCGACTGCAGCGAGGATTGCACCCAGCACAAAGGTGAAGGAAATGACGCGGTTGGTATCGATGCCAAGCAAATTGGCCATCCGCATGTCTTCCGCGCAAGCGCGGCAAGCACGGCCCATGCGCGATTTGCTGATGAACAGCGTCAGCGCCGCCATCAGCGCTACCGTCACGCCAACAACTAGGATTCGCGCGTACGACACGGTGACCACGAAATCACCGCCCATCTGGAAGTCTCTAGCGCCCGAGACCAGCGTCGGCACCGAAACGTCGCGTGCGCCCTGGCCGATGGCTACATAGCTCTGCAGGAAGATCGACATGCCGATCGCGGAGATCAGCGGCACTAGGCGCGGCCCACCTCGTAGCGGCCGGTAGGCTACACGTTCGACAGCAAAGCCATACAAGCCAGTGATCACGACCGAGACGAAGATCGCCGTACCAAGCACCAAGGGCAGCGGATAGCCCGCTGCCGTGCCGATCGCGGTAATCGTTATCAGCCCGATATAGGCGCCGATCATGTAGATCTCGCCGTGGGCAAAATTGATCATGCCGATGATCCCGTAGACCATCGTGTAACCAATCGCAATCAGCGCATAGATCGCCCCCAGCGTAAGCCCGTTAACGAGCTGCTGGGTAAATTGGGGAAGGAATTCATTCATGCGGAAATCTCGCGACAAGGACACCCGATACCAAAGCGCCCCGCTCGTCCGATGATGAGCGGGGCGCAAAAGCGATCGCGTAGTTTTACTTCGCTACGGTCTTGGTAGCGTCCTTGTGCCAGTTGAAGATAACGAACTTGAACGACTTCAGGTCGCCTTGCCCGTCGTATTCAACCTTGCCGATCGGAGTCTGGAACGGATGCGCATGCATGTAGGCAGCGACCTTCGTGGCGTCGGTGCTCTTCGCACCGGCAATTGCGTCACCGATAATCTTGACGGCTGAATAGGACGGCATCTGGAACGGCCCATTGGCATCACGCTTCTTGTCGGCGAAAGCCTTGACGAGCGCAGCGTTGGCCGGATCGGCCGAGAAATCGGCCGGTAACGTCACCAGCATGCCTTCGGAAGCCGGGCCAGCGATGGCCGTCACGTCCTTGTTGCCCACGCCCTCCGGCCCCATGAACGTGGCCTTCACACCCTGCTCACGAGCTTGACGCAGCAGCAGACCCATTTCGGGGTGGTAGCCGCCGAAGTAAACGAAGTCGACGCCCTGCGACTTGAGTTTGGTAATGACGCCCGAATAGTCGGTATCACCTGCGTTGACACCTTCGAACAGCACGACTGGAATCTTGGCCGCCTCAAGATCCTTCTTCACTGCAGTGGCGATGCCCTGACCGTAGGATTGCTTGTCATGCAGCACGGCGACTTTCTTCGGTTTCACCTTTGCGATGACATACTGCGCGGCGGCCGGACCCTGCTGATCGTCACGGCCAATGGTGCGGAAGATGAACTTGCGCTTCTTGCCCTCGGTGAGCTGCGGCGCAGTCGCCGACGGCGTCACCATAACGATGCCTTCGTTCTCGTAGATATCCGAGGCCGGGATCGTCGCGCCCGAGCAAACGTGGCCGACCACGAACTTGATGCCCTGGCTGACAACCTTGTTGGCCACCGCGACGCCCTGTTTCGGTTCGCAGGCATCGTCGAGCTTTACCAGTTCGAGCTTGTTACCGCCAGCACCGCCAGTCGCGTTGATCTGTTCAATCGCAGTTTCGATACCAGCCAGCACCATGTCGCCATACTGGGCAACTGGGCCACTCATCGGACCGGCATAGGCAATCTTGACGGTTTCGGCATTGGCTGCGGAACAAGCGATCGCGGTTGCGAATGCCACGGTTGCGAGCTTGAAGGGAACCAGGCGCATTAGGATCTCCTGAAATCTGGGTTCTATTTTCGAGTTCTGACGAAGAAAACTGGCGCGCAAAGGCGCTGGCTTCGCCTCAAGCCGCGGCGTCCCTCATGGAGATGCCTGACGGGCAGAATTCCGCGATGATACAACGCGAAGCATGCCTCTCGGCGAGTTGCCGGCGCTGGAACCCGCTGTACGGTTTGCCAGGTCGCCGCCACGATCTTTGCACGCAGGCAAGTGCACGAATGTCATCCGGTTGATGGAGTCCAGCCGTGCCAGACACCCACATGCACAGCACGAAAGCATGCAGCCGCTTACGACGCAGATCCATGCCGAAACCACAGCTTGTCACACCACACCAGCGTGAGCACAAGGATTGACAGGAATCAACTCAGTCTTTTCTGCCCAGCAAACCAAACCATGGGCTGCACCTCGCTCTGCGCCTCTACCAGACTTGGATCAAGGAAGCAGCGAAGCACGGAAACTTTTCTGCCACAACCACCTCCGTCCAATGCGTCCGTCAGGACGTACGACAAAGAACAAGACTGGTCCCCGTCTTCATTTGGCCGGGTGCGCCCGGCATGGCTGACCATCAGACAAGGAGGAAATTACCTTGAGACGCCTGGAAAACAAGATTGCGATCATCACCGGTGCCGGCAACGGCATGGGACGCGCCACGGCGATCATGTTTGCCCGCGAGGGCGCCAGCATCGCGGTCACCGACATCAACGAGGCTGACGGCAAGGAGACGGTACGCCAGATCGAGGCAATCGGCGGGAAAGCGCATTTCTGGCTGATGAACGTTTCGGATGAGGCGGAGGTCGCGAAGGTCTTTGCTGATGTGGTAAGGATCTTCGGAAAGCTCGACATTCTGATCAACAATGCGGGCATCACTGGTGTCGACAAACCCGTGCACGAAGTAACCGAGGCCGAGTGGGACGCGGTGTTCAACGTCGACGTCAAGGGCGTGTTCTTCTGCACCAAACATGCTGTACCGTACATGAAGCAGAACCAGCGCGGCAGCATCGTGAACTTCTCGTCGATCTATGGCCTTGTCGGTTCGAACGACCTCACTCCGTACCACGCAGCGAAAGGCGCGGTCACAGTCATGACAAAGCAGGATGCGGTTAACTACGGGCGTGACAATATCCGCGTCAATTCGGTACATCCGGGTACGATCCTGACCCCGCTCGTGCGTGACCTGATGGATCGCCACCCTGGAGGCCCGGACGCCTATCTGGAACCAATGCGCGTCAAGCACCCGCTGGGTCGTGTGGGTGAGCCGGACGAAGTCGCCTTTGCCGTGCTGTTCCTCGCTTCCGACGAAGCCAGTTTCATCACGGGCACTGCATTGACCATTGATGGAGGCTATACCGCCGTATAGCGGTCGAGATGCGCCTTGGCTGCACGTCAAGGGCGCGTACGGCCCAATGTGGCAGTCTTCATCCCTATTCGCCGCCGAGTCCTGCGCTTCCCGGAAGCCGTAGGTTTGGCGGCTTTCCACTTTCCTCGCATTCCCGAACCAGAGGTACGACGTGACGAAACGCCCCAAGATCATCATCTCCTCCCTCGATGCGGAGCGACTCGATCGACTGCTCGAATCGCTCCCGAGCGGCGCGATTCCGGGCCGTGCCGAACTCGAAGCAGAACTGTTGCGCGCCGAGGTCGTCGAACCGGACCAAATGCCGCCTTCAGTGGTCACGATGAACTCGACCGTCGAGTTCCGCGTCGCCACATCGTCCGACGCATTCCGCCTGACGCTCGTCTATCCGAAGGATGTCGACGCCACCGGCGGCACCATCTCGATCCTTGCCCCGGTCGGCAGCGCGCTGCTCGGCCTATCGGAAGGCGACGAGATCGAATGGCCGAAACCGGGCGGTGGATCGCTAAAGGTGCGGATCGAGAAAGTGGTCTACCAGCCCGAACGCGCTGGCGAGCTTCATCGGTAAGACCATGAGTGCCGCGACCATCATCCGCGATGAGCGCCCCGGCGATGAGATGGCAATCACTGCCATCACGATCGAGGCATTCCGCACGCACCCACACAGCCACCAGACGGAACACCTTATCGTCGATGCACTGCGCGAAGCCGGCGCACTGACGCTTTCGCTCGTGGCGGAAAATGCTGGCGTGATTGTCGGGCACATCGCCTTTTCGCCCATCACCATCGGCGACGATGCTCAAGGCTGGTACGGACTCGGCCCTGTCTCAGTGCAACCCGAGCAACAAGGGCGCGGTATCGGGCAAGCACTGGTGCAAGCCGGGCTCGCCCGCCTGCGTATGCTGGGCGCACGCGGTTGCGTGTTGGTCGGCGAACCCGGTTTCTATTCACGCTTCGGGTTCGGAAACAATCCTTCGCTTGACTACCCCGGCGTTCCGCAGACCTATCTGCTCGCACTTTCCTTCGACAACAGCCCCGCTTGTGGCAAGGTCCGCTTCCATCACGCCTTCGAAGCAAGCTGAATATCCGGCAACGCTTGCGCAAAACCGTCCGTGGAGAATCTGAAGCAATTCCTGATCTGGAGCACGGTGATCAACCACATCGTGCTTTGCATCTGGTTCGCGGCGTTCGCGGGCGCGCGTAACTGGCTGTACCGGCTGCATGGCCGCTGGTTTCGATTGGCTCCGGAGACTTTCGACGCAATCCACTACGGCGGGATGACGCTCTACAAGATCCTTGTGCTCGCGTTCAACGTTGTGCCGCTAGTCACTGTACTCGTCCTTCACTGAACCGCACCGCCATGTCCAAGCGAGCGTTTCCCCTCTCGAAGGTCTATCGCCTCCTAGAACCCGGCCCCGTCGTACTGCTCACTACGATGGACGGCGGACAACCAGACGTAATGCCAATGCCCTGGTACACAAGGCTCGAATTCGAACCGCCCCTCATCAGCTGTGTGGTCAGCAATCGCAACTACTCACATGATCTACTCGTGGCAAATCGCGAATGTGTCATCAACATTCCCACAGTAGAACTGAGCGAAAAGGTCATTGCTCGCGGCAACTGCTCCGGCAAAAAAAATCGGCAAATTCAGCAAGTACGGCCTCACTCTCAGTGTCGCAAAGTACGTTGCTGCACCGCTGATCGACGAGTGCTATGCGAGCCTCGAATGCCGGATTGCTGATGATTCGATGCTAGATGCCTAATGCTTCTTTGTGTTTGAAGTCATTGCGGCATGGATTAATCCAGCAGTGAAGACGCCGCGTACGATTCATCACGTCGGGTATGTCGATTTCATGATCGCCAGCGAGCGAGTGAAGTTCGCATCCAAGATGCGCTAACCTGCTCGTGCTTCTCACCCGGAAAGCATGTCATGGCAGGCGCTCACCGGATCATCCGCGGGCAGGAGTTTGAGCAAGAGTACGCGACATCGTCCATCCTCGTGACGCAGTCGCGCGAAGCGTGCAGTTCACTGACATCGATCCACAAGAGAGACTCTGAATCCATCCAAAGGAGGTCTTCATGCTCTATAAGGGAAGCTGTCACTGTGGCCGCGTTGCCTTTGAAGTGGAAGGCACAATTGATGGCGCGCTGGCCTGCAACTGCTCGATCTGCCAGCGCAAGGGTTCGCTGCTCTGGTTCGTACCACGCGAAAAACTCCACCTATTGACGCCCGACACAAGCGCCAGCACCTACCTCTTCAATACACACCACATCAAGCATCGCTTCTGCCCAGTGTGCGGTATTCATCCGTACGCAGAAGCCACTGATCCGAAGGGTGTTCCAACCGTAGCGGTGAACATCCGCTGCGTCGAAGGAATCGATCTCGACGCAATCCCGGTCAAGCACTACGACGGCCGCTCGCACTGACATGAGATGAGACGCATCTCTAACATCGGCGGCCTGCGTAGAAGAGGCATCTGACTGACGCGACATGGACGTAGCCGGACTCCAAATCCTGCGACGTCTTTGTCGAGACAAGGAGGCTCGCTGCACAGACAGCGAACCGACAGAGGTCCCTCTCCCGACGTGCAACTCGTCTCGACCACACCTACCAGCCAAGCACACCTGCGACCGCTGTGCTAACACAAGAAGACTTGCACAGCATTTGCTGGAGGCGCCAATGCGCACGCCCAGAATCGCGGCCCTGCTCATTCTGATGGGGCTCACCGCCTGCGTTACACCTCCGCAGGCACCGACGGCACCAGCATCGGCGCCTGCCACGGCAGAATCGGCCCCTGCGACACAACCCCCACCTCCACCAGCACCACCGGTTATCCCGCTTCCATTCGGGGAAGCAGTAGCCAAGGCCGCGGATACCCTCTTCTCCGGAGCCAAGGTGTCGCCGGACAAACGCCGGGTTGTGCTCATCGACCCGTTGATCGACGGCATGACCGGAGAACAGACACTGGCCACACGCACTGTCGAAGCTCGCATCACACAACTCGCACGCAATCGCTACCCGCACTTCGACATCCAGCCCTTCTCAGTCGAGAACCTCAAGAAAAATCCACTGATTCTTGTCGGCACCTTCACCGGAGTGAATCGCGATGGCAAGACCGAAGGCGCACGCGAAGCATTCCGCATCTGCCTTGCACTCGCCGATCTCGACAACCGCGTGCTCGTCGGCAAAGGGACTGCGCGTGCGAAGCCGGAAGACGTCGACCTCACGCCATTGCCCTACTACCGCGACAGCCCCACATGGGGGCTGGATCCCGTCACAGAGGGCTACATCAAGACCTGCCAAGCAAGCAAACCGGGTGATCCGATGGACCCGCTCTACGTCGCTCGCGTGGTTTCCGCCGCCAGCGTGCAACAGGCCATCGCCGCCTACAACGCCGGCCGCTACAAGGAATCGTTGAACTTCTACGCCACTGCGATGCGTGCAGCAGCCGGCGATGAGCTGCGGATCCTCAACGGCGTCTATCTCACCAATATCAAGCTTGGCCAGAAGCAGGCCGCGCAATTGGTATTCGGGCGCATCGTTGAATTCGGGCTCGATCGCAAGCGGCTGGCGGTCAAGTTCCTCTTCAAACCTGGCTCCACCGCTTTCTGGCCCGACCAGAAGGTCAGCGGCATCTATCCCGCCTGGCTCAAGGAGATCGCCGCACGCAGCCAACGCCAGAACGCGTGCTTGGAGATCATCGGCCACACGAGCCGCAGCGGTCCCGAGCCGATCAACGAACGGATCTCGCTACTGCGTGCCGAACTGATCAAGTCAAAACTCGACGCCAGCGCACCAAGCCTGCGAACCCACACGATCGCCAATGGCGTCGGCTCACGCGAGAACCTTGTCGGGAACGGCCGTGATGATCTCACCGACCTGCTTGATCGCCGCGTGAGCTTCCGCGTTATCGACTGCGCCTCGACTCACTCCTAGATCATTGGCTACCGAACGACAGAGACGCTTTGCGCAGGGCGCGCACAAGCGCAGCATCCGCCTATGCAACCAAGAAAGAGCGGAGGTAATGACGGTGGCAAAATCAGCATTTGACCGGGACGACCCGCTGCAACTCGAACAACAGCTTTCCAGCGACGAACGCATGGTTCGCAACATGGCAGCGAAATATGCGCGAGAGAAACTTGCACCACGCGTGCTTGATGCCTTCCGCCGCGAACGTACCGACCCGGCGATCTTCCGCGAGATGGGCGAACTTGGCTTGCTCGGCGCAACGATCCCCATCGAATACGGCGGTGCCGGCCTGGGCTACGTCGCGTACGGCCTGATCGCACGCGAGATTGAACGCATCGATTCCGGCTTCCGCTCGATGATGAGCGTACAGAGTTCGCTCGTCATGCTTCCGATCCACGAGTTCGGCACCGAGGTCACGCGCCACAAGTATTTGCCGCGACTGGCAAGCGGCAAGGCGATAGGCTGCTTCGGACTCACCGAGCCCAATCACGGCTCCGACCCAGGTTCGATGGTCACTCGCGCACGCCGTGTCGAGGGCGGCTATCGGCTTACCGGCAGCAAGATATGGATCACCAATGCACCGATTGCCGACATTTTTGTCGTCTGGGCCAAGGACGATGCCGGCGACATACGTGGCTTTGTACTTGAGGCGGGCTGGCCGGGGCTCTCCGCACCAGCGATCCACGGCAAAGTGGGTCTGCGCACCTCGATCACAGGAGAAATCGTAATGGAGGAAGTCTTCGTACCAGACGAGAATGTCTTCCCAGACGTGCGAGGCCTCAAAGGCCCGTTTACCTGCCTGAATTCAGCCCGCTTTGGCATCAGCTGGGGCGCACTCGGCGCGGCGGAAGACTGCTATCGCCGCGCGCGTGACTACGTCATCGAACGCAAACAATTCGGCCGCCCGCTTGCCGCCAACCAGCTGATCCAGAAGAAGCTAGCCGACATGGTGACGGAAATCGCGCTCGGCCTGCAAAGCTGCCTGCGACTTGGTCGGTTGAAAGAAAGTGGTGATGCTGCCGTGGAGCTCACGTCGATGATGAAACGCAATTCATGCGGCAAAGCACTCGATATTGCTCGCGTCACGCGCGACATGCTCGGCGGCAATGGCATCTCGGACGAATATGGTGTAGCCCGCCATCTTGTGAATCTCGAAGTCGTGAATACCTACGAGGGTACCCACGACATCCATGCGCTGATTCTCGGGCGCGCGATCACTGGGCTCCAAGCATTCTCCTGATCAATTCTTTGCAGCGCCGAGCTGCTTGAGATCCGCCGTGACTTCCGCTGCATGTCTATCCGGATTGACCTTCAGATAAACCTTGCGGACTATTCCCTGCGGATCGATGAGGAACGTCTCGCGCTTCGCAAATTTCACCAGCTTGAAATCGTTGAGTGCGCCGTATGACGCAGCAACCTTGCCGTCGGTATCAGCCAGCAGCGGAAACGGCAATGCGTGCGCGTCAGCAAAAGCCTTGTGCGACATTGTGTCATCCACACTGACACCCAACACCTGCGCACCGAGCGTCTTGATCTGCAGATAGCCGTCACGAAAGGAACACGCCTCGGTCGTACAACCCGGCGTGTCGTCCTTCGGGTAGAAGTAGAGGACAAGCCACTTGCCGCGATAGTCCAGCAGAGCGTGCATCTTCCCGACTTGATCCGGCAGGCTAAAGTCGGGCGCCTGCTCACCAACCTTTGGTGGGCCCGCCATGGTGGCGATCGAGAAGAACATCAGGATGATGCTCGCAAGGAAGATTGGGACGCGCTTCACGACTGGCTCCTTTGCAAGGTTCCGCTACAACAAACGGCCGGGCGAGGAGGTGGCTTGGTGGATCAGACGCGGAGGCCGCTAGTTCCGGACGCGAAAAATGATAGAATACTCGGTTCCATCCCGCCGTAGTTCAATGGATAGAACAGCCGCCTCCTAAGCGGCAAATGCAGGTTCGATTCCTGCCGGAGGGACCAAGTGGTAGTTCACAGCAGTTCACGCAAGTTCAGAAAATCTAGCAACATCAAGCGGTTTCCCTGTTCTTAATTCGCGGCAACTCAGGCTTATCCGGTATAGGCCCGCCCTTTCGACGGTACACATCCGCACCATCGAAAGACGCACTGTCATGTCCCTCACCGACATTTGCTGTCTGCAAGACAATCCGAAAAGCCTTTAAAGCTGGGTGACTCGAGCACGTGATCGTCAATACGGCGACGCAGGAGAAAGCCACCGTGCGCTCGCGTAGTGGAGCTGTTCAAGGGAGCAGGCTTGATCGTGGTGGCGCGCACCTTTCCAGGCAATCCCCAAGACGTCAGCTCGAGCAGGCTCCGATCCTGCTCGAAGACATCGGAGGCGCACTTATTTTGCGCTTTGCACAGGCACTACGGGGCATCGTATGGCGATACACCGGAGAACAACTCGCCTGTCATGGTGAGTGTCATACCCGTCGTAATTGCAGACGAATTCTGCCGGGCCGACGAAGAGTATCAACCTCCGTCGATATGACGATGGCTGACCCGCCGAGTGTCAATGACTATCGAAAATCGAAAACTTGATGGTCAGATCACCACCAAAGTCTTGGCCGTCGTTGGTGTCTTCGCGGTGCAGGATGCCGCAGCCGACCGAGAGCGCCGCGGCAACGATGCAGGCTCGTAGAACGATACGGTAGCGTTCAGCAATCGTGTTTGCTTGGTCGTGGATCATGTCAAAGAAACGACCTTGCAGAAACTGCGAATCACGTCACAAACACGAAATCCACCACATCATGCCGGTAAGTGCCAAGCAGGCGGCGGCGATGCTGAACGAGATGGAGGCTCAGCTTTCCTTCGGTGCCGAAGGATCTGCTTCGGGTTGTTGTTGCGGCTCTTCCGCTGCCTGGGCTTTCTTTAGAGCTTTCTCAGCTTTCTTTTTCTTTTTCTCTAATTCTCTCTGACGTTTTTCGAACTGATAGTTCGGCTTTGCCATGATCTATGCCACCCGTGATGATGATGAAGACGATACTGCACCCAAGGAAATTCACCTGCCAAGGTCACCCTAGCCAAAGGCGAGTGATCTTGGCAGTGCAGCAGCCCAATTAGGGCAACAGGGGGACGGAGCGCATTGTGTATGGTTGGACCCGGCAAGCCCGGCCGACTCAAGACAATCTGCTTCTGTCTGCCAATCGTTCCAAGCCGTTAGCGCCCTGGCTTGCGTCCCGGGGCTGCGGGCGGAATGAAACCCGAGATCCGGCAGAGGATTTCTCCAACAGGCTTGCCGTTCTCGAACCGCGTTACGTTGCAGCAGGAAATCTGCCCTTGCGCCAAAAGGTCGGACAGTGAGTTACGCACATTGGACAACCCGAGTCCGAGCGCAACAGCGATCTGCGCGTCGCGCACCTGTCCGTGCTTTTTGATGTGCTCAAAAATGGGAGACGCGCTCATGGTGCGTCGCCCGTCAGCGCCGGCGCGGTCCGGCAGCGAAAGACCCGCGACCCTCGATATGGCGAAAGGTGATGCGCCCTTTGCTGAAATCGTAGGGAGACATCTCCAGAGAAACTTTGTCTCCCGCCAGAATCCGGATGTGATGCTTGCGCATCTTGCCAGCACTGTAAGCGACGAGTTCGTGGCCGTTTTCAAGCGTTACGCGAAAGCGGGAGTCCGGCAGTACTTCCATCACTACGCCGTTCATTTCGAGAAGTTCTTCCTTAGACACGTACCCTCCGAGAATAGGACAAAAAACAAAGCCCGGCGCAAGCCGGGCTTATCGGTGTCGACTTTGAGGCCGTACCGCAAAGACTCATTACTCGGCTGGGCGGATGTTGGACGCCTGCTTGCCCTTTTGGCCCATCGTCACATCGAAACTGACGCGTTGGCCTTCCGTGAGCGTCTTGAAGCCTTGCCCCTGAATCGCAGAGAAGTGCGCGAACAGATCTTCGCCGCCCCCGTCCGGTGCAATAAAGCCGAAACCCTTGGATTCATTGAACCACTTAACTGTACCGATCGCCATGTCTTGAATGTCCTAAAGAAAAAAATGAAAAAGGGGAACTGCCCCCAGGTGGGGCGAGCATCAAGACAGCGAGAAAACGAAGGGAAATTTCCGCAGGATGCGGATATAGAACCAACCAAGAACAGCACTACTTGAAGATCGCGGCGCGTAGTGTGAACTACGATGGCCAAAATTGCAAGCAATTCCTATTCCTTAAAGCCTCTATGCATCCTCCGAACTCCGCCAGGTTCATTGTTTCGGGCAGCCCAAATCTTCCCTGCACGCTCTATTCGTAGGTCATTCGACGGGGCAGCCCACTCGCACGCCAACACGATCAGTGCATCATCGTTCGGCACAGCCAGCACATTGGTCCAAATACGACCCCGGCCCTCCCGTTGCGGTAACGACTCGACAAGAACGTTGAGAAGGGGCGGCGGAGCACCCGGGGCCCATGCGTTGGTCAGTTGTCCAAGCTGGCGCGAAACATTGAGCTCGAACGACATACCCGCGGAGAGCTCGGGGACGATGTAGTGGTAGTTCTTCAGATCGAACCGCTTCGTCATCTCATCCGCCGCGACACCGCCGCAGCACTGCACGTGACCTTCTGCCGACTGCACCGAGCGAACGTAGTTTGTCGAGCATATCGCCGGGTAACGCATCGAAAAACGAACCACGACGCCCACGCTCAAAAGCATGCACCTCACGATCATCTGGGAGGTCGAGGAGCAAAGCTCGCTGACCGCCGCGGCCGGCGTGCTGTGCCTGACGCAGTCCGCGCTCAGCCACACGATGAGAAAGCTCGAACAGCAGCTCGGCACGGACGTCTGGATCCGCGAAGGCCGCAGCCTGCGGCTCACGCAGGCCGGCCAATACCTGCTGGCCGTGGCCAACCGCGTGCTACCGCAACTCGCACTGGCCAAAGAGCGCCTGCAGCAGTTCGCACAGGGCGAACGCGGCACGCTGCGCATCGGCATGGAATGCCACCCGTGCTACCAGTGGCTGCTCAAGGTGGTGTCACCCTATCTGGCCGCGTGGCCGGACGTGGATGTCGACGTGAAGCAGAAATTCCAGTTCGGCGGCATCGGTGCGCTGTTCGGCTACGAGATCGACCTCCTCGTCACGCCCGACCCGCTCTACAAGCCCGGCCTGCACTTCGAACCGGTGTTCGACTACGAACAGGTGCTCGTCGTCGGCCACGATCACCCGCTGGCCGGCGCCGCCTACGTGAAGCCGCAGCAACTGTCGCGCGAGGTGCTGATCACCTACCCTGTGCCCACCGAGCGGCTCGACATCTTCAACATGTTCCTTGTGCCCGCCGGTGCCGCGCCGAAGCGGCACAAGGTGATTGAGACGACGGACATCATGTTGCAGATGGTCGCGAGTGGGCGCGGCGTGGCGGCACTGCCGAGGTGGTTGGTGGAGGAATACGCGGAGAAGCTGGATGTAGTTGCGGTGCGACTGGGGGCGCGTGGGGTTGCGAAGCAGATCTTTGTGGGTGCGCGGGAGGCGGATACGGACGTTGATTACTTGAGGGCGTTTTTCGAAATGGCGCGCGACTCGGCTAGTTTGGCTCTGGCTGGCCGCTCTGTTTGAATGCCCCAGATTGGCCACTCTGAGACGTTCAGGATGTAACTAAACCGTTCTGGCTCACACTCAAAACGGTCGTTCGAAAACCGCCGGATACGGCGGTCTGGACTTCACCGTCTTGGACTCCTTTCAACCGGAGCATAGGTGTCCACGAAAACGGAGGAGCTTCACGACTACCGTGATTTTCAACGAGGAGAACCTATATTAGGAGTTGCCCATTTGAGGAGGCCGCTATGGCGCAAGAGTGCACCCAAGTAGAAAGGGATTCCGTTGTGTCGGAGTTTAGGACTGGAGCGCTAAGCAGGCGGGACGCGGTCGCTCGCCTCCTGAGTATCGGCCTTTCAGGCCCCGCGGCTTATGGGGCACTGGGCTTCGCGGTGGTATCGAGCGGGACGGCTGCCGCTGAACTAAAGGAGATACCAACATCTCCAGTTGAAATAGCCAAGATCATGGACCGTCTGACTAAGTTCGTTAGTTCAAAAGCCGTGCTTGAATCGATCGGTACTTCCGGAGGTACCCAGAACCTGAAGCTCGATGACAGAATTCGGCGGCTAACAATGGCCGCGACCGACGACGTGGGACTAAAGAACGCCGGGATAGACCCCGCGAAGCTGCGCATGTCCTTGCGCATTTTCGAGAAAGATGCTGAGGGCAGAGAGTCCAACTTGGCTAGGATATACACGGTAGAGAAGAATGCAGCCATCGCAACAGGTGTCGGCCCGATGCAAGCGCTTCCTATGTCAGAAGGACAGATTCAAAGCGCAATTAAACTATCCCCTCAGGAGATACCAACTCGACCAGCAGGTGGAATGTGCCTGTCTTATGGGAAGGATTTGTGCGTCTCAGCGGGGGTCCCATGACAATCGACGAAGATGCAGCCAAAGCGGCCTTTACCGTTGCAGCGGATGAGTTAGTCGCCTTCGGACAATCAAAGCCTTTCGCGGCCCTATTGGAGGAACTGTGGAAGGTTCCAGTAGAGTTCCGTCATGAGTTCGTCGAGCTTGTGGTGCTCAATTCTGAGCAACTCAGCCATCGGGGCGTCGTCGTTCCTGATGGCATAGATATTCAGAGATCATGGTTTGAAGATGAGCGTCCAACCCTGTTTTGCGTCACCAAAAGACTGCCGCCTGGCTATGGCTGGAAAGTTGTGACGATCACAATCGACAACCCAATGACGGAGGTTGGGAAGCTAGGATGGCATCCTTTTGCCGATTCCTTAACTGAGACCGAGTGACCGTGCCGACAAGGGGGCTCACGCTAGCGATGATGCTTTGGCGGGCATCAGCAAACGCGGTGACGTCTATCTGCGGAGCTTGATGATCCTTGGTGCGTGCGCTGCAATTCAGGCGGCCAAGCGTCGCGCAGAATTCCTGATTGGATAACTTGCTTAACGATTGCTGGGTATAGAAGGGGCGTCCATGCGCGCCCGGGTATCGCGGAGGCTGTTTGGCTGGGCCCGAGCTAAACCACGAACTAACTTGCCCAGCCGCGGCAGTACTTCGGGCGATCGAGTAATCGGCGAAAGCTGCCGCATAGGCGGTGACAGCGCCGCGACGATAGCCCGCAACGCTATCGGGAAACTACTGGCCGAAGCCTTCCAATTGCGTGAGATAGCGCACCTCTCGCTTCACCGAGGTGCAAGAGGCGCAAGTAGCCGCGAGAGATGCGCCGGCCACCCAGAATTCCTCGGCGCAAGCCGGTTCGATACCATAGGTAGTGCGCCGGAACGAAAATACAACTAGATTTAGTCAGAAAGTCTCCTGTATCCTCCGTCCCTCGACGGTTCCCGAACAGGGATCAAAAGGGAATCCGGTGCGGTCAATCACGCAGCGCGCAGCACGCTGCCGACCCATGCCGGAGCTGCCCCCGCAACTGTGAGCGAAGAGCCGGCCGCCTAGCCACTGGGTGTTCCCGGTAAGGCGCGACCTGCGATGAAACGCGAGCCAGGAGACCTGCCGCCGAAACGATCCGATCCTCGTGATCGCTGCGTCCAGCTGCGATCACGAGGCAAACCAAACCGGGGCGGGGTGCCTCCGGTCGATCGCGACGGCCGCTCGACTCCCGCCTCCGCTGGACTGCGTCGCCCTCGCATTGACCGTGTTTCCCTGCCCTCAACAGGAGAGTTCAGGGATGTACACGACAGAGCGCGAAGCCCCACCGGCACAACACACCGCACAGTCTTTCGAGGTGATCCGCCGCAACGGCGCGATCGTGCGCTTCGAGCCGGAGAAGATCGCCATTGCACTCGGCAAGGCCTTCATCGCCGTGGAAGGCCAGCGCGGCAGCGTCTCGGCACGCCAGCGCGACCTCATCGCGAAGATCGCCGACGGCGTGGTGCAGGCCTTCGCGCGCCGGCTGCCCGGAGGCGGCACGCTGCACATCGAGGACATCCAGGATCAGGTCGAACTCGCGCTGATGCGCGCGGGCGAGCACAACGTTGCGCGTGCCTACGTGCTCTATCGCGAGAAGCGTGCCGCCGAACGCGCCGCGGAACTTGCCGCAGCGCCCGAAGCCGCACGCATTCGCCTGCACGTCGTCGATGGCGGCGAGCGCCGTCCGCTCGACGAATCCGCGCTGCTCGCCGACATCACGGACGCCTGCGAGGGCCTGCAGGACGTGAGCGCCGAGACGGTGCTCGAACACACGCTGCACAACATCTATGACGGCGTGACGGTCGATGCGGTGCGCCAGTCGCTCGTGATGGCGGCGCGCACGCTGATCGAGCGCGATCCGGACTACGGCAAGCTCGCCGCACGCCTGCTGCTGCGCGCTGTCAGCGTCGAGGTGCTTGGCGAGGAACTCGGCCACGCCGCACTCGGCGAGCGTCTGTCGGAGGCATTCCCCAAAGTGATCCGCGAAGGCATAGCCGCGAACCTGCTCGATCCGCGCCTCGGCGAGTACGACCTGCAACGTCTGGCCGCAGCGCTCGATGCGCGCAACGATCTGCGCTTCGATTACCTCGGCCTGCAGACGCTCTACGACCGCTACTTCCTGCACATCGAGGAACGCCGTATCGAACTGCCGCAGAGCTTCTTCATGCGCGTCGCGATGGGGCTGGCACTCAACGAGATCGACCGCGACGAGCGTGCGATCGAGTTCTACCGCCTGCTCTCGTCCTTCGACTTCATGAGCTCGACGCCGACGCTGTTCAACTCGGGCACGCGTCACTCGCAGCTTTCGTCCTGCTACCTCACGACGGTGGCCGACGACCTCGAAGGCATCTATCAGTCGGTGAAGGAAAACGCGCTGCTGCAGAAGTACGCGGGCGGGCTCGGCAACGACTGGACGCCGGTGCGCGCGCTCGGCTCGCGCATCAAGGGCACGAACGGCAAGAGCCAGGGCGTGATTCCGTTCCTGAAGGTGGTGAACGACACGGCGCTGGCGGTGAACCAGGGCGGCAAGCGCAAGGGCGCGGTGTGCGCGTATCTCGAAACCTGGCACCTCGACATCGAGGAATTCCTCGAACTGCGCAAGAACACCGGCGACGACCGCCGCCGCACGCACGACATGAACACCGCGAACTGGATTCCGGATCTGTTCATGCAGCGCGTGATCGCGGGTGAGGACTGGACGCTGTTCTCGCCGTCCGACGTACTCGATCTGCATGACAAGTTCGGCCGCGCATTTGCCGAGGACAATGTGGCCCACGAGGCGAAGGCCGTGCGCGGCGAACTGAAGCTGCACCGCAAGCTTCCCGCCATGCAGCTATGGCGCAAGATGCTGACGATGCTGTTCGAGACGGGGGACGCAACTTGCAACCGTTCGCGCACCCCAACACAAGGAATTACCGGGAGACCAATTCCCAAGTGGCGAACATGGCGACCGCGTAAACGAGAACGGGGCAGTCATTCAACTGCCCCGGTCATTTGCACGATCAGTACGTCGTGCTGGTCATTGTGACCTGCGATTGCGGCTCAGCCTCTGCCGCGCAAGGTGCTACTTTCTGCCATCTTCAGCTGATCGTCAGTCTCCGCGTGACACCTCCAGTACGCTTGGGCAATTCGAGCTCAAGCACGCCATCGACATACTTCGCGGTCGC
>JAVBUM010000062.1:0-7603 GCA_031555325.1 Niveibacterium sp. | reverse complement strand
TTGCGCCTTGAAACCGGGCGCGTGATTGCGACGCTTTCTTCGAGTCATGATCCATGCTCCTCAGGTTCGACCGCTTACGCGGTCGCTTTCAGGGGCAAGGCTACACTTATCGAACTGTCCAGTTTTACCAGACCACCTCTCGGTGTCCGGAGATATAGGGGCAAATCCACCCCTATGGCGTGGTGTCTCTGCGTTCCAAAGGTATTTCTGGGCCGTTTGGAATTCCGAATCCGATGCAGTCCAGTACAATACCAATGACCGGTTGATCCTCTGCCGGTACTTTATTTCCGGTTGAGGTCCTTGCTCTCTTTGGCGAATGGAAGTCTCGTTCATGAAATCGCTGGCCGACGTTCTGCGAACCCTTGATCCGAATAACAGCCTGCCGCTGTATCAACAACTCCAGCGGGCCCTGCGAGAAGTCATCGAAAAGCGCATTCTCGGTCCCGATGACGCTTTGCCGTCGGAGCGGCAACTCGCGGCGGAGCTAGGTGTGTCGCGCATTACCGTACGCAAGGCCATTGACGGGCTCGCGAGTGAAGGTCTCCTCGTGAGTCGGCAAGGTTCAGGCAATTTCGTTAGTGCGCGAATCGACAAGCATTTTGCGAAACTCACATCGTTCTCAGAAGACATGCGTTCGCGCGGACGGACGCCCCATAGTCAATGGCTGAAGAAGACCGAAGGTACTGTTACACCGGAAGAGGCGTTGAAGCTTGCGCTCAGCCCAGGGACCCATGTCTATCGATTCAACCGCCTGCGTTATGCCGATGATGCGCCGATGTGTCTCGAATACGCCACGATCGTCGCTAAGCATCTGCCTTCGCTCGATGCAGTCGGCGATTCTCTGTATGAAGCACTTGAGCGAGCCGGGCATCGGCCGGTGCGAGCACTCCAGCGCTTGCGCGCACTATTGTTGAATGACGAGCAGGCGAGGCTACTTGAAGCCCGTCCAGGTGATGCGGGACTTCTGGTGGAACGCCTGGGCTACTTGCGTGACGGACGTGCAGTAGAGTTGTGCCAATCGTTCTATCGCGGTGACACCTACGATTTCGTTGCCGAACTGTCAGTGCCGGGTTGAGAGAGGGCTGTTAGAACGACCACCTTTACTGGACTTTGTTTTCTTACTTCGCCCAATGTCAGTTGGAATCAGCGTACCGATTTTCCGCGAGAGGACCAGGCCAGTGCTGCTCGCCGGATTGTCAGTCTCGCGCCTGTTGGGGCCCGACACTCCGCCGTAATGAGTCTGAAAAACTACGCAAAGATATTCAGGAGCTGGGAAATTCTGTGGTGAGATCTCAATCATCTGCAAGGTCAATCTCTTCACCCTCCACGATTACCCGCTTCAGTTGCAGGTCGCGATCGAATACCGTGATGTCGGCATGGGTGCCTTTAGCCAGACGGCCGCGATCAGGAAGGCCGAGGTAGCTCGCTGCGTGTGTAGCGGTACGGTGGGATGCTTCCTCGATGGAAAGTCCCAGGCTCACAAGATTGCGCAATGCCTGATCCATGGTCAGCGTGCTACCGGCAAGTGTTCCGTCGGCTAGCCGCACACCGCCGAGGCATTTGGTCACACTGTGACGACCGAGTTTGTATACGCCGTCGGGCATACCCGCGGCGGCGGTCGAGTCGGTGACGCAGAAGAGGCGTGGTACAGCACGCAGTGCAATGCGGATCGCGCCAGGATGTACGTGCACCAGATCGGGGATGATTTCTGCATAGTCTGTGTGCGCTAGTGCCGCGCCGACTATCCCGGGGGCGCGATGATGTAGGCCTGTCATGGCATTGAACAGATGAGTGAAACCGCTGGCGCCGTGCTCCAATGCTGCAACTCCGTCCTCATATGTCCCATCCGTGTGGCCAATCTGAATACGGAAGCCAGCTTGGTGCAATGGTGCGATGAGGTTCGCCACGCCGGACAGCTCGGGAGCTAGTGTGACCAAACGAATTGGTGCTAGCGCATGCAGTGAGAGGATCTCCTCGATGGATGGGAGCCGTGTGAAGTTGGGTTGCGCGCCGAGTTTGTCCGGATTGATATAGGGGCCTTCAAGGTGCACCCCCAGAACGCGGGCCGTGCCCTGCGGGCGCTTATGACAGAAGGGTGCAATTGCGCGCATTGCACCCTCGATCTCATTCATCGGCGCGGTCATAGTGGTTGCGAGCAGCGACGTGGTACCGTACCTTGCGTGAGTGCGTGCGATCCGATGGATAGCGTTGCCGCATTCCATTGTGTCGCAGCCTCCACCACCGTGCACATGCGTGTCGACGAAGCCGGGCAACACAATCTGTTGTGAACCGTCGCGAATGCGTGCTTCGGGAATAACTTCACCCTCTATGCTGAGGATGCGTCCTTCATGGTGTTCAAGCAGGCCGGCGACGAAGCCGAATGGTGTGAGGATGGAACCTTCTATGCGCTGGCTTGCGCTCATGTTTGGGGCCCCACGTCTGCAACGAATGCATCGTCTGCTACGGTGTCAGGTGTTCTTTCGTTCGATTGCATTGAAATGTCTTTGGGATAATCCGTTCGCCTGGCAGAAAAATAAAAAAATAGGCAGAGCCGACGAGAGTAGAAATATGGCAAACATGGATTTCGAGGATGGGGCACTACATGGCGGCAATCGCTTGATCTTCAGCAATAGCACGATGTCATAAATGTGGGCCGCATTGCGCTGAGGGCGCGGGATCGTGGCGGGCACTTCAGATCAAAGCCCAAGAACGAAATAGCAGCATATTCATTCGCTGTCACTTATGGCCTTGCATATGAGATGCAAAGCGCCGTCGCTCGCGTTTCCGGCTGGCGTTATGCAGCGTTTAAGTGTTGCAGCAGGTAGCCGTGATTCAAGACGTCGCCCGATGCTTCCAAGTAGTGCAAGTGGGAGTGTGGCGTGTGGGTCGAGAGCAATGGCAATCGAGTGGAGTTCTTGTGCTGCCCCATAGAGTAATCGCTCGGCGGCCGGGTCGTACTCTGCGCATTCGAATACCAGCGGTGCGAGTTGTGCATAAGCGTTCTGGCCAGCATTAACGCACCAATGTTGCATGGCTTCGGCATTCCCTCCTGTTGTGACCATGATTTGCTGCGCGAGTTCGCCGTGTGGCCCACGACCGTCTGCCGCCGCCTGCGCGATGCGCATCGCCGCGAGGCCGAGCCAGGCGCCACTGCCTTCGTCACCGACAGGAAACCCCCAGCCGCCCACCGAGACTCGCCGGCCGTCAGAGAATAGTGCCTCGCCGACACTGCCCGTCCCCGCAGAAACGATTGCGCCCGGCCCTCCTCCGTGCACGCCCAGGACGCTGGTATGAGCATCGCTATCCAGTACGAGTTGGCGGAACGCGGGTGCGACACGAAGGAATTCGTCTCGCCAGGCCGCGACGTTGACGCCAGCAAGTCCGAGCCCAACCGCACACAATTCCGGCGGTGCGTCTGGATTCCCTGCCTCGGCAAAGGCATCCGCAATTGCAGCGCCGATATGCCGCCACGCTTGTGCAATGCCTTGTCCTAAGCCGGACGGTCCGGCTACTCCGCGGCCTATCGTACGGCCGTTGGGCAGGCAGATCTGCACGCGGGTACCTGATCCGCCGCCGTCCACGCCGATCAGGTAACAAATCCCTTGGGTTGCGTTGGCAGTCTGAGAAGGGCGCATTTCGGTCATGTGATTCTGTATGGGATCAGAGGATACGTGTAATCGAAGGTCAAAGGCGGTGCGTGAAGGCCCAAGCTAATGGAATCACGATCAGCTATCCCGATCACACATTTCACTGGTTGGTCCTTGTTTTTATTGAGGAGTTCTATGACGCAGCCTCATGGAAATTGCAAGGTGAAGCCGAGTCTGCAACCGGATTTGCTTGTGCTTTCACATACACCGGTTTGATGGCACGACGCGGATGTACCGGAGGATTTGGTTACATTGCGAGCATCCGGCCGACTGCGTCGGGCGCTGCTTCAGAATATACCCGACCCCCTGCGGTCACCAGGCCTTGCCAGACAGATGGCGAGAGATGAAGGCAACCGACAGTCATGTGGTGCAGCTTGTCGTGGGGGCCGCTTAATGGCGATACAGAATGCGTCTTGAACGTTGGGTCGGCGGCAGGGGTGTGTAGCGTCTTGATGGCAAATACTTCCAATTTCAGACAGATCTGATTCAGCTTCAAGTGCACATGTCGATACCCCTCCGTGCATTTCCCCTTCAATTCGCAGCCGTGGGCAGCAAGGGTTGAAATGTGAGAGCACGTTATGAAGGGGATGCGCAATAGTGCCTGGCGCGGGAGCGTGCTAAGCACACTGATCGTTACGGTGCTGGTGAGCGCGTGCTTGGTTCCTGCCAACCAATCAGAGAAGCCTGTACCGGATCGTGGCTTGAGGTTTTCCGAGGTCGTGGCGTTTGGCGACGAATACACCGATGCCGGCACCTACAACCCCACCACGGGTGATGCGGATCCTCGCAACGACGTCCAGTCGGGCATGAGCTTCACCACTTCGCCTGGTACGACGTGGGCAGTCTTTGTCGCTGAAAAACTCGGCCTGAGCCTAACCTCGGATCGTCGTGTTGACTTCGGCGTTGTCGGCAGAGGTGGTGCTGTGGTGCCTCTGGGGGGAACGGACTACGCAGAGGGAGGCGCGCTGATTGATCAGCCCAGCGGCAATGGGATCCAGATGCATCAAGTTCCGGGTTTGGGAGTGGTGCCCGTACAGGGGCCAACCAAGCGCTCCATCCAACACCAGGTCGACACGTATCTCATTGAGCATGGAGGACGTTTCGGCGACAGGCAATTGGTCCTGATACAGGGTGGAGCCAATGAGTTGCTTGGTTTTCTCAGAGGTGTAGGCAGTGGGCTTGTGGGTGCCAGTCGCGAACACGATATCGCCAACCACGCGGCGGACTCGATGGTTCAGGAGATCTTACGCATTCGCGATACCGGCGCACGCCAGATCGTCTATTCAAACCAGATGGATCTTGGCGTGACGCCGGAGTTCCGCGGCACCAAGCTTGCCAAGCTCGCAACGCGCATTACCTTCGACTACAACGAAGCCGTTGCGGCAGCTTTGCGAGGCACGGAAATACGCATTTTCGATACAGCGGCGCTTCTGTCCAAGATGCTTGCCTCACCGGCGAGCTTCGGTTTTTCCAACACAACGTCGCCCGCGTGCGCGACGGTCACAGCCGGAGACGTCACCGGAATTCCGGCACTCATCTGCTCAATGCAGACACTCGTCACACCCGGTGCGGACCAGTACTACCTGTTCGCCGATCTGATTCGCCCAAGTTCTCGTGCCCACGAGATATGGGGTGCGCGGGTCGTGCAGATGGTGCTCAACGCGGAATAGCCGCATCCCGCTGCTCACAATGAGCGGCCCGAGCTACGCACGCCGCTATCCCCTCCCGTTTTTCATGACTGCCTTGGGCAGCAAAATGCACTCGCTTGTCCATACGGATACGGGTGCTTAAGCTGTCGGGCCGTAGTCACAGATAACAGCCGGAATTCGATGGAGGCGCAGTCAGCCCCGTTGAGCGTTGGCAGGGCCCCACACCTCGTGTGGTTGGCCGAGCCTTCCAGGCCCAATACCAAAGGAGATGCTTCATGCGTAACAACCTGCGCGCGACCACGCTCGCACTTGGCACCGCCTTCCTTGTCGCCGCCTGCGGCGGTGATACTGTCGAATCGCTCAATCCCACGCCGCCGAGTCGATCCGCCGGTTACACCCAAGTGATCGCCTTCGGTGACAGTCTGAGTGATGCGGGCACCTACAACCCGACGACGGCGGACACCATCCCGAGCAATGACAGTGCGACGGGCTTCATGTTCACGACGAAGCCGGGCGGCACTTGGGCGACATATGTTGCGGCAAACCTCGGCATTCCGCTGACACCGCGCCAGCAGGTGAATTTCGGCGTGATTGGTCACGGTGGCGAAGTGATCCAGTTGCAGGGCACTGGCTACGCCGAAGGTGGGGCCAAGATCGAGCAGGATGACGGCACCGGCGGCATCACCACGGAGAACTCGTACCAAATTCAGCTTGCGACACAGCGTTCGATCAAGACTCAGATCGATGCGTATCTGGCCGAACACGGCAATTCGTTCAACGAACGGCAACTGGTGTTGATCCAAGGCGGCGCCAACGATTTCTTCGCGTTTTTCAAGGAAACTGCGGTGGGCGATATCCCGTCCAGGGGACCCCTATTCGTGCAAGAGACCGTGACGGCAATGGTGACCCAGATCGGCCGTCTCAAAGCTGCTGGCGCACGGCATGTGCTCTACTCGAATCTTCCGGATCTGGGCAAGACTCCACTCTTTACCTCGATGGGGCCGGTCGCGGCTGCAGCCGCCACCCAGCTCTCCGTAGCCTATAACGCCGCAGTCAAGCAGCAGACTGATGCAATGGGCGTCGCGACATTCGACACCTTCAGCTTGATCGACCAAGTGGTTGCATCGCCAGTGACCTATGGCTTCACCGATGCTACTAACCCGGTATGCACAAGTTATGAGCCGGGCAAGCCGCCTTCACTGGCGACGGTATCAGCCCTCTTCTGTTCTCCGACGACACTTGCCGGCGATCCATACCGCTACGTCTTTGCCGATGCAGTGCATCCCACCACGCACGCGCAGGTGATCTGGGCTGATTTGGTTACGACGCAGTACGTGCTGGCCGGTAAGGTTTGAGTTCCATTCTTCGAAGTTGTGTATGCGGGCCGCATTGTGCGGCCCGTTTCTCTTCAGGGAGGTGGAACATTGGTTGTGCCGAGAACCAGAAAGAGTGGAAATCTTTATGTCATTTTCGAAGATTTTCTCCGGATGCAGGAAGAGTGATTCGGTATTCCATCTGCGTGACGACGTTCGAAGTTTTAGTGGATCTGCGGTTTGCTGGGCTGGTTGCCGGAAGGGGCGCTGGCGGGGTGTATCCGGAGCTCTATGACAGCAGCAGGTTCTCGTGGAATAGGTCGCAATGGGGACGACGTATCTCTTGGCGGTCGGTGTGTGAGATTGATGTACGTCAATGCGATTAATCGCAGAATTCCTAAAGTGAGGGTGCGAGGACGGCAGATGCAAGCAGGTAGCAGAAGCTGAACAAGCAACCGGCAAGGCACGAATGTGGCGTCTGCAGTCCATTGCAGGCTTGTGCAAGAAGGAGGCGATCATGGCGAATATCACCCGATTTGATCCCTTTGGTGACACGTTCGAGGACATGTTCCGGCGCCTGTTGAAGCCGGCAAGGTGGGAGGGCGAAGCGGGAGCTACCGACATCAGGCTCGACGTCCATGAGGGCGAAACGGCCTACACGGTGAAGGCGGAAATCCCGGGCGTGAAGAAGGAAGACATCCACGTCGAGATCGAAGGCAAGACGGTAATGATCTCGGCCGAGACGAAGCGCGAGAAGGAAGTGAAGGAGGGCGACAAAGTCGTCCGCCGCGAGCGGTTTGTCGGAACGATGTCGCGCAGCTTCAATCTCCCTGTTGAGGTCGATCGCGAAGCGGCGACCGCGAAGTATGTCGATGGCGTGCTTGAGCTCGAATTGCCCAAGCGTACTGGAGGTGTCACGCGGAGACTGACGATCAGCTGAAGATGGCAGAAAGTAGCACCTTGCGCGGCAGAGGCTGAGCCGCAATCGCAGGTC
>JAVBUM010000037.1:0-7187 GCA_031555325.1 Niveibacterium sp. | reverse complement strand
ATGCGGCCGGCGACATCGCCCGCTGGCCCGATGCGTGCTCGGGCCAGCGAATCCGTGTCGAGCATTGGGTGGTGGCGGAACGACAGGGGCAGTGTGCGGCGCTCAACATGCTGGGCAAGAGACAGGCATTCGATGAGGCTCCATTCTTCTGGAGCCAGCACTACAACGTCAGCATGAGCTACGTCGGGCATGCGGAAGACTGGGATAGTGCTGACATTGAGGGATCACTTACTGCACACGATTGCACGGTTTCCTACAGGCGCAGTGGACGCACGCTTGCGGTGCTGACACTGGGGCGCGATGTCGTGAGTCTCGAAGCCGAGTGCAGGATGGAGCGCGATAGGCCCTGATGCCCTGTCAGTGCCCAGGCCATGAACCTGTTCGCGGCCAGAAGGGGCGGGATTGGCCGGCGACCTCGTCAGGGGATCGCCGGAATCATCCAGGCGGCAAGGTGTCGCGTCGTCATGAGCGGGCTACATGCCAAGCCGCGTGGAGGTGTTGGGTTCCGGCATGGGCACTACACCAGTCAGCGCGAGATGTCATGGCCCCCGTCACTGGGTTTCCTGATGAACGCTGCACGCGTTCTTCTTGATGGGCTTCCAATAGTTGTCGACATCTTCTCTCGCTCCCAAAGCCTTGAGCTTCTGGACAACTTCGGGCTTGTTCCCGTCCTTTGCGACATTGATGCAGGTGCGTCCATCCCTCGTAAAACCATTGATGTCGCCATCGGCGAGATAGTCCTCGACTTTCTTGCCATCACAGCCACAGGGCATTGCCGCAGAGCACAGGTTGAGCGTGGCGGCGTGCTTGCTTGAGTGGTTGTGCCGGATCTGGTCGCTGAGCAGTTTTTCAACCCAGCCGGCTTCGGTCTTGGCGCCTGGCTTGCAATGCATTCCGGCAAGCAAGGTCGCACACACAACATCGCCGATCGGGTTGGGGAAGTGAATATCCTTGACGTCCTCGGTCGCGAGCAGGTACGAGCGCAATTTTCCGTTCTCGTAAAGGTTCACGGTGCCGGAATACCCCCTCGGCCAAGGTCCGTCGACCCGTTGCCCCTTGCGAAGCTCACGTGTTGGGGGCCTTTGTTGATAGTCCGAGAACGTGCGGAACAAACGCTCCCATGCTTCATCGGTGATCTCGGCGTATCCGTGGTGTCCGTACCTCAGCGTATATCCGTCATCGACATCAAGCCGTGCAATGACAGCCTTCTCGCTGGTCTTGTAAAGGAGCCAGACTTGCCTTCCTGCGTACATGTATCGAATCAGGAGCATCTTTTGTATGTCCTGAAACGGGATCAAGCTTTCATTCGAGCACAGGGCGGGATTGGTTTCCTTGATGACGTGTGAAACGACACTGACGTCCTTTTCATCTTGTGTCGAGAGTAGTTCGGGAGCGTCGAGATTCCACCACCAAGGGCTTGGGGTGTAGGCAAGGGCGCTATTCGAAAAAGCAAAAAATAGGCCTGAAAACCAAAGTGTTCGTCGTACTCGTTTCACGGAAATGTCCAGCTGTATGCAAAAGGAATGCAAGGCTAGCCGAACGAATACAGGTGAGTTTTGTTGTCGGTCACGAGGCGCAGGGGACCTTTGAGCCAGAAGCGCTCACCGTCGAAACATCTGCGCAATATGACCCTTTGTTGCGGCTTCACAGGAAGGAAGTGTTATTTGCAACTGTCGTGGCAGCATCTGAACTAACTCCTCACGGAACTTTCCATCCGGAAAGCCATTGCCTTACAGTGGCGCCAAACAGGGTGCGTGACACCCCCATCGATAACATCCAACAGAGAATCCGGTCCATGAGCTATCTGTCTCCGCTATATCAGCTGGAGCGTTTCCGTGTCGGCATTGTCCGGCTCGACTCCAGGCGTCGCAGGGTATGAGGAACGACCTCGTGCCGAAGGCTTTGCCAGCGGAGAGGCGGTGCTCCTCAATGTGGTCAGTTGCCATTCGCGCAATATCCGCGCCATTCACTCACCGACTTTCGCTCTCGGTCTGGCGGCGCTATGTTCAATGCACACAGGCCACAAGGCAACGGAGATGCCGATGATCCCCCCTGAATTCGATTACCACGCGCCGAAATCGATCGGTGAGGCAATCGCGCTACTTGGCTCGCTGGATGATGCAAAGCTGCTGGCCGGTGGGCATAGCCTGCTGCCGATGATGAAGCTGCGCTTTGCGCAGCCCGCGCACCTCATCGACATCAATCGCATTCCAGAACTGCGTGGCATTCGCGAGGAAGGCACAGAGATCGTGATCGGTGCGATGACCGTTGAGCGCGACCTGATCGCATCGCCCCTCCTTCAGCAGAAGGTGCCGATTCTTGCTGAGGCACCGCGCTTGATCGGCGATCCGCAGGTGCGTAACCGCGGCACCATTGGTGGCGACATTGCGCATGGCGATCCAGGCAACGACCATCCGGCAATCGCGATTGCACTGGACGCTTCATTCGTGCTGGAAGGGCCGGGCGGGCGTCGCAAGGTGAAGGCTGAATCGTTCTTCCATGGGCCGTACATGACAGCGCTGGCCGACAACGAGATCCTTTGCGAGATCCGCGTCGCGCCGTTCGTGAGTGGTACGGGTTGGGCGTACGAGAAGCTCAAGCGCAAGACGGGCGACTGGGCCACGGCTGCTGTCGCCGTCGTCATGCAGATGAAGGACGGAAACGTCAGCGCCCTGAGCATTGCGCTGACCAATGTTGCGCCTACCGCGCTGCGTGCGGCGGGCGCCGAACGTGCGCTGCTCGGCAAGCCGCTGACCGATGCGAACCTTGACGAGGCCGCGGCAGCGGTCGGGGCGATGTCCGATATGCAGGAAGACCTGCGCGGGGACCGCGAATACAAGACTGCGATGACGGGCCAGATGCTCAAGCGTGCGGTGCGCGCCGCAGCGGCACGGTGCCACTGAACACCACGACACCAGCGGAGACAAAACAAATGGCCAAGCGAATCGTTACGCTCAAGGTCAACGGGCAGACCGTGGAAAAGGCGGTCGAGCCACGCATGTTGCTGATCCATTTCCTGCGTAAGGAATGCCGGGTTACGGGTTCCTACGCCGGCTGCGAAACCTCCCACTGCGGCGCCTGCACCGTCGATGTGGATGGGCGGTCGGTCAAGTCGTGCACGCATCTGGCGGTGCAGTGCGAGGGCTCGGAAGTATTGACCGTCGAAGGCCTCGCGCAAGGTAGCGTGCTGCACGCGGTGCAGGAGGGTTTCGATAAGGAGCATGGCCTGAAATGTGGATTCTGCACGCCGGGCATGCTGATGCGTGTCTACCGGCTGCTGCAGGAGAACCCGAATCCGACGGAGGAGGAAATCCGCACGGGCATCAGCGGCAACCTGTGCCGCTGCACTGGCTATCAGAACATCGTCAAGGCGATCCAGTACGCGGTGGACAAGCTCGCTGCCGACACTGGGGTGAAGCAGCCAGTCGCTGCCTGACCGGAGACCTGACGCATGAACGTTCCAGCGGATCCGGCGCCGAAGGAACGGCACCGCTGCGCTGCAGGGCGTGGGTCACGATGTGGACGACATCAAGCTGCCCGAGATGTCGATCCCGACTTTCACCACTGCTGTGGTGGTTGCGTTCGAGGATCTGGGCATTATGAACATGACGATGCTGTACACGGGCTTCCGCGTGTGGCAGCAACTCCAGTCGTGCGGCGCAGTGCCATGAGCGCGGAGAACCTCATGCGTCGTCATCGTGTTCTGGAGCAATCGCTCCATGGCAGGGGGGTATCGACGCGACCGGGTCGGCGATCTGGCAATGAGGCTCCCAAATGGGTGGTACTGCTGCCGGGCAGGCGCCTGCCTTCACGCTTGTGTTGGCGGGCATCTTATCGATCGTAGTCATTCTTGCATTCGACGGGGCCCCCGCCTGCACAGAAGCGACGAGGTTTGGGGCAACACTTGTCACCTTCTTCAGGATCATCGGTACTGATGGAAGTCACCCTCGACAAGCGCTATCCGGTGTCCGCGAGCCTGGAGCAGGCCTGGGCGGTGCTGAGTGATGTCCGCGCCACGGCGGCCTGCATGCCGGGCGCGGCCATTACCGAGCAGCTTGACGACACGCACTACAAGGGCACGGTGAAGAGCAAGGTCGGGCCGTCGACATTGCTGTTCAACGGCAACATCGACGTGCTCGGACTGGACGAAACCGCACGTACGCTGCACATCGTGGGCAAGGGCGCGGACAAAAGCGGTTCATCCGCTGCGATGGATCTCACGGCACATCTGGAAGCCGGGGAGGCTGCGGGTGACTGTGTGCTCGTGGGGCAGGCCATGGTGAAGGTTGGCGGCAAACTCGCGCAGTTCGGCAGCCGGCTGCTGGTGCCGGTGGCCGACGTGATGCTGGGGCAGTTTGCCGACAACTTCAGCGCAGCGGCGGCAACGGTCGCCAAGGCACGGCCATTGATTGTCGACACACCGCCTCCGCACACCGAGTCGGTGCCGCTGTCGGTCGACGTGGCTCCGACCGATCCGTCATTGGCCGCTGACCCGCAACCGCGAATCGCTGCGTCGGGGGCGCAAGGCAAGGAACTGAATGTGCTGCGCCTCGCATGGGCCGTGGTCAAGCGTTGGTTACGCGGACGCTTCGGTAGTCGGGTGTAAGGCGATGACCGGGCGCGGTGCTCCCGAAGCACTGCGCGAGTGCCTGTTCGAGGCGGGCACCTCTGCCGGCCTTGCGCCGATCCACGGTTCCTGCTGCCATGGCGGCGGATCGGCCACGACGTAAGGCAAGGGGCAAGGCGATGGACTGCATGCTCAAGGGCGGCGGGCGCTACGGCGGCCTCGCGATCGGCGCGGTGGTGCTCGCTGCAGGGGCGGGCGAGCGCATCGGATATCGCCCCAAGAGCCTGCTCGAACTCGGAGGGGTGCCGCTGATCCGGCGCACGCTCATCGCACTGTCAGGTGCCGGAGTGGATGAAGTGGTCGTGGTGCTGGGCCATTACGCCGACGAAATCGAACCGATGGTCGAGTCCTTCCCAGTCACCCTCGTGCGTAACCCGCATCCGGAAGACGGGCAGGTTTCCTCGCAACGGCTCGGGCTTGCCGCGCTGGCCGAAAAGCTTGATGCCGCGATGGTGGTGCTGGCCGATCAACCCCTAATCAACGCGCAGGACATCACGGCACTCATCGACGCCTGGAAAAAGCGTAGTAAAGGCGTGGCCGTCGTCTACCCGGAAGTTGGGGGCGAGCGCGGCAACCCGGTGATCTTCAGCGCTGAGGTCAAGGACGAAATCCTTGCGGGCGCGGCCAACGCTGGCTGCCGCCAATGGCAAGTGCGGCACCCGGAACAGGTCCAACCCTTCGTCACGGACAACCGGTGCTACCGCGTGGATATCGACACGCCGGAAGACCTCGAACGCTTCGAGCGCGAAACCGGCCACATCCTGCGCTGGCCGGACAGGCTGGCGGTCTGAGGCATCTGCGAGGCCGTAGCGTATTCGGCGCTTTTTCCATTGGCTGCGCTTTTCGCAGGCATGCATTGTCGCGAACGCGACAGTTGCTCAAATGAGAGCAGACGCCTGAAAACGGGTGTCAATAAGCTTTGTTGCAAACTCTGACCTAGATTAGGGGTTTTCCATAAGTCTTTTCTCCACCGATTGACCAGAATCACCGAAGAAAAGCGCGCCTGTGGCGATGATGGATATCCACCGTAGCTGCCTAAACAGGAGGTTTAAGTGTCGGACAAAAAAGGTCTCACCACCGCAGCGGGCGCCCCGGTTCCCGATAACCAAAACATCATGACCGCCGGCCCGCGCGGCCCCGCGCTGCTGCAGGATGTTTGGTTACTGGAGAAACTCGCCCACTTCGATCGCGAAGTGATCCCCGAGCGCCGCATGCACGCCAAGGGCTCGGGCGCATACGGCACGTTCACTGTCACGCACGACATCACGCAGTACACGAAGGCAAAGATCTTCTCGCAGGTTGGCAAGAAGACCGAACTCTTTGCCCGCTTCACCACGGTTGCCGGCGAACGCGGCGCAGCCGATGCCGAACGCGACATCCGCGGCTTTGCGGTCAAGTTCTATACGGACGAAGGCAACTGGGACCTCGTTGGCAACAACACGCCGGTGTTTTTCCTGCGCGATCCGCTCAAGTTCCCGGACCTGAACCACGCCGTGAAGCGCGACCCGCGCACCAACATGCGCAGCGCGCGGAACAACTGGGATTTCTGGACTTCACTGCCCGAAGCGCTGCACCAGATCACGATCGTCATGTCCGACCGCGGCATCCCGGCGAGCTATCGCACGATGCACGGCTACGGCTCGCACACCTTCAGCTTTATCAACGCAAAGAACGAGCGCTTCTGGGTCAAGTTCCACTTCCGCTGCCAGCAGACGATTACGAACCTGACCGATGCGGAATCGGAGGCGATCATTGGCCGCGACCGCGAAAGCCACCAGCGCGATCTGTTCGATGCGGTCGAGCAGGGCAACTTCCCGAAGTGGGTCCTCAAGGTCCAGATCATGCCCGAGGCCGATGCCTCAAAAGTCCCGTTCAACCCGTTCGACCTCACCAAGGTCTGGTCGCACAAGGACTACCCGCTGATCGAAGTCGGCGTGATGGAACTGAACCGCAACCCGGAAAACTTCTTCGCCGAAGTCGAGCAGTCGGCTTTCAACCCAGCCAACGTGGTGCCGGGCATCAGCTTCTCGCCCGACAAGATGCTGCAGGCACGGCTCTTCTCGTATGGCGACGCGCAGCGCTACCGCCTCGGCGTCAATCACATGAGCATCCCGGTCAACGCCCCGCGTTGCCCGTTCCACAGCTACCACCGCGACGGCCAGATGCGCGTCGACGGCAACAGCGGCGGCACGCTCGGCTATGAGCCGAACAGCTACGGCCAGTGGCAGCAACAACCCGACTTCCGCGAACCGCCGCTCTCCATCGAAGGCGCAGCGGACCACTGGAACCACCGTGCGGATGACGACTACTACTCGCAGCCGCGTGCACTGTTCAGGCTGATGAAGGCGGACGAGCAGCAGCGGTTGTTCGAGAACACCGCGCGTGCAGTGGGTGGGGCGCCGAAGGAGATTCAGCTTCGGCATATTGCCAATTGCATGAAGGCAGACCCGGCGTATGGGCTGGGTGTGGCGAAGGCGCTGGGGATTTCGGAGGCTGAGATTCCGAAGTAAGCGCTGGTTGCTTAACAAAACGGCCACCTTTTTGGGTGGCCGTTTTGTTG
>JAVBUM010000076.1:0-8626 GCA_031555325.1 Niveibacterium sp. | reverse complement strand
GTGACTGACCCGGCCATGACTCGATTCATGATGACCTTAGCGGACGCCGTTGATCTGGTGCTGCATGCTTTTGAGCACGGCAATAATGGCGACATCTTTGTGCAGAAAGCGCCTGCAGCAACCGTTGATGTCTTGACTCGCGCGCTTCTCGAGTTGATGCGTAAACCGGATCACCCTGTTAACGTCATTGGTACGCGCCACGGCGAAAAATTGTATGAAGCGCTGCTTGGCCGTGAGGAGATGGCTTGTGCCGAAGATATGGGCAACTATTTTCGTGTGCCGCCGGACGGTCGTGACCTCAACTATGGGAAGTTCGTGGAAGAGGGCGAGCAACGCATTACGCAAAGCCTTCACGGAGAGGACTATAACTCGCACAACACGACCCGTTTGGACGTGGAAGGCATGAAGGCCCTGCTTGTTAAGCTTGAATTCATGCAACGTATCATCCGCGGTGAACACGCTGTTGCCGAGGAGTGAGGCGATGAAGGTACTGATCACCGGAGCCAATGGGTTCGTCGGAAAAAATCTCCGCCTGCATCTATCAGCGCGCAGGGATATGGAGGTAGTGAGCTTCACGCGCGATGATGACCTAGCGCGGCTGCCTGCACTCCTGCACGATGTTGAATTCGTATTTCATCTCGCAGGTGTCAATCGGCCGCAAGACCCGCAGGAGTTCGCTACGGGCAATGCCAATCTGACACAGGATCTGGTGCGCGCGCTCTGCATTGAGGCTGAATCCACGGGGCGCAGAATTCCGGTGATCTACGCGTCGTCCACCCAGGCGGCGCGAGACAATCCGTACGGATTGAGCAAGCGTGCAGGGGAGCAGGCGCTATTTGAAGCGCAGCACAGTCATGATATTCCCGTCCACGTCTTCCGCCTGCCCAATGTGTTTGGCAAGTGGTGCAAACCAAACTACAACTCTGCGGTTGCCACGTTCTGTCACAACATCGCTCGCGGTCTGCCGATCCAGATTAATGATCCAGCGGCGCTCGTCACGCTTGTCTATGTGGATGATGTGGTCGAGCGCTTCTTGCAGTTGCTGGATGGTGCAGATGCACAGGTAGATACGGATGGTTTTGCACTCGTTGGACCTCAGTACTCCACTACGGTAGGTGAACTTGCAGAACGTATTCGGGGATTTCGAAGCAGCCGTGACACTCTGACGATTGATCGTGTGGGTAACGGCTTGATCCGCGCGCTGTATGCGACCTATGTCAGCTATCTGCCGGCCCATGAGTTCTCATATCTGTTGCCAAAACATGGCGATCCGCGGGGTGTGTTCGTGGAAATGCTCAAAACTGTGGATAGTGGGCAGTTCTCGTACTTCACTGCACACCCCGGTATTACCCGTGGCGGGCACTATCACCATACGAAGACTGAAAAGTTCCTGGTGATTAAGGGGCTAGCGCGCTTCAAGTTCCGACACATGCAGACTGGAGAGACTCATGAGTTGGTGACGACAGGTGCCGAACCGGAAGTCGTGGAAACAGTCCCCGGCTGGACGCACGACATCACGAATGTCGGACAAGATGAAATGATCGTCATGCTCTGGGCTAATGAGATTTTCGATCGTGCTCGGCCGGATACGATTGCAGCGAAGGTTTGAGATGAACAAGATGAAAGTCATGACCGTCGTGGGAACCCGGCCCGAGATCATTCGCCTTTCGCGAGTGATGGCGAAGTTGGACGAACATTGCGAGCACGTGATTGTCCATACTGGTCAGAATTACGACTACGAACTTAACCAGATCTTTTTCGACGATCTGGGCATCCGCAGGCCGGATCACTTTTTGAATGCTGCTGGTGCCAGCGGCGCGGAAACCATCGGCAAGGTGATCATCGCGGTCGATAGCGTTCTGGCGGCCGAAAAACCCGATGCGATGCTTATCTTGGGTGATACTAACAGCTGCATGGCTGTGATTCCGGCAAAGCGGCGCAAGATTCCTACCTTTCACATGGAGGCGGGGAATCGCTGCTTTGACATGCGCGTGCCTGAGGAAATCAATCGTCGGATCGTTGATCACACAGCCGATATTAACCTGACCTACAGCACCATTGCGCGCGACTACCTGCTGCACGAAGGCCTGCCCCCCGACATGGTAATCAAGACGGGTAGCCCGATGTTCGAAGTGTTGCACCATTATCTGAATGGCATCGAAAACTCTGATGTCCTTGAGCGACTCGAAGTTGAGGAAGGCCGATTCTTTGTAGTCAGCGCCCATCGCGAGGAAAACGTCGATTCAGACAAGAGTTTCCTCAAACTGGTCGGTGTGCTTAACCGGGTTGCCGAGACCTATGGTTTCCCAGTCATCGTGTCGACGCATCCGCGCACTCAGAAGCGGGTGGATGCCATGGGAGTCAAATTCCATCCGCTGATCCGTCTGCTGAAGCCACTCGGTTTCAAGGACTACAACAAGCTGCAGATGACGTCCAGGGCGGTGCTCTCGGACAGCGGCACGATCACGGAAGAGTCCTCTATCCTCAACTTCCCTGCACTCAATATTCGCGAGGCGCACGAGCGGCCCGAAGGCATGGAGGAAGCGTCAGTGATGATGGTTGGTCTCAATGAGGCAAGGGTCATGCAAGCCCTCCTGATCCTGGAGAAACAGCCGCGTGGCAAGTCCCGCGTGTTGCGACCGGTTGACGACTACAGCATGCCCAATGTTTCCGATAAAGTGCTGCGCCTGATTCACAGTTATGCGGACTATGTGAACCGGGTGGTCTGGAAGCGGTATTGATTTAATGGTCACGCGCATCGTTATTCTGACTCAATGGTTTGATCCTGAACCAACGTTCAAGGGCTTGACCTTTGCACGGGAGTTGGTTCGGCAAGGCTTCGAGGTCGAGGTCGTTACAGGATTTCCGAATTATCCGGGAGGGAGGCTTTATCCCGGATACAAGCTCCGCGTAATCCAGCGTGAGGAAATCGACGGCGTGCACATCACTCGATTGCCGCTTTATCCCAACCATGATAGCTCCGCCTTGCGGCGCATTCTGAATTATATGAGTTTTGCCGCGAGTAGCTTTTTTTATGGCGTTTTCATTTTGCGAAAGCCGGATGTCATTTATGCCTATCATCCGCCGCTGACGGTTGGTTTATGCGCTGCCCTGATCCGCTTGTTGCGCGGCGTACCGGTGGTGTATGACATACAAGACATGTGGCCGGATACTTTGCGAGCAACCGGTATGTTGAACAACGCACGGATATTGTCTGTTGTTGATCGTGTTTGCTCTTGGGTCTATCGGCGAGTGGACAGGATCGTAGTTCTTTCCCCAGGATTTCGGCGCTTATTGATTGAGCGCGGGGTGCCGTCGGAAAAGTTGGAAATCATCTACAACTGGTGCGATGAGAATGCTCTGGGGCGCGGCGCCAGTGACGTCGCTGTTCCGCCTGAGTTCCCTCGGGATGACCGCTTCCGTGTGGTGTTCGCGGGAAACATGGGGCCTGCCCAGGCACTGGATTCGGTTGTCGCGGCAGCGAAGCTATTGAAGCCTGTCGCTCCGCAGGTCTGCTTCGTATTGGTTGGTTCGGGAATCTCGATTGGGGCGTTGAAGGCGCAGGTTGATGTGGAAGCGTTAGACAATGTCGTTTTCATTCCTCGGGTGCCAATGGCCGAGGTCGGAGCAATGCTCAACGCCGCCGATGCGCTTCTAGTGCATTTGAAGAATGATCCGTTGTTCGCGATAACCATCCCATCGAAAACACAGGCCTACATGGCGATTGGAAGACCGGTGGTGATGGCAGTACCGGGGGATGCCGCTGAACTGGTTGAGCGTTCAGGAGGGGGGGTCGTTGCCAATGCCCAAGACCCCCAAAGCCTAGCCGATGCGGTGATCGGCCTTCTTGCGACAAGTGCCGAGGAACGTAGGCGGATGGGAGAGCGCAGCCGGCAGTTCTATCTTCAGGAAATGTCGATTCAGGTAGGGGTTGGCCGCTTTGCTAATTGTTTCCGGTCCCTGGTGCCAGGAAGGTAGTGACTGCATGTTGAAAAGACTTTTCGATTTCGTTTCCGCTGCGTTGGCGCTTCTCTTCCTGCTGCCAGTTCTATTGGTCGTCGCGTGGCAGATTCGAAAGAAACTGGGCTCACCAGCCCTTTTTCGTCAGGTTCGTCCTGGCTTGCGTGGTCGGCCATTCGAGATCGTCAAATTTCGGACCATGCGCGATGCGGTGGGGGCTGATGGGCAGCAACTGCCGGATTCGGAGCGAATGACACCTTTCGGGGCTTTCCTGCGGTCTTCTAGTCTGGATGAGTTGCCAGAGCTTTGGAACGTGCTCAAGGGCGACATGAGCTTGGTCGGGCCACGACCGTTGCTGATGGAATATCTGCCGTTGTATTCGCCCGACCAGGCGCGACGGCATGGTGTGAGGCCGGGTCTTACCGGTTGGGCACAAATCAACGGTCGGAATGCCTTGAGTTGGGATGAAAAATTCCGGCTGGATACTTGGTATGTGGACAATCGCTCGTTTTCACTGGACCTCAAGATCCTGCTCCTGACAGTTCGCAAGGTATTCGTTCGAGAAGGCATTAGTGCTGTCGGGGAAGCGACGATGCCAAAGTTTACTGGCTCGTCGTCGCCAAGGAGCGAGCGGTGACGCAACCGTTGTTCGGTATTTACGGTGCGAGTGGCTGTGGTCGCGGAATAATGCCTCTCGCCAGGCTGCAACTGCTTCGAGCCGGTACTGACCCAGCAAGATTGGTCTTCATCGACGATCGTCCAGAGGCGGCAATTGTTAACGGGCATCGTGTTCTTTCATATGACGAGTTTCTGGCCGTGTCGGCCAATGCACGCTGGGCAGCCCTGGCGATTGCCAACGGTCTGATCCGTGAAAAGCTGGCGCACCGATGTGCCCTGGATGGCATCGAGCCCTGGACGATTGCGGCGAATAATGTTGTCCTGATGGATGAAGTGAGTTTGGGAGAGGGAGCCGTTCTATCACCTTTCGTCACATTGACTTCCAACATACGGATCGGACGGCATTTCCACGCCAACCTCTATAGCTATGTTGAACATGACTGCGTGATCGGCGATTTTGTCACCTTCGCACCGGGTGTGAAGTGCAACGGAAATATCGTTATTGGAGATCACGCCTATATCGGTGCCGGCGCGATTATCAAGCAAGGAAAGCCTGGGCGGCCATTGGTTGTCGGCCAAGGGGCCGTTGTCGGTATGGGGGCCGTAGTCACGAAGGATGTTCCTCCAGGGATTACCGTGGTCGGCAATCCGGCGCGCCCATTGATGATTAAGGAATAGGGAATGCTTAATACGCCGTTTTCGCCGTGGCCGAGTTTTACTGAGGAAGAGGCCGACGCCGCGCGAGCAGTCATCTTGTCAAACAAGGTCAATTATTGGACCGGCCAAGAGTGCCGAATATTTGAGCAGGAGTTCGCCGATTGGTGCGGTACTCGTCATGCCATTGCGCTGGCAAATGGAACCTTGGCGCTTGACGTTGCACTGAAGGCGTTGGGAATCGGGCCGGGTGACGAAGTGGTGGTCACGCCGCGCACTTTTGTCGCGTCGATATCCTGCGTTGTCAATGCAGGCGCGGTGCCGGTGTTTGCAGATGTCGAGCCGGATAGCGGAAATATTTCGGCACGAACCATTCGTGCGGTTCTAACCCCTCGAACGAAGGGGGTTGTTTGTGTTCACCTCGCTGGTTGGCCGTGCGATATGGATCCGATTATGCAACTGGCGGAAGAGAACGATCTGGTAGTGATTGAGGATTGTGCCCAAGCCCATGGCGCTCGCTACAAAGGACGGAGTGTTGGAGCGATCGGCCATGTGGGGGCTTGGTCGTTCTGCCAAGACAAGATCATGACGACCGGCGGTGAGGGCGGTATGGTCACCACAAACGACAAGCGGCTGTGGTCGTCGATGTGGTCATTCAAGGATCATGGCAAGAGCTATGAGGCGGTGTACGAGCGGCAGCATCCGCCTGGTTTTCGCTGGCTGCACGAGAGTTTTGGTACCAACTGGAGGATGCTGGAGGTGCAGGCGGTCATTGGGCGCATCCAGTTGCGTAGGATGGCTGAGTGGACCGTGCGGCGCAACGTCAATGCGCAGGCAATCGCTGCGGTTTGTCGGGGTCATGCAGCGATTCGGATTCCAGAGTTTCATTGTGGGGCAGACTGCGGCAAAGGCTGTGCGGCAACGAGCGGTTGCATGCACGCCCAGTACAAATTCTATGCCTACGTGCGACGAGAGGGGCTGGCACCAGACTGGTCGCGCGATCGGATCATCGAGGAAGTCAGCCGTTTTGGAGTTCCGTGTTACCAAGGCTCTTGCTCTGAGGTGTACCTTGAGAAAGCCTTTGATAGAACGGATTGGCGCCCAGTCGAGAGGTTGCAGGTTGCGCGAGCGCTTGGCGAGGATTCGTTGATGTTGCTAGTCCACCCGACTCTGACTGACGCCGAGATAAACAAGACTTGCGCGGTGCTCAATGAAGTGTTGGGGCAAGCATCGGCTTGATTCGTCGAAGAATGGTGAACCGTTTTCTCAAACTTCCCCGTCGCCTGAAACAAGCCATCTCTGCTTGTATCGACTTGACGCTCCTCCTTGCGGCCGTCTGGTCTGCACTGGCGCTACGTTTCGAGACGGTTACTCCTTACCTGGCCCCTTACGGCTGGCAGATCGTGGCAGCACCGCTACTTGCGATCCCCATCTTCGCCCGGCTCGGGCTATACCGCGCCGTCATCCGCTTTATGGAAGACCGCGTCGTCTTCGTGGTGGCGGGTGGTGTGACGCTGTCGGTGCTCCTGCTGGCCGCACTCATTGCGCTGACGCACGGCCAAGGGCTGTCGCGCGGGGTCTTGCTGATCTATTGGCTGCTTGCCATCGTCTATGTAGGGGCGACGCGCTTTGTGGCGCGAGCATGGTTTCGACATGCGGAGCACCGGCATGCGCAGCGGAAACGTGTAGCGATCTACGGTGCGGGCAGCGCAGGCACACAATTGGCACTTGCACTGCGGGCGGGTTCGGAATATTGGCCCGTTCTATTCATAGACGACGATCAGGCGCTGCAGATGATCGAGGTTGCTGGCCTGCGCGTGCATGCGTCGACCGATCTCGCGCAGTTGATCACCGAGCGCGAGATCGATGAAGTTTTGCTCGCGATTCCCTCGGCGACGCGTGCGCGGCGCCTGGAAATTTTTGATCGTTTGGAACACGTTCGCTGCAAAGTCAGGTTGGTTCCAGGTATGGCCGATGTCGTTGGTGGCAATGTGGTAGTCGATGCCATCCGCGAGGTGGAAATCGAGGACCTGCTGGGGCGCGAATCGGTGGCGCCGCACGAGCAGTTGCTCGGGCAGTGCATCACCGGCAAGGTGGTGATGGTTTCGGGTGCTGGCGGTTCGATCGGTTCTGAGTTGTGCCGGCAGATTGTTCGGCTGCGACCGATCCGGCTGGTATTTTTCGAAATGTCGGAATTTGCGCTTTACTCGATCGAGCAGGAACTCACTTCGCTGTGCGTGCGAATGTCTTTTGATGTCGAACTCGTCCCCATCCTCGGCACGGTCTCCCATCAGGCGCGCAGTGAAGCGATCATGCGAAGCTTTGGGGTGCAGACGGTCTACCACGCTGCGGCTTACAAGCATGTGCCGCTCGTCGAGCACAACCCGATCGAAGGCGTGCGCAACAATGCGGTGGGAACCCGGCGTATGGCCGAGGCAGCGTTGGCGGCGGGGGTTGAAACCTTCGTGCTGATCTCAACTGACAAGGCGGTGCGGCCGACGAACGTTATGGGGGCCAGCAAGCGCTTGGCCGAGTTGATCCTGCAGGCATTGGCGCGGCGGGGGGGCCGCACGCGGTTCTGCATGGTGCGCTTTGGTAACGTGCTGGGATCATCTGGTTCGGTCGTTCCTCTGTTTCGCAAGCAGATCGCTGCTGGCGGTCCCATTACACTGACGCACCCTGATATCACGCGCTACTTCATGACCATCCCTGAGGCTGCGCAGTTGGTGATTCAGGCCGGTTCGATGGGGCAGGGCGGAGAGGTCTACGTCCTCGATATGGGGAAGCCGGTCAGGATCATCGATCTTGCGCGCAGGATGGTGCACCTGAGCGGGCTCGAAGTGCGGGATGACATCAACCCTGACGGCGACATCGCGATCGAGACGGTTGGTTTGCGTCCGGGAGAGAAACTCTACGAAGAGTTGCTAATAGGTGACAACGTGGAGGGCACCCCGCATCCACTGATCATGAGGGCCTACGAGAACGAGGTGCCGTGGGCGAAGCTAGTTGAATGCTTGGCTGAGCTCGATGTCGCGAGCAAGGCATTCGATTTTCCCAGGGTGCTGGCGCTGTTGGCGGAAATGGTTCGGGAATACCAGCCGGCACGGCATGGCGATGATGAGTTGTTGTGGCGTTCCTTGGCCGAGCCCACTCGCAGTGGCGCCGTTATTCATTGAGCAATTCGGAAAGTGAAGGATGAATTCGAACGAGATTGCAGAAGATGAAGTCAGTTTTTTTGATCTTTACGAGAAACTGCGCGGCGGTTGGATGGTGATTCTCGGCAGCCTACTGTTTGGCGTTGCCGGGGCAGTGATTGGGATCCTCTTCATTCCGCCCAAGTACGAGGCTGTGGCCTTGGTTCAAGTCGGGCAGGTCGGGCAGGTCGGGCAGTCGG
>JAVBUM010000020.1:0-12730 GCA_031555325.1 Niveibacterium sp. | reverse complement strand
AAGGATCGCTCGACGACCCAGCGCTGGGGCATGACGGCAAAGGTGTGCAGCTGACTGCGCTTGGCGATGTGAACCGTGGCGCCAAGCAGTTTTTCAACGGCTTGCGCAAAGGGCTGGCCGACATACCCGCCATCGACCAGGAGGCTCTGAACGGCTTGCAGATCTGCCGCGCAGCGGCCCAAGGCCAGCAAGGCGCCCTTGCGGTCCGTTACGTCGGCTGTCGTCACGGCGATCGCTCTTGCTTGCAGCATTCTGCTGCGTAGAGTGCCCCAATTTTGAACCGATAGTCTCAAAAAAAGGCGCCCCATGGGGCGCCTTGTGAAGCATGGGGTACCTTCGGCAGGTGTTAGAAGGTGTGGCGCAGGCCGAGGTTGACGCCGGCCCGATAGTCGGATCCGACGTTCGTTGCATCGCCAACTTCCGGGGCATACCAAACGTTGTTGGCCGATTCGATGCCGTCGCTTGTCAGGATTTTTGAATAGACGGCATAGAATGCTGTGCGCTTCGAGAGGTTGTACAGGCCGCCCACGCCGATCTGTTGTGCCTTCAGATTTTGATCGTTCTTGTCCTTGGAATAGGCATAGGACGCGAGCAGGTTGAAGTTGCCCAGGGGAACGTTGCCGCCGACGAACCAGCGGTCGTACTTGAGCTTTTCGTCGTTTACTGTGAACTTGGTGCCATCGTTATCGATGACTCCGTTGTTATAGCGTGCATAAGCGCCAAACAATTGGACTACCTTGAAGTCAAGGTTCAGGCCGACATCAACAGCAGAGTTGTGACCTTGGCCGCCCTTAACTTTCCACTGTGTGTAGCCGGCCAGCAGAGTTGCGGGGCCAAACTTAACTTTCGGGAAGATGCTGCCGTAGCGAAGATCTGCGGTACCTGCAGGGTAGGCGGCGCCAGTTTCACTTTCGACGGCGCCATCGCCTTGCGGCGAATCGAGTGAGTACATGCCTTCGACGGCAAAGCCAAATTTGTCGTTGCCGAAGAACGGCGTGCTCACCGCGACAGAATTCTGCGCGCGCGCCTCAATGTGAGTGAAGATGTTGTTAATTTGCGCGACTGAGCCCAGGCTGAACGGCTCGTAGGCGGCATACATGTTGAACTGCGGCGTGTACTGGTGGCCAAGGGTGACCTTGGTGCCCTTGTAGTCCAGTCCGGCAAAAGTCTGGCGGCCCCAGGCGCGACCCTGGTTGCTTGCACCGGTGTCAGCGGCGATACCTGCTTCGATCGTGAAGATCGCGCTGAGGCCTGGAGCCAGTGTTTCATAGCCGCGAAGGCCGAGGCGCGTACCGTTCATCTGGCCGCTGTCGAAGCCGCTGCGCGACTTAACGCCATCTGCGTAGTTGTCGCCGCGCCACGAATAGCCCATATCAACCAAGCCGTACAGTGTGACGGCGCTATCGGCCGCAAAAGCCGGAACCGCGGTCAGGCCTGCGATGGCCAGAGCGATCAATTTCTTCTGCATATATTTCTCCTCAAAATCTGAGATGCAGCGACAGCGAACACCCCCGTCGCTGTCGCCCTTCCTTGTCTCGTACTCGAGAGCTGCGCTGATTGTTGCAGGCGGACTTCAGAGGTCGCAAGGCGAAGGATGTAGTTAAAGTGCGTTGGCCGACAAAACTGTTGTGGCGAGACAACAATTGGGTGTCTGGCAGCTGGTCTCAGCTTCTGAACAGCAAGGCTGCGACTGCGCTTTTCTTATTTTGACAGGTGTGGTGAATTTGTTGAGTGCTATGCAATTGTGATTTTTCAATGACCCAGATCAGAAGACAAAGGCGATCGAGAAGTGGATTTTCGGAATCGAATCGCCTTTGCCCCATGCGAGGTCGATGCCAAGAGGGCCCGCTGGACTCTTCCATCGGCCTCCAAACCCCTCGCCAACCTTTAGTGTCATATCCTTCCAGTCGTCCGCGGCGTTACCTGCGTCAACAAAAACAGCTACACCCCACGGTGCGTGGAACCAGTTGATGTATTCGATGCTGGACACAAACAAGGTCCGCCCGCCGATGACTGCGCTACCGTCCTGGACGCCCAGACTCTGGTAGTTGTAACCCCGCACAGATTGCGAGCCGCCCGTGCGAAACAAGAAATCCTGAGGGATGCCGTCCCGTGAGTCGGCAATCGTGTAGCCAATTTCGCCACGTAGTAGTAGGGTGCCCTGCTTCCCAAGCGGGCGGAAATATTGTCCACGCCCATAGAGGCGAAGGAATGATTGGTCGGACAGCAGCGCTTTGCTGCCGCCGCCGATCTGGAAGCCGAGTAGCAGGCCAGACTGTGGATCGGTGGGGTTGTCGACGTCGCGGAGATCGGCTCCGTAGTTGAGCGTAAGCGCTTTGCTCTCGGTCTGCTGCCCGCCCTCCGGTTCGGTTGTTTCGTATTGGTAATTCAGATTTACGCGGACTTCTGTTTTGCGGAGTGTGCGACTGCGGGTTGCGCCGATTGCCCATCGAGTGGTCTTCAGGTTTGAAATGTCTTCCGTCAGCGCGGTGACACCCACTGCATCACGAAATGCTGAACGCGTCTGCGGAAAGAATACGTCAGCAAACGCGGACTGGCGCTTCTGTTCAAGCCGGATAGTGGAGTTGAGTTCCCAAGCATTCTGGAACAGGTTTGCGTTCCGATAGTTTACTTCTGACCGGAAGCCCGTATTCGTGGAAAAGCCCATGCCGACACCAAGTCGCTGCGGCGCTGCTTCGACGAGCCGAACTCTGACTGGCGTTGCATTGGCATAGTCCGCGTCGCGGTCGATCTCGATAATTGCCGAGCCGAAGTAGGGCGTGCTCTGCAAGGCGTTTTGAAGGGCTACAAGACGCTCGTAGTCGTAGGGCTCGCCGGGTCGGAGCATGTTGTAGCGATCGAACAGCTCGCGGCTGTATAGCTCGAGTCCGCTTACTTCGACATCGCCCAACTGAAATGGAGGGCCAGAGTCGATTAGTAGGCGCAGGCGTGCGCTTCCACGAACCGGATCGATATCTGCGACGGATTCTACGAGCTTGGCCGCAGCGAAATCGCGTTCGGCCACGCTGGTCAGCAGGGCTTCTTTTGCCCCCGACCAGTCTGTCTGCCGGAAGGGTTTGCCGACACCAAGGCGCCAGTGCTCTTCAATGCTCTTGCGACGATTAGCGTACGTGGGGTCGTTGGCGATGGCGCCGCGGAATTCGACGCGGACCTCGCGAATTTCGGTGCGTCGAGCCGGAGTGACCTTGAGCGTAATGTTGCCGTCGTCAGCAGAAAGCAGCTCAACCTTCGCGCTGAAATAGCCTTCGGTTTCCAGGAGCGGGAGGATGTCTTCACGCGCACGGCGAGCGCGTGACTGCAGTTCGATATGCTCGTCGATGGCTGGCCCGGTCTCGGTGTCGCCTTCGAACGCCGGCTCGGCCGCTGGTTTCTTCAGTGCGTCGACGTACTTGAAGATCAGGGCCCTGAGTTCATTGGGCGCGTCGACCGTGATTTCCGCGCCGGAAGCTGCCGCTGCTGCGAGCAGAGACACGCAGACAGTTGCGAAGTGGGCAAACGCCGAGCGGAGAAAGTGGGCTGTTGTAGGGAGATGCACGCGGCCGATTCTAGCCGCGTGCGAGGGAAAGCTCAGGCCAATTCGGCGTAGTAGTTGAGTACTCGTTGGACTTCGCTGCGCGATCCAAGGACGACCGGTACACGCTGGTGCAATGTAGTAGGCTCGACGTCCATGATCCGTTGCTCGCCCGTCGAAGAGGCTCCGCCAGCCTGCTCGACGATAAAGGACATCGGGTTCGCTTCATATAGCAGCCGCAGCTTGCCGGGCTTGCTTGGATCGCGCTTGTCCCGCGGATACAGGAAGATGCCGCCACGCGTGAGCAGTCGGTGTACGTCTGCGACCATGGAAGCCACCCAGCGCATGTTGAAATCACGTCCACGCGGTCCTTCGCGTCCGGCAATGAGTTCGTCGACGTATCGCTTGATTGCTGGATCCCAGAAGCGGCTGTTCGACGCGTTGATCGCATACTCGCGCGTTTCTTCGGGAATCCGCATGGACGGATTCGTGAGTACCCAGGTGCCGAATTCCTTGTCGAGCGTAAAGCCGACGACTCCAGAACCTACCGTCAGTATGAGCAGTGTCTGCGGGCCATAAAGTGCATAGCCGGCCACGAGTTGCTTCGTGCCTGGTTGCAGGAAGGCTTCCTCGGTCGGTTCTGCGCCCTCAGGGCAACGTAACACCGAGAAGATCGTACCGACGGAAATGTTGACGTCGATATTGGAAGAGCCGTCGAGTGGATCGAAGACGAGCAGGTATTCACCGCGTGGGTACCGGTTCGGAATTGCATAGGGGTCATCCATTTCTTCGGAGGCCATAGCTGCGAGATGGCCGCCCCACTCATTGGATAACAGCAAGATTTCGTTGGCGACGACATCGAGCTTCTTTTGCGCCTCACCCTGAACGTTGACGTTGCCTGCTTCGCCGAGCACGCCAGCAATTGCGCCCTTGCCTACGTTCACCGAAATTGCCTTGACGGCACGGGCGACGACTTCAAGGAGAAGGCGAAGGTCGCCCGTGATGCGGTTGTGGTCCCGCTGTTGTTCGATCAGATACTGCGTGAGCGTCATGCGGCTCATTGTGTTCCCCCAAGAACGATTCGCCAGTGCATTGCAGGACTGGCCGATCCCCCGATCGACGCGGTCCCCAGCTGGATCAAACGCGTAAAGTACCCGGCTCCCGGACACGGCTGCAATTATGCTTTCCCTAGATTGACCGCAACCTGTTGCATGTCATTGGCACGGTCGCATGGCCAAGAGGTGCTGCGATAAGATCGCGACGACAAAGCAGCGAATCTGCGAGCCGGTTTGCAGAAATATAAAAAATGCGAATTTTGATAATCGGAGCAGGCCTCGAAGGCATCACAACCGCGTGGTATCTCGCGCGGGACGGGCACGAGGTGACGGTCGTGGAGCGTCGTGAGGGTCCGGCGCTCGAAACAAGCCACGCCAACGGAGGTCAAATTTCTGTCAGCCATCCAGAGCCGTGGGCCAACCCTCAGGCGCCAGGACAGATTCTTCGGTGGCTTGGACGGGAGGACGCTCCTTTGCTTTTCCGTCTTCCTGCCGAGTGGGCTCGTTGGCGGTGGGGGCTTTCATTCCTGCGCAATTGCACTGCGAGTCGTACTCGAGTCAATACACTTGCCATAGCCAGGCTTGCTGCTTACAGCCTCGAATGCCTGCGTTCCCTGCGCAGCGAAACCGGTATTCAGTACGACTGTGAAACGCGCGGCGTGCTGCATATTTTCTTTGCGCGTCAGGACATGGCGCGCGCGCCAGAGCGCGAGAAGATCCTTGCGGACTGCGGCTTGCGTGCCGAGACGGTCAGCGCTCAGCGGTGTATCGAGCTTGAGCCCGCGCTTGCTTCCTGCGCCGATCGATTGCAGGGTGGCTTATATGGCGTTGACGACGAGTCAGGCGACGCCCGCAGTTTCGCAAGCCAACTAGCAGTGAAGCTTGAAGGGCGCGGGGTGCGGTTCCGCTACGGTATTCGCGTGACGACGATCGAGCAAATGGAGGGTAGGGTTAGCGGCGTGAATATCATCGACACCGAAGGTCGGACGGGGTTGATTCCTGCTGATGCGGTTGTTTTGGCCGCAGGGCCGTGGAGTCGGAGAATGGCGCGTTCAGTTGGCGAAAAACTTCCGATCTACCCGGTAAAGGGCTATTCGATAACCATGCCTGTTGTGGATGAGGATCGAGCGCCCTATGTGAGCCTTACTGACGAAGCTCGCCGGATCGTCTGTTCGCGCCTGGGCAACCGGCTGAGAGTTGCGGGTACCGCTGAACTCAATGGGTTTGATCACTCACCGAACGAGGCGCGCACCGCGGCGCTGATCCGCTGGGCAAAAGAAACCCTTCCTGGTGCGGCGGACTTCGAGCGTGTCGAAGCCTGGAATGGCTTGCGACCGTCTACACCGAGCAATGTTCCGATCATTGGAGCTAGTCGGGTATCTGGCCTCTGGTTCAATACCGGACATGGAACGCTTGGCTGGACGCTGGCTTGCGGATCGGCTAGTGCTCTGGCCGATCTCATTGCGGGCCGTGGTCCCAGCGTCAAGGAATTCCCCTTCAAGCGCTGAGGATGCATCCGCCGCGCATTTCGATGATCAAATTGGGCGCCACAGGGGAACTGGCTCTCGATGGATTTTTCCGCAGGAACGAGGGTAGCCGACACAACAGGGTGATCGTTTTGCTGCGTCAATCTCAATCAGAACACCAGCCATTGTTCGTGATATGCGAACACGAAGAGCGCTGCGATAGCGTAGGGAAGGGTTGCGCTGACCAATGACACGATCCAGTCCTTTGAGTGTCCGTGAAAAAGATCCTCGCCAGCATGAATGGTCGAATTTTTCATTGTCTTCTCCTGCTGCGTCAGCCATAACAGGCGGGCGCAACGTTGAACATGAATATCTAACAACATGCGGCCGGCCCTAGTGGACTGGCTCTGGCGCGTTGCCGGCATGACTGGCAATTGGGATATCAACGCAAGGAGAGCATCTGCTGAACGATGCCTTGCGTTTGCCCCGCGAGAACTGCGGTTGGACATGAGGTCACACTCGTTTAGCGACTAAGCGATTGAATCATATGGTGTTGCTTGCTCGCATGCGCCAAAATGATTGTTCGGCATAGTCGAACAAATGGACGCCATGGAACACTTCGATGCCCTGCGGACCTTTCTACTTGTTGCAGAGCTTGGGTCATTCTCGGCTGCAGCGCGCCGACTTGGTCTTGCCCGGTCCACCGTCACCACACAAATTCAGGCGCTGGAGGGGGAGGTTGGTGCGCCGCTTCTCAATCGCAGTACTCGACATGTCTCGTTGACTGCGGACGGCCAGCGCTTTGCCGAACGCGCTGGAGTCTTGGTTGAGGGGCTCGAGGAGCTGACTTCGGAATTTCGGCAGCGTGCCGGTCGGGTGGCGGGAAGGCTCCATGTCCAGATGACCGAATCGATCGCGAACACCCTTGTCCTCCCACGTTTGCCAGAATTCTTGCGTAGTCATCCGGACTTGATACTTCGAGTTTCATTGTCTGAACGGGCTCCCGATCTGGCGGAGGAGGGCATTGACTGTGCGCTTCGCCTGTCAGCCGAGAAGGATTCGGCCTATCGGTTTCGCCGTTTCGGACAGGTGAGTTTCGTCATGGCGGCGAGTCCGGGCTATCTGGCGCGTCAAGGTATGCCGCGGCACCCCAACGATCTTCGCAGACATCGCACGATCGACTTCTTCGATGCTGATGCTGGCCGGCCAATCGACTATGTGCTGGCCAAGGGGCGAGACAGGATCACTGTGCCAGCCGATGGGGTACTCGCTGTTGACAACACACGTGCGGGATTGACCTGCGCACGTGCCGGGCTGGGCATCTACGAGGATTTCGATTTCCAGCTACGCCCCTACTTGATCAGTGGAGAGCTCGTTCGAGTATTGCCGGACTGGAAACGGCCAGGGCCGGCAGTTGTGGCGCTGTATCCGAGCGGTCGGCAGAATTCGGCTCCGGTACGTGCGTTCCTGCGATTTCTTGACACCGTTCTGCGGCCTGAACTACGGCAGCTCTAGGTCGATCTATCGATCGTCGTAGGATCTACCCTGGTCGGATAGTGTCATCTTCATAGCGTCGGCAATTGCTCGCGCCTCGTTGTCGCGGGCTTCACTAGGAGAGAGTCCATGCAATACCGCCGTCTGGGGCGTTCTGGCCTGCAGGTCAGTCAGTTTTCGCTGGGTTCCTGGGTGACTTACAAGAACCAGCTTGATGTTGCTGCTGCGCGCGAATTGTTGGCGGCCGCGCGCGATTATGGAGTGAACTTCTTTGACAACGCGGAGGCCTATGCAGGCGGGGCTTCGGAATCGATCATGGGAGAGGCAATCCGCAGTCTTGGCTGGTCGCGCGGCAGCTATATCGTGTCGACCAAGTTCTTCTGGGGCATCGAGGACGGCGTAAACCTTCGTAATACGCTGAACCGCAAATACTTGTTGGCAGCGATCGATGCTTCGCTCAAGCGCTTCGGCCTTGAATATGTCGACTTGGTCTTTTGTCATCGGCCCGATCCGAATACCCCAATCGAGGAAACGGTCTGGGCGATGCACGACATGATTGTGCGGGGCAAAGCTCTGTACTGGGGTACCTCGGAATGGGCTGCGGATGAAATCCGTGCGGCGTGGGAAATTGCCGAGCGTCACCATCTACACAAACCTGTGATGGAGCAGCCGCAGTACAACCTGTTGCATCGCCGACGTGTCGAGCAGGAATACCGCCGGCTCTATGAAGACATTGGGATGGGGCTGACAACGTGGAGTCCGCTCGCCTCCGGTTTGTTGACCGGAAAGTACTGCAACGGTATTCCATCGGGTAGCCGTGGCGCCATGGAAAATCTGTCATGGCTGCGTGAGCACTTGACCGATCCCGCGAAGAACAAGGTCGTCGAAGCGCTCGCCCAAGTCGCAAGTGACCTTGGATGTAGTCTTGCCCAACTGGCGCTTGCTTGGTGTACCCGCAATCCCAATGTTTCGACAGTCATTACGGGAGCGTCTGGTGTAAGTCAGCTTCAGGAGAACATGGTGGCACTTGATGTGGTGTCGAAACTCGATGAAGGGGCGCTTGCGCGGATCGATTCAATCACTGCGCCCGTTGCAGCCTGACTCCCGTTTGTACTGGTGCGTTGCGACAAGTGTCGCGTATGGCTTCGCACGGCACGGTCGTCGGCTGGGTAGAAAGACAGTAGTTTTCGGGGGCAACAGGCAACAAATACGCGAGTCGGGAGGCCTTCCGGCTCGCAATTGAGCCGTCAGGATGGTGTTCATTTTCGGTTGCAATGGCCACCGTAACCTCCTGGCTGAGTCGATCAATGCGGAAGCCTTTTTCCTGCCAAGCGGGGTGAAGATGTGCAGTTGCAGACTTTTCCTTGGGGTCGGGATCACTCTTGCGATAGTTATCGCCGTGCAGCCTTGTCATGCGCAGGAAGACGGTGTCTTTGCCGTGCGCTCAGGTAGCATCAAACACAGTGCCAATGGCGTGCTTGCGCTGATGAGCTACTCCGTCATCCCGGATCTGACGACCAGTTCGTTGTCGATCACCGACCAGAATACGGGCAATCCCGATCTGTCGATGACGCAGGTTGCGGGAGGTTTTACCGTTGGCGAAGAGATGCCGCTCTATCTAGAAGGGGGCATTGCAGCCAGCCGGTACGATCCGACCTTTGTCGTGACCAACGGTACGGAAGAGCGAATCCTGCCAACGAAGTGGAACAGTCTGACGGGATCAGTCGGGATTGGCTGGGATTTCCCGATTCTTGATGAGCTCAAGTTTCGTCCGATTGCCAACTTCGCGCTTGGTCGCGTCAGCAGCGATCTTTCCGTTGCGAAGAGCCTTATCGAGTTCAGAACTGGCCACGATATCGACTTCCTAAATAACGGATATCTTGATGCGGTTGGATATGGCGGCGCTTTGATGCTCGACTATGAGCACTATCGAGCCGCGTACGAGATTGATGTTGAATTGCGTTACTCGGCGATTCATCTGCAGAGCTACGGCGACAGTTCCGAAGCGGTCAAGGGGCACGCCCGCTCTCAGACCGCAAACCTCTGGGCTCGCTGGCGGGCGCCTACCGGTTTGCGCATCCTGCGGCGGCCATTTCGCTATGTATTGGAATTGACCCACTCTGAATTTTTTGGTGACCAGCGTGGTGTGCTGGGCTTCACCAATCTGACATCGCTTGGGGCAGGCCTCGAATTCGAGACGAGCTCCTATCCGGTTGTCGTGTCACGCCTGCGTCTCGTTGGACGCTACGTATTTGGCGACCATGTTTCGGGCAGTTCAGTGGGGCTTGCAGTGAGCTTCTAACAGACGCTCCTTGAGGACACGCCGGTCGTGCAGGGGCAAAGAAGGTTCTCCGCAGATCGAAGTGCTTGGATTGAGAGCGACCGGCCAAGAAAACGCCTCTGGTTGTGTGGGACGAGCCAGAGGCGAGTTTCCCGCTATGCGACGCTCGGGAGGCCGGACAACGCCATTGCCAGCTCGCTGGCGTCGTATTCCTGATCGACGAGATTGCCGGCAAAATAGTTTTGGTAGGCCGCCATGTCGAAGTGACCATGGCCGGAGAGGTTGAACACGATGACTTCGGTGCGGCCTTCTGCTTTACAGCGCAGCGCTTCGTCAATTGCGGCCTTTACCGCGTGGTTGGCTTCAGGGGCTGGAACGATGCCCTCGTTGCGCGCGAACAGGACACCCGCTTCAAAGCAAGCAGTCTGGTGATAGGCGCGCGCTTCGATCAGGCCAAGGTCCTGAAGGTGGCTTACCTGGGGCGCCATCCCGTGATAGCGCAGGCCGCCGGCATGGAAGCCAGCCGGAGTGAAGGTCGAACCCAAGGTATGCATTTTTACCAGCGGGGTGAGGTGGGATGTGTCGCCAAAGTCGTAGGCGAACTTGCCCCGTGTCAGGGTAGGGCAGGCTGCAGGCTCGACGGCAATGATCCGGCGTTTCTTCGCATTCGCTCCACCCCGCAGCTGCAGTCCGAGGAACGGGAAGGCAATGCCGGCAAAGTTAGAACCGCCGCCAGTACAACCGATCACGATATCCGGATCTTCGCCTGCCAGTTCGAACTGGCGGATAGCTTCCTCGCCAATGATCGTCTGATGCAGCATCACGTGATTGAGCACTGAGCCGAGTGCGTACTTCGTGTCGTCATTGAGTGCTGCAACTTCTACGGCTTCGGAGATTGCGATGCCCAAGGAACCGAGGTGATCCGGATTCTGTTCGAGGATCGCTCTTCCGGACTGCGTTTCGCGACTCGGGGACGGAATACAGCGGGCGCCGTACGTTTCCATAAGTGCGCGGCGGTACGGTTTTTGGTCGTACGAGACGCGAACCTGGTACACCGTAATGTCGAGTCCGAACAGATTGCCGGCAAAAGCTATCGAACTGCCCCATTGTCCCGCGCCTGTCTCAGTCGTCAGCTTTTTCACGCCAGCTTGGCTGTTATACCAAGCCTGTGGCACGGCAGTGTTTGGCTTGTGGCTTCCGGCAGGCGATACGCCTTCGTATTTGTAATAGATATGTGCTGGCGTGCCGAGCGCCTTTTCGAGGCGCCGGGCGCGGATCAGGGGTGCGGGACGCCATAGCCGAAGTACATCCCGAACTGGTTCGGGTATCTCAATATAGCGTTCTGTGGAGACTTCCTGTTCGATCAGCGCTGCGGGGAACAGGGGAGAGAGATCATCGGGACTAATGGGTTGCTTCGTGGCCGGATGGAGCGGCGGCGCCACCGGGATCGGCAGGTCAGCCGCAATGTTGTACCAGTTCTTGGGGAGTTCCTTTTCATCGAGCAGGAACTTTGTTGTCTCAAACATCAAGCTTTCCTCCGGCGTTTGACGAGTCACGTGCCTCCTCATGGCACAAGGTCGTATTGTGCCGAAGGACGGCGGCCGAGGGTGTTTTGCGCAGCCTGCGGATTTCTGATACGCCGGAACTCGGAGGTGCGTTCTCAGGCGCCCCTGGGTAGAGTTGTCGAGGATGCTGGAGGATATGCAGATGACGAGTGTTGCGCTGGTGATTGTGGCGATCTTCGCAGTGGGGCTTGTATGGCACTTTGGAGTTCGGCTGTTCAGAGGGAGAGCAGAGCGAACTCCAAACCATTGGCACAGTGTGAGTATCGAATGCGGCCTTGCGCCATGCGCTAGCGCTAAACACTTGGAGGGGCGCCGTTTCTTGTCAAAGGATGCCCCGCCCTTGCCATTGCCTTATTGCCAAGGCGATTCATGTCAGTGCCATTTCAGGCATTTTGAAGATCGCCGGGTGGGAGATCGCAGAGCTCTAGCCAGCTATGCTTCCAAGGCTTGGAACAGGGCCGGCAAGTCCGAACTCAGATTGAATCACGATAGAAGAGCGGCACCGAAGGCCGCGATGTCGTAGAGCCAAGGGCCGACAAGAGAACTTCGATTGGCCTCCTTCGCTAAGAGTTTTCGCAAAACACTTGACAGGCCTTTTTTGTAACGCTAAAGTCTCGCCTCTCTGCTGACGGGGTTTGGAGACAAACAAGGCGGCAGGGGAGTGTCAGGCAGGGTTGGTCGGGAAGAATGACTGACTTGGTTTTGCGGGTTTCAGCGCATGTACGACAGTTCAAGCGGCGGAAACAAAAAAAGCAAAACAAAATGCTTGACGCGAGATTGTGGTTCTGACAGAATCTCATCTCTCGCAACGACGCAGACGCAGTAGCGAAAGCGGCAAAGCGAAAAGAAGTGATGCAGTAGATGCTCTTTAAAAACTTGGACAACCGATAAGTGTGGGCGCTCGGTGACTTTCGTGCTGCAGGTTTCCTGCAGGGTAGCAAAGAAATTGAGTGCCAACAAGTCAGTGATGATGAGTTTGGCCAGTTGGATTGAACTTAAGAGTTTGATCCTGGCTCAGATTGAACGCTGGCGGCATGCCTTACACATGCAAGTCGAACGGATCTTTGGGGCTTGCTCCAAAGGTTAGTGGCGAACGGGTGAGTAATGCATCGGAACGTACCCAGTCGTGGGGGATAACGCAGCGAAAGCTGCGCTAATACCGCATACGTCCTGAGGGAGAAAGCGGGGGACCGTAAGGCCTCGCGCGATTGGAGCGGCCGATGTCGGATTAGCTAGTTGGTGGGGTAAAAGCCTACCAAGGCAACGATCCGTAGCTGGTCTGAGAGGATGATCAGCCACACTGGGACTGAGACACGGCCCAGACTCCTACGGGAGGC